>JAZRTK010000001.1:0-5357 GCA_045651985.1 Eubacteriales bacterium
AACAGTTCTCTGTCCTCGGCGCGCTCGATACTCTTGCTGGAAGTTCCGAGCAGCTCAACGCGGCACTCGCGCAAAACGCCCTTTCTTTCAAGCTGGATAGCAAGGTTCAGACCTGTCTGACCTCCGATACCGGGAACGATAGCGTCAGGACGCTCGTAACGAATGATCTTTGCCAGGTATTCAAGAGTCAAAGGCTCCATGTATATCTTGTCGGCGATGGTGGTGTCGGTCATGATAGTCGCGGGGTTGGAATTGGCGAGGATTACCTCATAGCCTTCTTCCTTTAGCGCAAGGCATGCCTGAGTTCCCGCATAGTCGAACTCTGCCGCCTGTCCGATAACGATAGGACCCGAGCCTATTACCATTACCTTCTTCAAATCCTGTCTCTTTGGCATTTTTCTTTTCTCCTTTGTACGTTTATATGTTAAAAATTATTATCAAAGTTCGGAGTATACGGTCTTTCCGTCGATCACGTTCAGAACGCAGCGACCGTAAAGCTCGACTCCCGCAAAGGGCGTACTTCGTCCCATGGAAGTGAATTTTTCGGGGTCTACCGTGTAAGGGGCATCAAGCTCGAACACGGAAAAGCTGTTGTCATATTTAAATCCGAAGCGTTCTCTCGGAGCTGTACACATAAGCTCGCACAGGCGCTCCATGGTAATTTTACCCGTTTTTACCAGATGGGTATACATTACCGAGAATGCCGTTTCGATACCCACGATCCCAAACGCGCTCTTTTCAAGTCCGCGGGACTTTTCCTCGGCAGAGTGCGGCGCGTGGTCAGTGGCTATCATATCGATAGTGCCGTCGATTATTCCCTCAATGAGCGCGTCTCTGTCGTCAGCGCTTCGCAAGGGCGGATTCATCTTAAAATTGCCGCTTTCCTGCAGGTCTGTGTCGCAGAGCACCAGATAGTGAGGGCCGGTTTCGCAGGTAATATCAACCCCGCGCTTTTTAGCTTGACGTATTATTTCAACGCTCTCGCGGCAGGATATGTGGCAGACGTGGTAGGAAACACCCGTTTCCTCGACCAGCTCGATGTCTCTTTTTATCTGCTCGTATTCACTGGCACTGCAAATTCCTCTGTGACCATGCTTTGCGGCGTACTCTCCCTTATGAATATATCCGCCATCGAGCAAGGAATTTACCTCGCAGTGAGCAACTATCATCTTTCCTAAGCGCTTGGCTTCAAGCATGGCGGAGCGCATCATGCCGTCGCTCTGAACGCCGCGGCCATCGTCAGAAAAGGCGCACACATTTTCTGCCATATCCGCCATATCCGAAAGGCTCTCACCCTGCTGGCGCTTGGTTATAGAGCCGTAAGGAATAACGTTTATGCAAGCGTCCCTCTCGATAATTTCAAGCTGCTTTCGCAGATTCTCGGCACTGTCGGGCACGGGATTGAGGTTTGGCATTGAGCAAACTATACTGTAACCACCCTTTGCCGCCGCCTGTGTACCCGTCTTTATGGTTTCTTTATAAGAAAATCCCGGCTCTCTGAGATGCACGTGGACATCACAAAGACCGGGAAAAATAACGTATTTGCCGTCGGTGGAGAAAATAGGAGAAAAAACGCCGCCCTCATAAGCTTTAGAGACACTTATGGAAAGCAGCTGGCTGTTATTCAGAATTGCATTGTCGATCGTCATTTTCATAACATTCCCACTTTCCGAAAGGCAGAAAAATGCGCAACAACACTACCTTTCAAATGAAGGTAATTTCAGAGACCTATTTTGCTCTTAAATTGCGTTGACCATCTGCCCCAACTCAATTTTTGTTATTATATCACGCTTTGCTCTTTTTGTCAATATTTTTCACAAAAAATCTCTCCCTGTTCTCTTATTACAAATAATTTAATCTAACCTTGACAAAATTCGCAAAATATGATACCATAAGTGGGTCGGAATTTTAATTCCGACCCACTTAAATTTATGAAAGGAGACAATAATGAAAACAAAGAGATTTTTTGCCTGTCTCCTTTTATCGCTTACGCTTTTACTCGTGTCCTGCAACGAGCCCGAGGCACCCGTTTTGGCAGTGACGGACACAGAGCCCTATACTACAGCCCCCGAGACCGAGCCTATCCCGCCCGACCCAAAGGATCTTTCGGTTATCCCGGGTGAGTATTCACCCGTCCCCGACGAGGAGTACGGCTTGGTGCAAAATCCCGACGAAAAGCCCTGCGCTTTTGAACTGACCGGTCAGCTTCAGAGTGCCACGGGAACGCCGCTCAACATATACGTCGACTACGTGGCAACCCGTGAGGAAGGTGCGGATTCCGTCCGCTTGGCGGCTCACCTTTCAATAGGTCACGAATACATAGTCGCGGACAGCTTTGACGGCACGTTTACAGTTGCGGGAAAGACAGTCAATTTCTCCTCGCACAAATACGATTACAGAAGCTCCGAGTTCACTCGAAATTTTATATGTACAGTCTACACCCACGTGCCCTGCTCTTACGGCGAGGAAACTGTGGTGGACGTTAACGTAGAATGGAAATTCGACGGTGTCGTAAGCAACAGGGATTTTGACGGCATTACTCTAAAAGCAAAAATTCCTCTCGGCGAAAAATACGCCAATCTGAAAACCTCGGTACAAAATGAGGCAACGGTCATTCTGCAAAAACCCGAGCTTCCCGAGGGCTGCGAGGTCACTTCCCTTGCAATTTTGCTAAATTCCGTTGGGCACACTGTCTCTCACACCTACCTTGCAGACAACTTCCTGCCCCAGGGCGAGGTTGGAAAGACCAGCTTTTACGAGTCAAACGTAGGAAATCCCCGCCACGGTGGCCGTGCCTACGGCTGTTATGCACCCGTTATCGTAAAAACAGCAAACAATTATCTCTACGAATTTGATTCCTTTTACCGTGCCTACGACCTGACGGGCTACGACGTAAAGGAACTTTACTATCAGCTCTCCCAGGGGCACTCTGCAGTCACCTGGATAACCATGGAATTTGCCGACACCTACGTAAAGAGTCCCTGGAACATAGACGGCGAAAAGCTGTATTGGAAATACCCCTTGCACTGCGTTGTCGTCACCGGCTACGACATGGATAAACAAGAAGTTTACATCTGCGACCCTCTGAAAAAAAATCCCGTCACCGTTGACATGAAGCTTTTTGAAGAAAGGTGGCGTCAGATGGAATCACAAGCGGTAATTCTCCGCCGAAGTGTTGCAAATTAAGACAGACCCCTCAACAGGGTCTGTTTTGATTTTTCAAGTATGATATGTATGGAGACATCAGATGATAACATCAGATCTGAAAATTCTTGAAATGATACTTGAGATCGGCGGCCGCCTGCTGACCGCAGGCGCCGAGATACTCGCAAGGGTGCTCCGCTGTCCCCCCCCCTCTTTATCGTGATCGCCATTCTTCCTCTCGTGTCGGGAAAGTCTCTTTACGTTACCATGCAGTACGCTACCAAGGGTCTCCGGAAAAAATTCGCCTCCCAAGGTCTTACGACTCTTATTTACGCCATGGCAATATCCATCGAAATCATGTTTATGAGTACCGTCTGCGAAGCAGTCTTACGGTTCAAAAATAAAAGAAGCGGAATCCTTTAAATGATTCCGCTATTTTTTATTTGGTTATATCAATTTCAATTCGAGTTCCGTCAAGTCCGTCGGCATTGGCGTAAAGCACCAATTTACCTTCATCGTCGCCCACGCGCACGGCAATCGTCACGGCGCCCGCGCGCATCTGTCTCGCGGGGAGATTTACAGGATTATGGTCGGACACGTCCGAGCCCGTTCCAACGATCTGACCCAAGCCGTTGCAGTTAAAGCGAATAAAAGGCGATGCATCGGGAACTACACGGCCCTCGCAGTCAACGCAGTAGCAGGTAAAGAGTGCAATATCGCCCTTGCCCACGTGAACGTCGGGCAGGTTTTCGGCACGGAGCTTGAGCGCAACAGGCTTGCCCGTGGTCTCAACCCTGTCGTACGCAACCTTTTCGGAGCAGATATAGCCTACGACCTCCAGCTTTCCGGGGCGGTATTCTACCTCCCATTCTGCGTGGTCAAAGGAATTCAGCGACTTTTTGCCGTAGCTCTCGCCGTCAACGAAAAGCTCCACGTCCGTGCAGTTGGAATATGCCCATACGGGTATCTTCTCGCCCTCTCTGCCGCTGAGATTCCAGTGCGGCAGAATGTGCACCATGGGGTCACGGCTCCAAAATGACTGATTCTGATAGAACGCGTCCTTTTTCTGCAGGAACAGGTCGATCGCGCCCGACTGAGAGCAGATTCGGGGCCATACGGTCTCGCCTCTGTGCTCAAAGGCTATCCACTGGAATCCGCCGATAACCCAAGGCTTTGCGACAAGCTCCTTCCAGGTGTTTTCTCTGCCTCTGAACCAGTTGTTCGTGTCCTTGTCATACGCATTGATATAGCCGTTTTCGGGGCTGTCGGGATAGTACCAGCCGCGTGTGGTGCCCGTCGCACAGCATTCGGTGGAAACAAAGGCTCTATTGGGGTACTGCTCGCGAACCTTGTCGTAAATATTGAGATTATAATTGATTCCAATAATGTCGCTGTCCTCATAAACGGTACTCTTGTCGGGAGTTTTGTCGTTTGCCACCATCACGGGACGGGTGCGGTCAAGCTTCAGGATTTCCGCCTTCATTGTGCGAAGTATTCTACCACCCTCGGGTCTGACAAACATAGGCTCCTCGTTGCCCGCCGACCACATGATGACACAGGGGTGGTTTCGATCACGCTTGATGAGTGTTCGCAGCTGTTCAAGCTCGTCTGCTCCGCTGCTGAACCAACGGGTCTCGTCCATTACCATGATGCCGCGGCGGTCAAACTCGTCCATCATCTCCTCAGACTGAGGGTAATGGGAACAACGGTACGCATTTACGCCCATTTCCTTGAGCAGGCGGACCTTATGGCGGATAATGTTATCGGGAACAGCCTTGCCCGTAAGGCCGAAATCTCCGTGTCCGCAAACGCCGTTGAGATAAACGGGAAAACCGTTTATAAACAGACCGCGATCTGCGGTGTAATCAAGTGTTCTGAAACCGAAAACAGTCTCTGCCGTGTCGGTCTTATCCTCCCAGGACACGGTGGTCTTCGCCGTGTAAAGGTTGGGATGGTTGGGATTCCAGAGCTCGGGGTCATTTACCCGTGCTAAAAGATTCAGAGCCGTCTTATGGCGGGGCGCAATTTCACATTCGCCCGACATTTCTGCCACCGTCTGACCCATGGAATTAACAAGCTCGACCTTGACGGCAGCAGTCCTTGTCTCAAAGCCGTTATTGCGCACTGTCACCTCGCAGGGAACGTCCCAATTTTTTTCTTCATCTGCGCGGGTGGGCGCAAGGTACACGCCGTAGCGGTCTACAGCAAGCTCA
>JAZRTK010000002.1:0-14911 GCA_045651985.1 Eubacteriales bacterium
CGAGTTCACAAGACCTGTGAGAAGAACCGCCTGGTCCCTCACGAAAGCAAGAACGTCGCTCATCATATCCGAACCGCAAGCGGAACAGACCTCATGCTCCGAAAAGTCGCGGCAAGCAACTATTTGGGCGTCAAGTATTTCGGCAACCTTTGAAATCTTCATGAGTTTTCAGCACCTTTCAAGTTAAGTCGGATCAGCAGTACTTTGCAAGGATCCCTGCAACGTCCTTTGTAGTAAGGCGGCCGTAAACGTCGCCGTTGACCGTAAGTACGGGTGCAAGACCGCAAGCGCCGATGCATCTTGTAGCCTCAAGAGAGTACTTTCCGTCGGGGCTTGTGCTGCCAACGGGAAGGTTGAGCTGCTTTGAGAACTCCTCAATGATGTCGCCCGAGCCCTTTACATAGCAAGCTGTACCCAGGCAGACTGCAACAGCGATCTCTCCGTCGGGATTAAGCTTGAACTGGGAGTAGAAGGAAACCGTTCCGTAGATCTCTTCCATGGGAATTCCCGTCTCCGCAGCGATTATCTTCTGGATCTCAATAGGAAGATAGCCGTAGATCTCCTGAGCCTCCTGAAGAATGGGCATCAGATTTCCCTGCATGTCCTTGTACTTGGCAACAATAGCAAGAAGCTTCTCTTCCTGCTCCTTTGTACCCTTGAAGGTAACCGTTGTCAATTTCTTTTTCATTGTTTTGAAACCTCCGTTATTATTGTTATTATTTTAACAAACACGTATAAAAATATAAAGAATATATTATATCCGCATACTATGGTAGTATACCATATTTTTATTCGATTGTCTACACATATTAACAAAAAACAAAAAAAGTTTACAATTTATTTGGAAAAAAACAGAGCCTGACGGATCAAGCTCTGAAAAATTCTCTTATTTGCGCTTGGGTGGCGTTGACACTTCCCTGTATCATCTCGTTAGACCCGCCGCCCTTCGCACCGAAATTGGAGCGCAGAGATGCGGCAATTTCGGTCATGTCAAGGTTTTTACTGCCCGCAACGAAGGTGTAACCCGTCTCGTCCGAGCCGCAGAAGACCATGCTGGCTCCGCCGCACTTTTCCATACCGCGATTCATGATCTCTCGCATGTCGTTTCGGTTCAGCTCCTCCTCGAAAAAGCAGATATTTCCGTGGGTTTCGGGGATCTCGGCGGTCTTATACGCAATAAGCGCTCGGCGCAAGCCGTACATTTTGAATTTAAGGTCGGCTATCTCCTTTTCCATGCGTAAAACTGCGTTTCTTACGTCGTTTTGCTTGATTGACAGGGATTTTGCCGTCTCGGCTATCATATGGTATCGGGCGTTGTAGTCGTCCAGAGCATCAAAGCCGCAAAGCAGGTGTATTCTTGTACCGCCCTTGTTCTTTTCGCTGTCGAGAAGCTTGATAATTCCTATCTCGCCGGTGCGTGAAACGTGAGGCGCACAGCAGGCGCAGGCGTCGTAGCCCTCGACCGTGACAATACGAACGTTTTCGGTCAGGTCAAGCTTTGAGCGGTACTTCATTTTCGAAAGTTCCGCAGGTGCGGGGTAAACTGCAGTTATTTTCAAATTTTGACTCACCGCCACGTTGCAAAGGCGCTCTACTTCGGCTATCTGCTCATGCGTCAAAGGTCCGCTGTAATCGACGGTTATATCCTCGCTTCCCATGTGGAAGCCCACGTTGTTATATCCATACAGCTTATACACAATGCCCGACAGAATATGCTCGCCCGTATGGTTCTGCATACGGCGGAAGCGCTTTTCTGCGTCAAGGGCACAGCGGTATTCCCTACCCACCTCAAGAGGTGAGTCGGTGTAGTGGAAAATTTCGTCGTATATCTGAACGTCCGTCACCACAGAATCGCCTATCTTACCCGTGTCAGCGGGCTGACCGCCGCCCTCGGGGAAAAAGGCTGTTCTGTCGAGGACAACGGCATATCCGTTATCGGTCTTCTCACAGGCAAGGACTTTAGCCGCAAATTCATAGAGATGGCTGTCTGTATCGTAAAGTTTTTGTGTCATATTTTTGCCTTCTTTTTATTCCGACCAGTCGCTCAGTCGGTCAAGACCATCCTTTGAGCCCGAAACGAAAAGTATATCGTCATTTTTGAATACGTAGTCGGGGCGAACGCTTTCGCACAAGCTGCTACCGTTTTCAATGGCGATAATATTAACCCCAAACCGACCTCTCAGGTTAGTCTCCTGCACGGTCTTGCCGACCAGTGCGTCCGACACCATAAGCTTTGAAATATTCAGCTTCTCGCTGAGCTGGATGTAGTCGAGAACTGTAGTCGCCTCAATGCGGTGCGCAAGTCTTTCTGCCATGTCGCGCTCGGGATACACCACCTCCGCGCCCAGCTTTTCAAGTATCATTCCGTGCTCGTTGCTGGTCGCCTTTGCTATGACCTTGGGAATACCGAGACTCACAAGATTAAGAGTCGTCAGAATAGATGTGTCAATATGCTCGCCTATGCAAAGCACCACCATGTCGCAGTTCTGTATTCCCGTTTCAAGAAGGGTGTTTTTCTCAAGATTCTTTACCACGAAGGCGTTTTCGGTGTACTCCCGAAGCTCTCTTATCTTCTCCTCGTCCCTATCAATTACGATAAGGTCTGCCCCTGACGCCGCAAGCTCGGCAGCAAGCGCATATCCAAAGCGGCCTATGCCGATTATTCCGTATATTTTCTTTTCCTTTTTGTTCTTCTTAAACATATCAGTTTCCTTTCATTTGCCCTTATCCGATAGCGATATTCCCCTGCGGATAGCTTACACGCTCGCCCTTGTTAAAATACCAAAGAGTTGCCACAGTAAGCGGTCCGAGACGGCCTATATACATAATTATAACAGACAGTATCTTACTGCCCGCGGAAAGCGTTGGAGTAATGCCCGTCGAAAGACCTACCGTGCCAAAGGCACTTACCATCTCAAAGGCAGCGTCCCGCAGAGAAAGCTGAGGATCCATGATGAGCATAAGCACCGTCCCCATGAGAATAATGCCCACTCCAAGAAACGCGATAATTGCCGCTTTTCTGAAAGCGTCAGACGGAAGCGAATATTTGAATGCCTTCTCGCTTTTATTTGTCGCCGCAGACTTTATGCCCTGCAAAATAACGAACAGGCTGGTAGTCTTGACACCGCCGCCCGTAGATCCGGGAGATGCACCGACGAACATGAAAAACATCATGATGACCAGACCCGCATTGGTAATACCCGCTGCGTCGTGGGTGGAAAATCCCGCAGTTCGGGTAGAAACGCTGATAAAGAACGCCTCAAGCCAGGAAACGTCCTGGGTAAGCTTCATAAACAGAGTTCCCGTTGCCAAAAGCACCGCCGACGTTGAAAGCACCACCTTGGTCTGCATCGAAAATTTCTTCCACCTAAAGTGTTTTTGTGCAACCTCGTGAATTACAAGAAATCCGATACCGCCGAATATAATAAGTCCGCAGGTGGTGAGGCTCAAAAGAACGTTGTCGGCGTAAGGAATGAGATTTACGTTACTGTAAAGGTCGCCCGAAAGCCCCAGATTGTCAAAGCCTGCGTTATTGAATGCGGCGATCGAATGGAAAATGCTGTGCCCCAATGCTTCAAGGGGCGGATAGTCCCGTGAAAAAACTATAAAGCTCAGCCCCGTACCGATCAGCTCAAATATCAAAGTCATAATGAACATGATTCTGATAAATCTCAGAATACCGTTGCCCATTCCTATATTTGACGCCTCGCGGATAAGCGTTCTTCCCTTGATATCCAGCTTTTTGTGCATGGCAATAATTATTCCCGCACCCACCGCGGCAACGCCAAGACCGCCTATCTGGATAAGGATAGCGATTATGGTCTGTCCGACGGCGCTGAACGCCATGCCTGTGTCCACCACAACAAGTCCCGTTACGCAAACGGCACTTGCGGAGGTGTAAAGGGCGTCTATATAACTTATGTCAACGCCCTCTCGCACACTGAACGGCATCATGAGAAGCAGCGATCCCAGCAGAATGACCGACACGAATCCTGCGGCGATTATTCTTGCAGGCGACTGTTTTTTCAAAAAATCAATCATATCTTTTTCCTTTTAAAAGTTGGTTTAAGCCTTCCGTGACTTTTGTCAAAAAGTCCACCCGACACAGAATCGGGCGGACTTTCTTTACTCGTCCTGAGCTTCGTCTTCTTCTTTTTTCAGCGTTATCGTAGCCTCCTCTATCAGGTGCGCACAAACGCTTGTAATTTTAATGATTATACGATCAAGCTCAACCGTGATCTCCTCGTTTCCGTCCTCGGGAATATATCCCATAGCACCGAATGCGAGACCTGTTATGGTATCCGTGTCCTCGGTATCAAGCTCAACGCCCGTTTCCTCGGTGAAATCAATAAGCTGAACATTGCCGTACAGACGCCACTCGTCATCTCCGATCTTTTCGATGCAGGGCTCGTCAGACTTGCTTTCCTCGGGCTCCGCCTCAAGCTCGCCTACCAGCTGCTCGACCAGGTCGAAAAGAGTTACGATACCTTCCATTCCTCCGTACTCGTCAAGGACCACCGCCATTGAATTGCGGGTCGCCTTCATATTCTTAAAGAGCACGTCGGCTTTCAGGTTTTCGGGAACGAAATAGGGCTCTGTGACCGCCTCGCGCATGACGTTTTCACGCGTTCTGTTATCCAGACGGAAATAATCCTTTGCGTTAAGGATTCCCACGATGTTGTCGGTGGATCCGTCGGCAACAGGGTATTTCGTATGACGTGTTTTATGTATTTCTTCTGCCCACGCACTGTCTTCATCGTCCAGATTAAGCACAGAAACGTCGGTTCTGTGGATAGCCACGTCGCCCGCGGTTATATCATTGAACTCGAACACGTTTTGAATGAATTCCTTTTCCTGGTGATCGATAGTTCCCTTTTCGCTTCCCGCGTCTACCATCATTCGAATACTGTCCTCGCTTACGTCCTCCTCGTCCTCCTTGGGATCAACGCCAAAAATTCTGAGTACGACGTTGGTGGAGATAGACAGGAACCATACGACGGGCTTGAATACTACCGAAATAAAGCTTACGATACCCGAGATCGTCATGGCGATGCTCTCGGATTTTTTCATTGCAAGTCTTTTGGGAACGAGCTCGCCGAAAACCAGCGTAAAATATGACAGGATAAGTGTGATAACAACTACCGAGAGTGCGTCGAGCGTACCCTTATAGGATTCGGGAACGCCAAGGCCGATAAGCCAATTTACCAAAGGCTCGGAGAAGTTATCCGCAGCAAACGCCGAGCCGAGAAATCCCGACAGTGTGATAGCGACCTGTATTGTAGCTAAAAACTTTGCGGAGTCGCGGGTCAGACGGTGGAGTCTCTTTGCTCTCTTATCCCCCTTTTCGACCAGCTGCTCCAGCTTCGTTTCACTCATTGAAAGCACCGCAATTTCAGCGCACGCAAAAATTGCGTTAAGAGCGATCAGAATAATTTGTAATAATATCAGAAATCCTATGGGAGAATCCATAATGATGAAATCCTTTCTCTGTTTGAAATAATTTGATTTTTATATTGCCCTCGGTTTAGCTTACCCTACTCCATTTGACAATACAAGATCGAATTATCTCGGTTTCCATCACCACTACTGTCGCCTTCGTTCATAATATTCGATCAATCCTCCTTTTATTTTTTTGTTTATTATACACTATATTTAACATATTTGTCAAGGGATTTAACAAAAATCAAGGTCGGCAGGGACACCTGCCGACCTTACGTGTGCTGTTACTCTTTTACGGAAAGTCCGACCACGGACTCAATGGGAAGCGAAAGCACCGTTCCCTTTGCCTCGCTGTGGATTCCGCAACGCTCGCTGATCTTTGTCATGATATCGGCTCTGCTGTCTTCCTCCGCAACGATCAAAACGATCTCCTTATCCTCGTTTGCACTGAATCCAAAATGTGTGCTGACGTTACCGTCCGAGATATGTCTGCTGTGAATAACACTTCCGCCCGAGGCGCCCGCCTCGCGCGCTGCAGTCATGACCTCGGTGCTGTATCCGCGGTCAACTATGGCTGCTATAACTGAATATTTTGAATCTGACATTGTAATATCTTCCTTTCCGTTCTCGTGTTCCTGATCCATCTTTTCAAGAATACGGGAAACGAGCTTGGTGCTCCCCTCCAGGGGAATGGTGAATGCGATTCCGCTGTTTACTTTTCCGAATTTCAATATACCCTGCAGTCTCGTAAGCACGTCTGTCGCCACGTTTCGCGGCATAATGCTGAATACCACCGTTTTCTCGGTGCTGCCGAGACCCAAGGTATCCATTATTTCGCTTGTTGCCGTTCCCTCTGCGCTCATCTGATACTTGAGAGCTATTTTCTCACTGCCAAAGATCTCCATGGTCTTTTCGACCTGCTTTGGAGTGGTTATAAGCATTAAAATTCGGTAGGCTGCTTTTTTCAGTTCCATATTACGCCTCCTCAAAGATTACGATCTCGTCGCTGTCCGCAGGTATCATCTCTGCCGCCGACGCTCTTTCAAGTCTGCGGGTCTTGAGCTGATAGACCACACCCATTATCTGAATAGCGATAAGAGGGGTCAGAGCAACCAATGAAACGACGCCGAAAGCCTCGGTCATAATATTGCCCCCAAGAGCCTTACAAGCACCCGCACTCAAAGGAAGCAGGAACGTGCTGGTCATAGGACCGCTGGCAACTCCGCCCGAGTCAAATGCAATACCTACGAAAATTTTCGGCACGAATCGGGTCAGAACGAGAGCTATTACATAGCCGGGGATAAGTATGTATAGGATCGGAATATGAAGCAGAATCCTGAGCATTGCCAGCGCCACACTGACCGAAACGCCGATAGACATACAGCGGTTCATAGCATGCGCCGAAATTGCTCCATTTGTGACCGTGTCCACCTGGTGATTAAGTACCTGAATGGCAGGCTCTGCCTTTACAATAAAGTATCCGATAAGTGCGCCGATGGGAAGAAGCGCCCACTTATACTGCTCTGCCATCTGACCGCCGAAAAGGTTTCCCAGAGGCGCAAAACCAACGTTTACGCCGCAAAGGAAAAGAACAAGTCCAACGTATGTATAAACGAGACCTACCGCGATACGGTTTACGTCACGCTTTGAAAATTTTCTCCAGAACACTTGGAAAATGAGGAACACCGCAAGGATAGGCGCAAGGGACACCAACACCTCCTCCGCATACTTGGGAAGGTTGTGTGCAAAGGTTTTTGCGATCTCGGTGGTGCTTTCGAGCTTGAAGCTCTCGGTGATAGTCTCCTCTACTTTATCGGGGTTATAAAGAAGACCGAGAACGAGCACGGTCAAAATAGGACCGATACTTGACATGGCAACAAGACCGAAGCTGTCGTCAGAGGAATCCTTATCGCTGCGGGCGGAAGCAAGACCCACGCCCAAAGCCATGATAAAAGGCACGGTCATGGGACCCGTCGTAACTCCTCCCGAGTCAAACGCCACGGCGGTAAACTCCTTTGGAATAAAGAAGGAAAAAACTATAAGGAGCGAGTATAAAACAGCCAAAAGTGTCGAAAGCTTTATTTTGAAAAGAATTCTGATGACCGCAACCGCAAGGAACACACCAACGCCCACTGCCACCGTCATGATAAGAACCATGTTGGGGATAGCAGACACCTGTTGAGCAAGAACCTGAAGGTCGGGCTCGGAAATGGTGATGATCACTCCCATAAGAAATGCCACAAATGACATTATCCAAGCGCTCTTTGACCTTGAAAGCTGTGCGCCGATCCCCTCTCCCAAGGGCGTCATCGACATTTCCGCGCCAAGCTGGAAAAAGCCCATGCCGAATATGAGCATGAGCGCGCCCACCAAGAACATCATTACCATACTTATATCAAAGTCGACGAACAGACTGACTATGAGAACGATAACGGTTATGGGCAGTACTGCGGAAAGCGATTCCGACACCTTTTCTTTGAGTTTGGGATTCATAGAAATACCTGCCTTCATTTATGGTCCACGCAAAAACGCCTCGGTGTTTTTGCGCACTTCTCTTCACATTATTTTAATGTATTTTGCCTCGTATGTCAAGGTCAAAAGGGTTATTTATATATATTTTTTTGTTTTGTTTATACCGAGTTAACATTTCTCGTATATATTGTGTATACATTTTCTTTTAGGAGGAAAAAATTGACACCTTACAACAAAAAAATCGAAGAAGTTTTATCTGCTCTTAACACAAATGAGCAAAGCGGACTGACTGCCGACGTCATTGGGGCGAGGCAGAAAGAATTCGGTCCGAACAGGTTAAAGGAAAAGAAAAAGAAGACGCTTTTGGCGCGTTTTGCGGACCAGTTCAAGGACGTAATGATCCTTATTCTCATCGCGGCGGCGATCGTTTCGTTTACCGTCATTTGCGTTGAGAAAAACTGGGGCGAGCTCTTTGAGCCCGCGCTCATTCTGCTTATCGTCATTCTGAACGCCGTAATGGGCGTATATCAGGAAGGCAAGGCGGAAAGGGCTCTCGACGCGCTGAAAAATATGTCCGCACCTCACGCTCGCGTTATACGCGACGGACGTGAAATGATAATTGATGCCGCAGAGCTCGTGCCCGGCGACATTATCAAGTTGGAAGCGGGCGATTTTATCCCCGCCGACGCACGTCTTATCCGTTCCGCAGGTCTCAAGTCCGAGGAGTCGGCGCTGACGGGTGAATCCGTTCCCTCCGAAAAAGACGCGGCGGCAGATGTCAACGAAAACGCGCCTTTGGGCGACCGTCACAACATGGTCTATTCGGGCTGCTCCGTGACATACGGCACAGCCTTGGCGGTCGTTACCGCTACAGGTATGGACACCGAAATGGGCAAGATCGCAAATCTGCTTGACAACGAGGAGGAGGGGCAGACGCCCTTACAGCAGAAGCTTGCTCAGCTTGGCAAGATCCTGGGTATTATGGCTTTGGCGGCTTGTGCAGTTATCTTCGTTGTGGGTCTGCTAAATAAGATCCCCGTCCTGCACATCTTCATGACTTCGGTCTCCTTGGCAGTATCCGCTATTCCCGAGGGTCTTCCCGCTATCGTTACTATCGTTCTTTCTATCGGCGTTCAGCGCATGGTAAAAAAGAACGCGCTTATCCGCAAGCTCCCCGCAGTTGAAACTCTGGGCGGCGCTTCGGTAATCTGCTCGGATAAAACGGGTACGCTAACCCAGAACCGTATGACCTTGGTAAAGGCTTACGCGGACGGCGAAAATGATACGGAAAGCATCGGGCGCGACAACTCCGAACAGATAAGAAAGCTTCTCATGTACGGCACGCTCTGCTGTGACGGATCTGTCATCGTAAATGAGGACGGCGAGCAGCACATCGGCGACCCCACTGAGACTGCTATCGTTCTTGCCGCTTACAAAAACGGCATGGCAAAGGATACTTTGAACGAAAAATATCCCCGTCTCGCGGAGATACCTTTCGATTCTGACAGAAAGCTTATGACCACCGTCAATAAAATTGACGGCAAGAATATAGTTATCGTCAAAGGCGCGTTTGACGTTATGGCTTCCCGCTGCGTCGCCGGTGACATCGAAGCAGGACGCAAATTTACCGACTCCATGAGCGAGGACGCGCTCCGCGTGCTTGCCGTGGCTTACAAGGAAATTGACAGCGTTCCCGAAATTCCTACATCCGACGAGCTTGAAAACGGACTCACCTTTATGGGTCTTGTCGGAATGATCGACCCGCCCAGACCCGAGGCAAAGGACGCGGTCGCCATCTGCCGCCGCGCGGGAATCAAGGTCGTTATGATAACGGGCGACCACGTGGTGACAGCCGCCGCTATCGCGCGCGAGCTTGGAATTCTATGTGACGGAGACCGCGCGATCACAGGCGCGGAGCTTGATAAAATGACCGAAGAGGAGCTTGACGCGCAAGTCGAAAGTATCTCGGTCTACGCCAGAGTTTCACCCGAAAACAAGATAAGAATAGTCAAGGCTTGGCAGAGAAAAAATCAGGTGGTTTCAATGACGGGCGACGGCGTAAACGACGCACCCGCACTGAAGGCTGCCGATATCGGCTGTGCCATGGGTATCACCGGCACCGACGTCGCCAAAGGCGCGTCCGACATGACCCTTACCGACGACAATTTTGCAACTATCGTTGACGCAGTCCGCGAGGGACGCGGGATCTACGCAAACATCAAAAAGGTCGTGGCATTCCTGCTCAGCACAAATATCGGAGAGGTATTTACGGTATTCTTTGCAATGTTAATGTGGCACACATCTCCCCTGCTTTCCATGCAGCTTCTATGGATAAACCTCGTGACAGACTCCCTGCCCGCGATAGCTCTTGGTATGGAAGCGGTGGAAAAGGACGTAATGGACAGAAAGCCCAAGCCCAAATCCGAGGGGATTTTCGCAGGCGGTCTTGGTGTACGCGTTGCAATTCAGGGCGTTATGTTCGCGCTTTTGACTCTTACCGCCTTCTGGGTCGGCACGGGTCTTGAGCTTGCACACATGTTTGACGGAGTGCTCCTTGACGGCGCACATGAATGGAACCTCATCGGCGGTCAGACCCTTGCATTCATGGTTCTTGCACTTTGCCAGATAGTTCAGGCTTACAACATGAGAACCGAACATTCCATTTTTAAGATCGGTCCTTTCACCAACAAGAATCTGAATTTGGCTGCGCTGGCTTCCACCGCGCTTATGGTATTCGTTCTATTCGTCCCCGGTGTTCAGGATATATTCAGCCTCCGCTACCTCTCCTGGCAGCAATATCTGATCGGCGTTGGGCTGATCTTCGTTCCCCTGCTTGTTATGGAAGCAGCAAAGATGCTCGGTTTTATCCGTCATCAAAAGTAAATAAAAAAGCCCCGTCAAGTCTGACGGGGCTTTTTTATTTAGTTATTTTCAAACTGCATGGAAAGCTGTGTTGCTCTTTCCTTCTTGTGGCGTTCAAGAAGCGCGTTGATACGGTTGTATGGAGCAAGCAGTCCGCTGATGCTCTCGTCGTGGTTAAGAGTATCGATAATGTAGGAAACGTACTTGCACATATTGACCTCTGCGTACCAGGGTCTGGAAAGAAGGTCGGGAGTGCGGTAAACAAGGTTTGTTGTAAATATCTTGTTGAACAGTCCGTCCTCATATGCACGGTCGAACTTTTCAAGACCTGCCGTAAAGAGACCGAACGTCTCGAACACGAAGATTCTCTTTGCACCCTTTTCCTTGATCTTCATGGCAACGTCGATAATAGACTCGCCCGATGCGATCATGTCGTCAATAATGATAACGTCCTTGCCGTTTACGTCGTTACCCAGGTACTCGTGAGCCTCGATAGGGTTTCTGCCGTCAACGACGATAGAATAGTTGCGGCGCTTGTAGAACATACCGATGTCAAGACCGAGGACCGAGGAATAGTACATGCAACGGCCCATAGCACCCTCGTCGGGAGAGATGATAAGGAGGTCTTCTTTATCAAGGGAAATGTCGGGAACCTGCTTTACCAGTGCCTTTATCATCTGGTAAGTGGGATGGATATTTTCAAATCCGCACAGAGGGATAGCGTACTGAACTCTGGGGTCGTGAGCATCGAAGGTAAGAATATTGGTTACGCCCATAGCCTCCAGATCCTGAAGTGCAGTCGCGCAGTCAAGGGATTCTCTTCCGGATCTCTTGTGCTGTCTGCCCTCGTAGAGCATAGGCATGATAAGAGACACGCGTCTTGCCTTACCTGCAATAGCGCCGAGAATACGCTTAATATCGCAGAAATGGTCGTCGGGACTCATGGGTACGGTCTGACCGTACATCTTGTAAGTAACGCCGTAGTTGAAAGGATCGCAGATGATATAAACGTCGTGACCTCTCAGAGATTTGGTGATAACGCCCTTTGCTTCGCCCGAGCCGAATCTGGGGCAGTTAACGTCAACGAGGAAGGAAGCATCATCGCTGCCGCCGTGGTTTCTCCATTCCTTAAGATACGAGTCAACCTGAGCAGCAAACTGCTCACAGCCCTTCATGCCGATGACACTAAGTTCTCCGTAAAGTGATTCCTTCATAAGTCCCTCCGAAAAGATATTTTATTTTACGACATTATTATATCATAAACGACGCGCTTTTTTCAACATAAATTTTTATTTTTTCCGCCCAATCTTATTTTTCGTTGATTTGCATAATTGAGCCCAAGAATTTTTAATTAAATTGGATAGTTTAAAGTTTCGGAAGAGAAAATCAGCCAATGATCTCTCCGTTTGCGTTGAAAAGGGGCAGATTTTCAAGATAAATTATGTCTTTCCTGTTCTTGGCGTCACCCTCGGCCAAGATCGCCATCTTGCCAACAACCTCGCCCCCCGTTGCTTGTGCAAGCTTTTCAAGAGCAGTTAAGGATTCGCCCGTGGAAATTACGTCGTCAACTATGAGAATTCTCTTCCCTTTCATCATTTCGGCTTCAGCCTTGTCAAGATAAAGCTTCTGCTCGCCCGCGGTGGTAATGGAGTTTACGTTAACCTCGAAAACGCCCGTCATGTAAGCCTTTTTCTTCTTTCTTGCGGTCACGTAGCGACTGTCGCCTCTCTGACGCGCCATTTCGTGTGCAAGCGGGATTCCCTTTGCCTCGGCAGTAAGTATGTAGTCGTATTCGGGAGCTTTTTTGAGCAGCTCTGCGGCGCAGGCTGCGGACAGCTCCGCGTCACCAACGATAACGAAACCTGCAATATAAAGTGTGTCGGTCACAGGGCAGATGGGCAGGTCGCGCTCAAGCCCTGCCACGTTCATGTGATAGTATTTCATGATCTCTCCTTTGGCTGATGCCGAATTTTATAGTTTACAGTCATATTATAATACTTTTGGTCTTATATGTCAATCGGATTTTACACGTTTGAGAAATTTTGAATTGCTTGACTTACAAACGAAAGTGTGATATAATTCCTAACAAACAAATTCAGACGAGAATAACAAGGTGAGGTGTCACATTCTATATGTCGATAAAGTTGATAAAAGGTAGTTACGAGTACAAAACACAAATTATAGATATGCTCAAGGAGTGGACGGATTATAACAGTAAAAATGAAACCAATCGTTCGCCGTATGCTATTTTCAAAAACAGCTACGAAGATTTTGATTACTATTTGGATAATTTAGATATAAGCGACCCCAAGGATGGATTAGTCCCTGACTCGACGTTTTTCTGTCTGGATACGGAGCGAAACATAATTGTAGGCGCTGTAAATATCAGGCATTACCTAAATGAGCATCTTCTGGCACACGGAGGTCATATTGGAGATGGCATTAGACCGTCTGAAAGAAGAAAAGGATACGCTACCCGAATGATTGGACTTGCCTTAGATGAATGTAAAAAATTTGGGATCAAAAAAGTCTTGATGGTATGCGATAAGGACAATGTTGGTTCTGTGAAATCTATCATAAATAATGGTGGTATATTAGAAACGGAACGAATGGAAAACGGAAAAACAGAACAAAGGTATTGGATTGATTTGGAGTAAAATTATGAATCTCCAATTCAAAGGAGTATAGTAATGAGCATTGCAAAAAATGTAATACCGATTTTGGAGTTTGATACCGAGAAAACTGCGGTCATTAACCCCACTCACGAAAAAATAGATTTCAAGCTCCCGAAGAAATGCGTTTTTGCTTTTCTCGGTGAGTATATAGACGAATACGCAAGCAAGACGGAAACACAGAAGGTATCCGAGTTCGTCAGTGCAACGAAAATTTACCCAATCTACATAACGAAATACAAGGGTGAAGAAATCGTGCTTTGCCAAGCTCCCGTAGGCGCTGCTCCCGCGGCGCAAATACTTGATTGGCTGATCGGATACGGTGTGCGTGAGATCATTTCCGCAGGTTCTTGCGGTGCTTTGGAGCGTTTTCCCGAAAGCACGTTCCTTGTGCCGAACAAGGCTTTGCGTGACGAAGGCACATCTTACCACTACGCACCACCCTCACGCTTTATGGAGATAAGCGAGGTGGCTCGACAAGCAATTAAGGATACTGTGATTGAACACGGGATGAAATATCAAGAAGTCATCACTTGGTCAACCGACGGCTTTTACCGCGAGACAAAAGAAAAGGTCGCATACCGCAAAAGCGAGGGCTGCATGGTTGTTGAAATGGAGTGCTCTGCCCTCGCCGCTGTTGCCGCTTTCCGCGGTGCGACGTTCGGAATGATACTATACACCGCAGACAGCCTTGCCGACGTAGACAAATACGACCAGCGAAATTGGGGGGGCAATGCATACGAATATGCGCTGACTCTTTGTCTTGATACGGTGACTAAACTATGAGGAGAAAAAATGACAGCAAAAGAGCTTTGGAATGAATTTATTGAAAAAACAGGCACCTCTGACTGTGAATACGAGGCGTGGGCATTCGGCGTTGACGCCGATCAGCTGACGCAGCTTGTGGTAGAGGGCGAAAAGACCGCCACCGCATCGGCGTTCCCCCTGTACGCGGTAGACGGCGATCCCCTGCCCACAGAAGGAGAATACAGCGTTATCCTTGACTCTAACGACAACGCCGTTTGCGTGGTCAGAACCGAAAAAGTCACTACCGTTCCCTTCAACGAGGTGACCGCCGAGCACGCATTCAAGGAAGGTGAAGGTGACAAATCTCTGGATTATTGGAGAGATGTGCACCAAAAAGTCTTCACCGAATGGATGTCCGAAGCGGGACTGGAATTTACAACAGATACACCGGTCGTCTGCGAGGAATTTACAGTTGTTTATAAAGCTTGAAATCAAAATCTCTGATGAAAACAAAAAGAGCGAAGCAAATGCTTCGCTCTTTTTCACGTCCATTGAAAACCGAATAAGAAGATACGAGTAAAGAAACTCAAGTAAATCATTGCAATCAAGCTCGAACCTGAAAAATAGTTCAAGCCCTCGGGCTATTAGTATCAATCAGCTAAATACATTACTGCACTTACACCTTTGACCTATCAAACTCGTAGTCTACAAGTGCCCTT
>JAZRTK010000003.1:0-4546 GCA_045651985.1 Eubacteriales bacterium
CCTGGCATATTCAATGAAGCAAAGTCGTATCTGCGCGTTGAGGATTCAAGCGGAAAGACTATACTCGAAAACGAGGATATCGGAACGGTAGTCCTCTCCGAGGAGAACGCGGCTATCATGACCAAGATGCTCACAAACGTAGTAACAAAGGGTACTGCGTCCAAGGTCACTCTCAAAAAGGAAGTGAACTGTGCGGGTAAGACCGGTACAACGTCCAACGACTACGACCGTTGGTTTATCGGCTATACTCCTTACTACATCGGCGGTGTTTGGTACGGCTACGAGTACCCCAAATCTCTTGCCAACCTCAAGAGCAATCCCTGTATCACCATTTGGGACGAAATTATGACCGAGCTCCACAGCGATTATATAGCGCAGGCGGCGGACGGCGGTGAGCCCATCAAGACCTTTGAGACTCCCGAGACCGTCATCAGCGCAAGATACTGCCGCGATTCGGGACTTCTCATGACAGAAGCTTGCTATGCGGACCCCAGAGGCAAATCGGGCGCCCGCGCCGAGTGGGGCTGGTTTGCAAAGGGAACGGAGCCTAAAGGCTACTGCACAACTCACGTAATGGTCCGCTACGATACGGTGACAGGCGCGGTGGCAAGCGACTGCTGTCCCTCGGGAAATATTGCAAACGTGGGGCTTCTTCACATTGAGGACAGAAACTTCCCCGTGCAGGTGATAGTCACCGACGCCCAGTACGTCTGGAGGCATATGTCTGATACCACAGAGCCGGGCGGCTGGTGGGGTGACCCCTTCTACGTAAACGAGCTTGGCGGCAAGTTTGCTGGATACACCAACGTGGAAAAGCAGTACAACCAATTCTGCTGGGAACACTTTGATTTCACCGCCTTCAAGCGCGGAGAGCTTACCTCCTGGGGCAAGCGCAAGTGGTACTAAAAAATCAAATCACCTCATACAGTAAGTGTGAGGTGATTTTTTTGCATAAAATTAGTTTCATTAAGAGAATAAAACGGACGTTTTATTCATGCAGACTTGACGGCAAAGTCGTTCTGACCTGCGTATTCTGCGTTCTTTTCTTTGGAATGCTTTCCCGATTTTTGTCCCGTCCGCCATATCTGACGCTGAAAATGCTCGACCTTGACGCTATTACTCCGCCACCGTTTCTTATGGGTATCTTATGGACTCTTTGGTATGCGTTGGTGGGCTTTTGCCTTGGGGCAGTGCTTTCCTGTAAGGTCAATGGCAAGCAGGTGCACGTGTATAAGGGAAGTATGTACCTTATAGTGGCGCTGGTCTTCAATTTGGTGTGGTATCCGCTCTTTTTTGGAGGGAACGCATTCTTTTTGGCATTCTGGAACTGTCTTATTATCATACTGTTCACCCTTATGGCGGCTCTCGAATACATGAAGGTCTACCTTTTTGCAGGTATATGTATGTTTATGCACGTTGCTTGGCTTGTATACTGCGCCATATTAAACGCGCTCGCACTGTTTTGTTGAATATAAGTAGAGAAAAAATACGCATATTTTATGTATATTTCGCCCAAAATGCAAAAAAATACTTGACAAATGGATATTTATGCGGTATAATACCCCGTACATAGGGCAAAGACCCATAACTTTTTTGGAGGAAAATAAAATGAAATTCACAAAGATTCTTGCACTTGTGCTCGCATTCGTAATGCTTTTCGCATTCGCTTCCTGCGGTACAGACGTAAAGGACAATGGCGACGAAAACAAGGGCGCTCAGACATCTGACACCGTTGCTGACACAGAAAACGACGCAAACGACACTCAGCCTGTTGGCGGCACTCTGAAGATGGCTACAAACGCTTACTTCGCACCCTACGAGTACTACGAAGGTGAGACCATCGTAGGTATCGATGCTGAGATCGCTGCAAAGATCGCAGAAAAGCTCGGCATGACACTTGAGATCGTTGACATGCAGTTCGATTCTATCCTGACAGCAGTTCAGGAAGGCTCTGTTGACTTTGGTATGGCAGGTATGACCGTAAACGAGGACAGACTTAAGGAAGTTGACTTCACTATCAGCTACGCAAACGGCGTTCAGGCAATCATCGTAAAGGAAGGCTCCGCTATCGCAACTGCTGACGATCTCTATGCTGAGGGAGCAACCTACAAGGTAGGCGTTCAGCTCGGCACGACCGGCGACACATACTGCACAGACGATTTCGGTGATGACAGAGTTGTTCGCTATGCAAACGGTAACGAGGCAGTTCTTGCCCTTGCTTCCGGCTCCGTTGACTGTGTAATTATCGACAACGAGCCTGCAAAGAATCTTGTTGCCGCAAATGAAGGTCTTACAATCCTTGAAACAGAGTACACAAACGAGGACTACGCTATATGCGTAGCCAAGGGCAATCAGGAGCTTCTCGACAAGCTTAACACAGCTATCGACGAGCTTATCGCAGACGGTACCGTTAAGTCTATCATTGACAAGTACATTCCTGCAGAGTGATATTTAAAAGAACAAATAGAAAGATAAGGAATGAGCAATCATTCCTTATCTTGTGTTACGGAGAAAAATTCATTTGATCTTTTCTTCGTGAAAAGCTCAAATGAAAGGAAAGGTAAATGCGAGGAATGGAAAAGAAAAACCTTAGTCGCAAAAAGCTGCTGACGGTCATTGTTTCGGCTGCGGTCGTCGTGGCTCTTTTGGCAGGACTGCTCATCTGGAACGAGCTGGCGGGAAGAGTTGACGTTGCGATCGACGTGCACGGCGCGCAAAAACTTGTGGACGATACCTTTGCGGCTCTGCCCGTAAACGTTGCGGGCGGTTCCAAGGAACTGCTGAAAAACACGCAGATAATGGTCAAGGATATTACATACGGAAACGAGAAAAATATTATTCTCGACTGCGAATATAAGACTCTTGACGTCAAAAGCGTCTACGAGGAAAGCAGTGCCAAGCTTTTCAGTACGGCATACGGGCTTTATCTTGAAGACCCCAAGGCAAATGCCGTAAATTACAAGCATAAGGTGACACCGTATTTTCTTGAATTGCTTGGCGAGGCGCAGATCTTGCAGGGCGAGATCGAAATAACCGTTTACGCCACGGGAAAGGACGAGCTGTCCGTTTATTTGAGTGACGAAACGGTAAATACATGCCTCGGCGGAATTTTGGACGTTCGCCGTTCAATAAAGGAAACGACCGTAATTATCACCGAGTCGGGCGAGACGGATATAAGCAGAATAAATACTCTGCGCAACGGAATTGGCGACGTGGTGGGACTGAACAACTACAGCTCTCAAAAGCCCGACACGGGAACACCAATCGAAAAGCTGTGGAATGATTTTTCTGACGAGTTTTACCGAAATTTCATTGAGGGCGACCGCTGGACCTATCTTGCAAAGGGTCTTGGAACGACACTTGCTATTACGTTTCTGGCAGTGCTTCTTGGCGTTGTCATCGGCTTTGTGGTTGCGATCATACGCGTGACCAATCAGAAGACGGGCAAGCTGGCAATCGCCGATAAGATCTGCCGCCTGTATCTGGCGGTAGTCCGAGGAACTCCCGTAATGGTACAGCTTATTATTATCTACTTCGTCATCCTTCTGCCTATAGGAGTCGAGAAATTCCCGTCGGCTGTGCTGTGCTTTGGACTTAACTCGGGCGCTTACGTTGCCGAGATCGTCCGCGGCGGTATCATGTCGATCGATGAAGGACAAAGCGAGGCGGGACGAAGCCTTGGATTTTCTTACTATCAGACCATGCTTTATATCGTCTTTCCCCAGGCGTTCAAGGCAATACTGCCCTCACTTGCAAACGAGTTTATCACGCTGTTAAAGGAATCCTCGGTCGCATTCTACATAGGCGTTGCCGACCTTACTCAGGGCGGACTTAAGATACGCTCGGTAACATACAGTAATTTCATGCCGCTTATCGCGGTTGCCTTAATCTACCTTGTGGTAGTGCTGGTGCTTTCGCACCTGGTATCAAAGCTTGAAAAGAGGTTGCGTAAAGGTGATAGATAAAAACGAAAACATAATTGAGGTCAAGGGCTTGGTAAAAGCTTTTGGCGACCTTGTCGTTCTTGACGGCGTTGACCTTACTATCAAGCGCGGCGAGGTGGTCTGCATCATCGGTCCTTCGGGTGGGGGAAAAAGTACGCTCTTGCGTTGCCTCAACCGACTTGAGGAGCCTACCGACGGGGAGATATTCTTTGAGGGGGCAAGCATAACCGATAAAAAATGCAACATTAACCTCACGAGACGCAAGATCGGCATGGTGTTCCAGCAGTTCAATCTTTTCCCCCACATGTCGGTGCTAAGGAACATGACCTCGGCTCCTATGAAGCTGCTCCGCATGAGCCGTGAGGAGGCAGAAGAAAGAGCTAAAAAACTGCTTGAAAGAGTAGGGCTTCTTGAAAAGGCAGATGCGTATCCCAATCAGCTTTCGGGAGGACAGAAGCAGAGAATTGCTATCGTGCGGGCGCTTATGATGAATCCCGACGTGCTTCTTTTCGACGAGCCCACCTCGGCTCTCGATCCTGAAATGGTGGGGGAGGTGCTTGACGTTATGAAGTCACTGGCAAAAGAAGGAATGACCATGGCGG
>JAZRTK010000004.1:0-2215 GCA_045651985.1 Eubacteriales bacterium
AAGAATCGGTCAGATCAAGGCGGCAATTGAGGTAACCACCTCCGACTTTGACCGCGAGAAGCTTCAGGAGAGACTGGCGAAGCTTTCGGGCGGCGTGGCCGTCATTAAGGTCGGCGCGGCTACCGAGGCTGAAATGAAGGAAAAGAAGCTCCGCATCGAGGGCGCTCTCAACGCAACTCGCGCTGCTGTTGAAGAGGGTATCGTTCCCGGCGGCGGAACGGCTTATCTCAATGTTATTGGCGAGGTTGCAAAGCTGGTTGACGTTACAGACGGTGACGAAAAGACAGGAGTTAAGATCGTTGTTAAGGCACTTGAAGAGCCTGTTCGTCAGATTGCAACAAACGCAGGTCTTGACGGTGCGGTTATCGTAAACGACATCATGAACAGCGGTAAGAAGGGTTGGGGCTTTGATGCTTACAACGAAAAGTACACCGACATGATGCAGGCAGGCATCGTCGATCCTACAAAGGTTACAAGAAGCGCACTTCAGAATGCTTCTTCTATCGCAAGCGTTGTCCTCACAACAGAGGCAGTTGTGGCAGATAAGAAGGAAGAGACTCCCGCAGCACCCGCAGCCGGCATGGGCGGCGGTATGGGCGGAATGTACTAATATCGCTTAATATCTAAAAGGCTGAATCCCTCGGTTCAGCCTTTGTTTTATAAATAGGAATTTGTCGAACAAAAGAAGGTGTATTTTTGTAGGGGACGGCGACCATGTCAAGAGCAAGATTGTAAACAATTGTGCAAGAGGAGTGTATACACATTTTATGTTCGATCTTTACGCTTTTGGAAGCCGATCGAAGCGTAGCGGAGAGAGGCTTCCAAAAGCGGCGCGCGGCTCAATCAAGGCGCGAGATGCGGCGGTTGATCAGCTGCTCGGTCCTCAGATCAATCTCAGCGATCTTGTAGTTACGGTAGCAAAGCGATGCGAACTCCGCGCCCTCCAGACGCATCTCCAATTCTGCTCCTACCATAGATTCACTCAAGTAAAACACCTTGCTGTCGAATCTCAGATAACCCTTGAAATTGACCTTGAGAATACGATGCAATCCGCTGTATTCATAAGATTTTATGGTGTCGGGGTATTTTCTTTCACTCGGTATGTATACGTCCGCAGGACAGCGCATATCGATCGCTTCATGAGGCCTGACCTCGTTATACATGGTACGCCATTCTTTGAGGTGCTTATCCGCATCGGCAAGATCAAGAAAGGCATTTCTTTTGAGAAGCTCGTTCTTCATCGTACGATGAAACCGTTCTATCTTTCCCTGTGTTTGAGGGTGCAGTGGGCGACCGTGGATCGGGAGTATATCCAGATCCATAAGCCAACGCTCAAAGCGTGTATAACCACCCTTAAAACCCGCAAATGCACTGCCATTATCGGATAAAATAGCCCTTGGAAGCCCGTATTTCTTAAAAACAGCCTCAAACGAAGATATGATTCCACCTGCCTTTTCCTTGGCATCTATGCATAAACAAAAGCGTGAGCAGTCATCTATGATGTCAAGAGGAAAGCAACGCGTGCCGTCGAGTAAGAGGAAATCTCCTTTGAAATCGGTCTGCCAAAGCTCGTTGCAATGTTCTCTTTGAAAACGCAAAAACTCTTTACGTTTCTGTGACTCTGTTTCGCTGATACAACCGTTTCTTTGCAAGATATTGTTGGCAGTACGAATGCAAGGCAGATTGGAGTAACCATTGTTTTCGAGCACTTTTAAGATCGTTTTTGCTCCCCATTCGGGATTGTTGGCACGAACTCGTAAAATTGCCGCTTCTATCTCGGCGGGCGTTCTTCCGGGAACGTTAAACGGCGCGTGACTTCTGTCTGACATTGAGCAAGATTGTTTGTTTCTTTCCACCCACTTGTAGCCGGTTGCTCGTGTGATACCGAACTCCCGGCAGAGTGAGCTGAAGTTTTTTGAGGTCTTTGCAGCTTCTACAAATTCTTTTCTTAATTCTTCCACAGTTTTGTCCTTCCAAGGCATTTCAACAACCTCCTTTTAGGTCATTTTCTTGCCTTTTATTATATCACAAAACTGTATACAATCATCTTGCACTACCTGTATATAATCATACTGCACTGTACAGACCACGACGTCCCATTTATCATTTAAAATTCACGATTATTCCACATTTTTTGAGGGACGTCGAGGTCGCCGTCCCCTACAAATTTGCGTCTCCTCGCACCGACAAATTCCTGTTTATAATCTCTCCGATG
>JAZRTK010000005.1:0-4499 GCA_045651985.1 Eubacteriales bacterium
AAAAAGCGACCGTATCCCTCTTACTTCGCTGCCTCTTCAACTGCAACAGCGCAAGCAACGGTCATACCAACCATGGGGTTGTTACCTGCACCAATAAGTCCCATCATCTCAACGTGAGCCGGAACCGAGGTGGAGCCAGCAAACTGAGCGTCAGAGTGCATACGACCCATTGTGTCTGTCATACCGTAGGAAGCGGGGCCTGCTGCCATGTTGTCGGGGTGGAGAGTACGTCCTGTACCGCCGCCCGAAGCAACGGAGAAGTAGCCAACACCGTTCTCGTTACACCACTTCTTGTAAGTACCTGCAACAGGGTGCTGGAAGCGAGTGGGGTTAGTGGAGTTACCTGTAATGGAAACGCCAACGTTCTCAAGGTTGATGATAGTAACACCTTCCGGAACGCTGTCGGAGCCGTAGCAACGAACCTTTGCGCGGTCGCCTGCGGAGTATGCTTTCTCGGAAACGATCTTAACAGTCTCCGTGTAAGGATCGAACTCTGTTTGAACGTATGTGAAGCCGTTGATTCTGGAGATGATCATAGCCGCGTCCTTGCCGAGACCGTTCAAGATAACGCGCAGGGGCTTTGTTCTAACCTTATTTGCGTTAAGAGCGATCTTGATAGCGCCCTCTGCAGCAGCGAAGGACTCGTGACCTGCCAGGAAGCAGAAGCACTCTGTCTCCTCGGAAAGAAGCATCTTACCGAGGTTGCCGTGACCGAGACCAACCTGTCTGTTCTCAGCAACGGAGCCGGGAATGCAGAATGCCTGAAGACCGATACCGATAGCGGCAGCAGCGTCAGCCGCCTTCTTGCAGCCCTTCTTGATTGCGTTAGCACAACCTACAGTGTACGCCCACTTTGCGTTTTCAAAGCAGATAGGCTGTGTCTCTTCAACGATCTTATAAGGATCGATACCGTACTCTGTGCAGATGTCCTTGCACTCGTCGATGGAGTTGATGCCGAATTCCTTAATTGCGGCGAGGATCTTGGCCTCGCGTCTTTCGTAACCTTCAAATTTAGCCATTATACATTACCTCCTTGATTATTCCTTACGGGGGTCAATGTACTTTGCGGCATCAGCAAATCTACCGTATGTACCCTTGGACTTCTCGTAAGCTTCGTTGGGCTCCATGCCCTTCTTGATGAAGTCGGTCATCTTGCCAAGAGAAACGAACTCGTAGCCGATAACCTCGTTGTTCTCGTCAAGAGCCATTCTTGTGCAGTAGCCCTCTGTCATTTCAAGGTATCTTACGCCCTTTGCCTTTGTACCGTACATGGTACCGACCATGGAACGCTCACCCTTACCAAGGTCCTCCATGCCTGCGCCGATAACGAGACCGCCCTCGGAGAACGCGGACTGAGAGCGTCCGTAAACGATCTGGAGGAAGAGCTCACGCATAGCAGTGTTGATAGCGTCACAAACAAGGTCTGTGTTGAGGGCCTCAAGGAGTGTCTTACCGGGAAGGATCTCTGCTGCCATAGCTGCGGAGTGTGTCATACCGGAGCATCCGATAGTCTCAACGAGAGCCTCCTCGATTATGCCGTTCTTTACGTTAAGAGAGAGCTTGCAGGCGCCCTGCTGGGGTGCACACCATCCCACACCGTGTGTGTATGCGGAAATATCGCTGATCTCTTTTGCTTTGATCCATTTGCCCTCTTCGGGAATGGGAGCGGGTCCGTGATTGGGGCCCTTGTTTACTACGCACATGTGCTGTACTTCAAGGCTCTGTGCGTAAGGGGTTTCACTTACATTGCTCATGTTAAAGTTCTCCTTATGTAATTAAATTTGATTTCAGTCCAAAAATTACTTTACGATCTCGCCGTAAACTACGCCGAAAGCGGCAGCAGCGTTGCACTCGTCTGTGTCGATGTGCATAGCGGTCGCAAAGGTATCCTTTACGCGGATTACAACGTCGTCAAAGATAGTTGCTCTGCCCGTTCCCTCGATCTTGACCTTTACGATCTCCTTGTCGGCAACGCCCAGCGCTGCAGCGTCCTCGGGGATAATATGAATATGTCTCTTTGCGATGATGACGCCGTTCTCGATCTGAACCTCGCCTGCGGGACCCTTCAGAAGGATACCTGGTGTGCCTGCAACGTCGCCGCTCTCGCGAACGGGAGCTGTGATTCCGAGAGTGCGCGCATCAGTGAAAGAAAGCTCAACCTGGTTTTCGGGTCTTGTAGGACCGAGAACGCTCATTTTAAGAGAGCCCTTTGTGCCCACAACTTCAACCTTCTCTTCGCAAGCAAACTGACCGGGCTGGCTAAGATCCTTCTTCTTTGTAAGGGTGTGACCCGCGCCGAAAAGTGTTTCAACCGCCTCTTTTGTCAGATGAATGTGTCTGGCAGAGGTTTCAACCAAAATTTTGTTCTCCATTGAATAATACCTTCCTTTTCTTATGATAAGATCATACATGGATATTGTACCATAAAATATTGGTTTTGTAAATGATATTTTTAATAAAATTCGACCCTTTTTGTGAAATTTTTAGCAACATTACGACGAAAGATAAAAACCGACGGTAAAAGACCGTCGGTTTCTATTAGGATTATAACTGCGTGTAACGCACCGTAAATTCATATTACACTTTTTACAATTGTATATTAACTCTAAGTAGATATTAAACATTTTCCCGTTTTAGAAATCAAACAAAAGATTAAAAATTCAGAACAATCCTATAATAAACGCCACTGCGTTAGAGCCGAGGAGCATAATAATTCCTGCGGTCAGAACACCCAGAAAAACGAAAAGCAATGATTTCCAGAATTTCATTTTCATAAGTGCCGCAATAAGCGAGCCCGTCCACGCGCCCGTTCCGGGAAGCGGAATGGCAACGAATATGAAAAGTCCCACGTATGCGTATTTTTCAATCTGTCCCTTGTGTTTGTCGGCTTTCGCCTCAACCCAAAAAGCAATTTTTGACAGTCCCTTGACCTTCTTCATCCAGTCAAGTACTACGCGCACGAAAAGAAGAATTACTGGAACGGGAAGCATATTTCCAATCACGCTGACAGCGTAATTGAGCCAGGGATCAAGTCCGAAGGCGGTGCCCATGGGAATAGCGCCTCTAAGCTCAATTATGGGTATCATAGAGCAGAAAAAGACGCAAAGCTCTTTTCCCAAGGTCTCCAGAAAAAACGTCTGTATAGCTTCAACCATTTCAGAAAATCCTTTCAATTAAACATTAAAATCACAAAATTATTTGCCCGAGAGCTCCTCAAAGAGAGTAAAATCTCCGCCGAGAACCAGGAAGAATACAGCAACACAAAGTGCCGCCACCGCAAGACCGACAGCAGTCACAACAATGCTGAATGTAAGGGCCTTTTTCTTTTGAGCCTCTGCCTCATCGAGAGTAAGGTCGAGAGAAAATTCTCCGCGGGGAAGCATTTTCGTCGCTTTCATAGCCCTTGAAACGGGCTTGTAGAGAATCATTACCAACGCGGCGTTAAGTACGCCCTTGGTAAGATTAAAGGGCAGGAAAAGCGAGGGAATCATGGTCGCCACTGTCGCCGTCGTCATTCCCGGCTGGTATAAAGGCACAATGAACAGGTTGAACAGAAGCATTGCTGCGGTCATAGTCAAAACCGATGCCAGAAGCCCCACGATTGCGCCCTTGATATTCTTTTTATACTTATAAATCAACGCGCATACCACCGAAAATGATGCCGTTGACAGAATGTCCATAATAAGACCCCAGATTCCCGTATCGCCTATCATGAAAAATTCAATCAAAGGAACGACGACCGAGATCGCCAGGGCGTATACAGGTCCGAGAAGCAGACCTGCAAGAGTTACTATTGCGTCCTTTGCATCAAAGGTAAGAAAAACCACGTTTATACGCATGACAAACATGGAAACGAATGCCAGCGCGCAGAAAACCGCGCCCATTACAAGTTTTTTGATCTTCCAAGAGCCTTGTTTTAAAGTTGAGTTTTGCATAAAAAAATCCCCTTTCGTAGGGGGAGGAAACATAGATATAGGTATGTACCCACATTGTCTTCTCCCATCCAGACTTTACTGTCGGTCAGGGAATCTCACCCTGTCGGCGCTTTCGCGCTCGCGGACTTTACCGCCGGTACGGAATCACACCGTCCCCAAAGATAATGTTTATTTGTTTTTTTCCGCAATATGCGCGGCGTAAAGATATCCGAAACGCCGAGGCGGCAAAACCACCTCGGCGTTCCTTATATGGTTCTGTAAATTAACAGATCTTAGTTTAAATTAGTCCTCGATCTTAGCAACGACGCCGGAACCAACTGTTCTACCACCCTCACGGATAGCGAAACGGAGACCTTCCTCGACAGCGATAGGTGTGATAAGCTCAACGCTCATATCAACGTTATCGCCGGGGCGGCACATCTCAACGTCAGCGGGAAGACCGATAACGCCTGTAACGTCAGTTGTTCTGAAGTAGAACTGAGGTCTGTAGCCGGGGAAGAAGGGCTTTGCACGGCCACCCTCCTTCTCTGTCAGTACGTATACGTGACCGGAGAACTTGGTGTG
>JAZRTK010000006.1:0-15299 GCA_045651985.1 Eubacteriales bacterium
CGAAATGCAAGAGTCAAAGTCTTGTGCCTTAACCAACTTGGCCATATCCCATTATTGGTTTCGCGATCTTATCCGCTGGGCTATTATATCACGGTTTTGATCTTTTGTCAAGATAAATCGACCGCAACTTTCGCATTTGTCTTTCTATGCCATTTTCAGCAAAATACCGTTTTGAAATCTTCGCCATTTCTCTCGTAAAAGACTTCGCTGATATTTGAGTCGGTAAACACGGCAAGCATTTCTCCAAATCCGTCGATGAGCTTGTCGCACCCCGCAAGCTCCGCCAAGGGATACCAAAAGATCTCGCCCTCTTTAGACGATTTAAGTTCACCCGAAAACATGTCAGCTATGTAAAGAAACACGATATACCGCTTTCCGTCTTTTATCTTGTGAAACTCTTTTATACCGCAAAGCCTCGGATTTTCTACAGTCAGTCCGGTTTCCTCACGCACTTCGCGCACGACGGACGGTGTCAAGTATTCTCCTTTCTCCACATGACCGCCTGGGAAATTCCAACCGTGCCAATCAGCATTGTTCACCTTGTTCTGCACCAGCACGTTGCCCTGCCCGTCGCAGATCATACACATATTCGTAAGCTCAACTTCTTCTGTTCTCGACATGATTTCACCTCAAATCCTTATAAACGCGTCAAAACAAGGCGTCAGCGCGTACCGAGAAAGAGTATCGCCTCTCGGTTTTCGGGACATCCTTCATCTTTTGTTTCATTATACGCCAAAAAATGATATTTTTCAAGTAAATAAATCCAAAATACTTGCCACCGCCCCGCTTTTGTGATATAATTTTCTATAAATCCTGCTCTATATGAATCCTCGGGACAAGAAAAAGCCAATTACTTAAAACACATCGGCGATTTAAAGCATACCGCATGGAATATCCCCCCTACATTCGCCACTTTCTCACCTTGATGAGACTTAAAATATAATAATATGACCGATAAGGAAGAAAAAATGAAGATAATAGATATTTTGACAAACGGACGCTCAAACCTCTCATTCGAGGTATTTCCGCCAAAGACAGACTCGGCATTTGACTCGGTCAAATCCGCCGCCGAGGAAATAGCCTCATACCGCCCTGCTTTTATGAGCGTCACATACGGCGCGGGCGGGGGAACAAGCAAATATACACTTGACATAGCAAAGGATATAAAAGAGCTATACGGAGTGCCCACTCTGGCGCACCTGACCTGCGTTTCCTCCACCCGCGAGACGGTAAGATCACGCATTGAGGACATTAAACGCGCAGGGGTGCAGAACGTAATGGCATTGCGCGGCGACCTTACCCCGGAGCTTGAAAACTCCGACCGCTCAAAGTGGGACTACCGTCACGCCATTGACCTTGTACGCGAGCTGCGTGAATCGGACGCGGACTTCTGCATCGGCGGTGCCTGCTATCCCGAGATCCATGTAGAGAGCGCCAATCAAAAGGACGATATAAAATACCTAAAAGAAAAGGTGGACGCGGGCTGTGATTTTCTGACCACCCAAATGTTCTTTGACAACAATCTGCTCTACAATTTCCTATACAAAATAAGAGAAGCGGGCATAACCGTCCCCGTCATTCCCGGCATCATGCCTATCACCAACGCAAAGCAGGTGGAGCGTGCCATAAAGATGTCAGGCTCGCACATGCCCCAGCGCTTCAAGAGCCTGGTGGACCATTTCGGTTCAAATCCCGAAGCCATGAAGCAGGCGGGTATAGCATATGCCACCGATCAGATAATCGATCTGTACGCAAACGGCATCACCAACGTTCACGTTTATTCAATGAACAAGCCCGACGTGGCAAAGAAGCTGCAGGATAACCTGTCGGAGATATTAAAATGACCCCCCTTTCAAAGGAGTACACCCTGCCGCCCCCGAACGTTTGCGAGGTGCTGCGGTACAGCGGTTGCGATAAGGTAACACCCGATATGGAAATGTTGGCAAACGAATGTACAGCCGAAGCCGAGGGAATCTTTTGCGGCAAGGTCTGTTATATTGAATTTCCCGTAAAAAAGACGGAAATAGGTCTTGATTTGGGATTTGCTCAAACCTTTTCCGGTGACCTTGCAAAAAACCTTGAGGGGTGCGACACGGTGGCAGTATTCTGTGCCACAGTCGGGCACGGAATCGACCGACTAATAAAGAAATACGGAGTTATATCTCCCGCAAAAGCCGTCGTTTTTCAAGGGCTGGGAGCCGAGCGCATAGAGTCTTTATGCGACCTTTTCTGCGCCGATCTCCAATCGAAAGGGCTTGAAGTCCGTCCGCGATTCAGCCCCGGGTACGGCGACCTTCCCCTTGAAATTCAAAAGGACATCTTCCGCACTCTCGACTGTCCCCGCCGAATCGGGGCGACCCTAAACGAAAGCCTGCTTATTTCCCCCACAAAGTCGGTCTCCGCCATAGTGGGACTAAAAAAGCGAGGCTGAAAGGACAGAAATGAATTTTGACACGCAAATAAAAGAAAAATTTTTAATACTTGACGGTGGGATGGGAACTCTGCTCCAGAACGCGGGTCTGCGCTCGGGCGAATACCCCGAAAGGTGGAACATTACCCACTCTGAAGTGATAAAAAAGATTCACGAGGATTATCTTGCCGCGGGTTCAAACGTAATTTCCGCAAACACCTTTGGCGCAAACTGCCTGAATTTTTCAGAGGACGAGCTCGAATTGATAATCAAAGCCGCCATTGACAATGCACGGGCGGCAATAGGTGACACAGACGGAAGATACGTTGCCCTTGACATAGGTCCCACGGGCAGACTGTTACGCCCGCTTGGCGATTTCGACTTTGAAGACGCGGTAGAGGTATTTGCAAAAACCGTCCGTCTCGGTGCAAAATACGGTGCGGATCTGATAATTTTTGAGACCTTCAGCGACAGCTACGAGACCAAAGCCGCCGTTCTTGCCGCAAAGGAGAACTGCGACCTGCCCGTGATAGTCACAAACGCATACGGCGCGGACGGCAAGCTCATGACGGGCGCGACCCCCGCTGCTATGGTCGCCATGCTTGAGGGTCTGAGAGTTGACGCCGTGGGCGCAAACTGCTCTCTCGGTCCCAGACAGCTTGAAGGCGTTGTGGACGAGCTGCTCAAAAACGCTTCCCTGCCCGTTGTGCTTCAACCAAACGCGGGTCTGCCAAAAGTTGTGAACGGAAAAACGGTCTATGACGTTGACAGCGAGGAGTTTTCCTCGTATATGCTGGAATTTGCCAAAAAAGGTGTCCGTATCGTCGGCGGCTGCTGCGGAACGACCCCCGAATACATAGAAAAAACCGCATTAAAGCTTGCGGGTATAACCCCCGCGCCCTCGACCGAGAAAAACATCACTTGTATCTCCTCTTACACCCATGCACTAAAATTTGAAAACAAGCCTGTTCTTATCGGCGAGCGCATAAATCCCACGGGTAAAAAACGATTTAAGCAAGCATTGATCGAAAACGACATTGACTACATTTTGGGCGAGGGCATAAATCAGCAGGAAAAGGGCGTGCACGTGCTTGACGTGAACGTTGGTCTGCCCGACATTGATGAGGCAGCCATGCTCTGCCGTGCCGTCACCGAATTGCAAGCGGTCACCGATCTGCCCTTGCAGATAGACACCTCAAACACCGATGCCATGGAGCGCGCGCTCCGTCTTTACAACGGCAAGGCTATGATAAATTCCGTATCGGGAAAGGCAGAGAGCATGGACGCCGTCTTTCCGCTGGCAGCAAAATACGGCGGTCTCATTGTTGCCCTGACCCTGGACGAGGAGGGTATTCCCCCCACAGCCGAAGGACGAATCGCAATAGCCGAGAAAATTCTCACCCGTGCAGGTGAGTTTGGAATAAAGGCAAAAGACATAATTTTCGACACCCTCGCCATGACGGTCAGCGCCGACAACAAAGCGGCACTCGCCACCCTGGATGCGCTGAAAACCATTAAAAACGAGCTCGGCTGTCATACGTCGCTCGGTGTGTCCAACGTTTCCTTCGGGCTTCCCCGCCGCGAGGTCATAAACAGCACGTTCTTTGCCCTTGCCCTTGAAAACGGACTTTCGGCAGCGATAATGAATCCATATTCCGCCGACATGATGAAAACCTACCACGCATTCCGAGCCCTTCACGGTCTGGACGAAAACTGCGCGGAATTTATTGAGTTTGCCGCCGCTCTTCCCGACGAAAAGGCGCAGAGCGCACCAGCACCGATCACCGCTGAGGAAAATTACGCCTCTGAGCTTCAGAAAGCAGTAATAAAAGGTTTGCGCGATCGCGCGTCGGAGATCTGCCGTGCGCTTCTTTTCACCACCGCACCTCTTGACGTTGTGCAAAACGAGATAATCCCCGCGCTGGACGTTGTGGGAAAGGGATTTGAAGAAAAAAAGGTGTACCTTCCCCAGCTTCTCATGAGTGCAGAAGCAGCAAAGGCGGCGTTTGAAGAAGTCAAAACTCACATGACGGCAACCGGCTCGGAGAAGGTATCCAAATTCCCCGTGGTCATCGCCACAGTCAAAGGCGACATTCACGACATCGGCAAAAACATCGTCAAGCTGCTTCTCGAAAACTACGGCTTTGAGGTGGTTGACCTTGGTCGAGACGTGCCCCCCGAGGACATAGTCGCGACGGTGATAGAAAGGAACGCTCCGCTTGTGGCTTTGAGCGCACTTATGACTACTACCGTCCCCGCCATGGAGGAGACCATAAAACAGCTCCGCATGTCCGCGCCCGATTGCAAGATAATCGTTGGCGGCGCGGTTCTCACACAGGAATACGCCGACAAAATAGGTGCTGACCGCTACGCAAAGGACGCAATGGAAGCGGTCAGATACGCAGATTCTCTTAAATAACAAAAAAGCACTTCGCCCTAAGGCGAAGTGCTTTTTTGTCAAATTATCCGAACGACCTTGCGTATAAGCTCCGAAAAATAGGGGTCTATTTCTTCACGCTTGAGCCAATATTCGGGGGTGTTGATAATGCCTTTGTCATGGAGAGTGAGGATCGCACGCTCGTAGTCTGTCATTTTGGGCAGAGAATAGATTCCCGTCTTGTTGGGGATTCCGAGAATCCCCTCGGGGCTGATAGCCTTGGAGCCTTCGCGCACCTCAAAATGCAGATGAGCCCCAAAGGAATAGCCCGTGTTGCCCATGACGCCCAGCTTGTCCCCTGCCTTTACAGACTGACCGGCCGTAACCGCTCTCGACTTCATATGGCAATAGTAATAAAGTTTGCCGTCCTCGCCCCTGATGCAGACGTAATTGCCCCACTGCCAGGTGGGATTGCTCTTATCGGTTATAATTCGGCTATGTACTACCGTACCGCCGACCACCGCGCAGATATGATCCGAGCCGACACCAACCATGTCGTATCCGCCGTGGAACTGTTTTTCGCCGTTGAGCGTTCTGTTTCCATAGGGCGAGGTCACGCGGACGGAGTCGCTGTCAAAGGGTATTTTCATGATTGTTTCCCTTTGCCTTAACGGCGTCTACCAAACCTTCGCCCAGAATATACGCTACCATGGTCGAGCTGGCGGCAATTATTGCCGTCACCTGCTCGGTTGTGACCTGCGGCGCGCCGAAAGCCACCATGACCGTCGTCACAAATGTTATAACCGCCGCCCAGAACTTGCGGCTGGTCAGCTTTTGTTTCCAATTGATACTCATAGCTTTAAAATTCTCCTTTCATTTCGGTTCGGGAAGCTCCAGAGTGTCCTCATAAAGCTTTGTTGCCACGTCGTTGCCTCCCAGAGCGTGGTATGCGGCATAAGCGCGGGTCAGCGCCTCCTTTGCGTAGATAGGACAGCACTCCCTCTCGCAGTATTTTTCATGAGAGCGGATGATCTCCGCCCTCAAAAGGCATTGGAGCCCGTTCTTTATTGCCTTGAGCTTTATGAGCATGGCACACGCGAACGACACCGCCGCACCGCACAGAAAGGGTATCAGCCATTTAAAGAATAGCTCTTTCACTCCTGCACCTCTGCCTCGCCTTCTTCCTCGGTCACCTCTGTGTCGGCAGAGCCGGCATCAAGCCTGCTCTGGATCTCCGCCAAATCTGTCTCGTCAAGCACGCCTTTTTCAAGCCAGCCCGCGGCATTGAGAATGATCTGATAGTCTGCCATCTTGCCCACGGCATCAAGCAGTCCCTTTTTGATAAAATTCTGTAAGCTAAACATTATACGTTTCCTCCTGTCGAAATTATTGCGTTATAAAGCTCTTCGAAAGCCTTGTTTAAATCTCTATTGTAGGTGCAATCAATTACCGCACCCTCGGTGTTGCTTATAAGTGTAGTGGTGGGGCATATGCTTGATACCATTATCTCGCCGTACGAATCAGGCATATATAAAGTAGGGGTCTTGAATGGCTCATACACTTTGTCACCTGTACCAACTTCAATCATAGGCTTGAAGACCAAATCAACCGTCTGTCCACTTTTTACTACCATGTGTACTACAAACATTTGACTTTCAGCAGCTTCGATTTCTGTGCCATTGCCGTAATCTGTTCCGCTTTTTCCAGCCCCTCTTCTAACAAATTCAATATAATGTGAAGCGCTTGAACCACCACTCGGACAACCCGAGCCGGTATATTTTCCTTTAGGCAATATAATATCCGTATCCAGAAAGAAGTCACCTGTTCCATCACTTGTGCCAAAAACGTGATATGAGCCATCTTCCCTTAATTCGGCAGTTATACCCTTATACACTTTTTCGCCGGTCGCCTTAAACAGATTCTTGCCATACCTCTTAACCTCAACTGAGCTGATGTCCTCTATATAAGGAACATAGTCTGTGGCGGTTGTGCCTTCTTCTACCATTGGCTTGAAAATCGCATCTATCATCTGTCCATTTCTCACCACCATGTGTACTACTATGGTATTTGTTTCGGCAGTTTCAAACACTACACCATCCCCATAGTCTGTCTTGCCTTTTCCGGTGCTTCGGTTGTGATATTCAATAGACCAAGTTGTACTTGAGCCACCTTCAGGACAACCCGAGCCGGCATATTTTCCTTTAGGCAAGGTAATAGATTCATCATGCCAAGAATCGCCCGTTCCGTCATTTGTGCCATAGACATGGAAAGTGCCGTCTTCTAACAGCTCAAAGGTTATACCTTTTATCTCTTTGCTTGTGGATGGCTTAAAAAGGTTTTTACTGCGCACCTTAACATCCATCTCATGCTCAAGCGGAGACACATCCGTTATTGCTATAGCTTCACCGGAGACAGATTTTTTGAGGGCATTTGATAAATTCTTGTGGGCATACGCAAAGGACACTTCGCCCGTATCTCCTTTGTCTCCCTTATCGCCTTTTTCGCCCTTTTCGCCTCTCGCTCCCGAGTCGCCTTTTTCTCCCGTGTCTCCTTTTTCGCCCTTAAACACACCTCTGTCCGCATCATCACGGACGCTCTGCGCCACCTCCACAGCTCTCTGCATCATGGTCATCACCTGCTCCATCTGAGACGGAGTCGGCTCCTCCGCTAAATTTCCGTCAGGGCTAAGGGCATCGAGAACGTCTATCTCGCCCGTGATAGATATAAGCACATCCTCGTTTTTGCATCCGCTGACCACGTAACGGTTTACACCCGCACAGCGCATGATCTCCTGCGGTATCTCCACCCTGTCGCCCGTAACGAGAAGATATACGGGATCACTGCCGTCAAGAGGGTAAAAGGTCACCTTTTTCGCAAGACCGTCCCATTCGGGTCCAAAGCGGAAATGCATGGTGCAAAATCCGTAGCTGCCCTTCGTACCGGCTATAAACCGCTTTGGCGTCAGGGCAAATTCGTCTACAAAAATTTCCATTTTTCTCCTTTCTGCCACCACAAATGTGGCAATAAATTTTGCACTTTTTGCCGTTGCTTGGGTATTATACCACAAACAAATGCGCTGTGACTGACAGATTTCTGTCAGTGACCCTTTTGTATTGACATTTTCACAAAATCATGATAGAATATTTTGGGTATATAAAGTATAGAAACCCAAATACAAAAAGCTGAAAAAGATGGTATTAAAGCCTCTTTATAGCCGACATTCACGGAAAATACGAAATCTAATATACTAAGCAAAAAGGACAACACCCCCATGAGTAATTTTCAAAGCGAAATAAACCGACGCCGCACCTTTGCCATAATCTCACACCCCGACGCCGGCAAAACCACACTTACGGAAAAGCTCCTTCTTTACGGAGGCGCAATAAACACGGCAGGCTCGGTAAAGGGCAAGGCGGCAGACCGCCACGCCACCTCCGACTGGATGGAAATGGAGAAACAGAGAGGTATTTCGATCACCTCCTCGGTCATGCAGTTCGAGTACGACGGATATTGCATCAATATCCTTGACACTCCCGGACACCAGGACTTTTCCGAGGACACCTACCGCACCCTTATGGCAGCAGACAGTGCAGTAATGGTGATCGACGCCGCAAAGGGTATCGAACCCCAGACCCGCAAGTTATTTAAAGTGTGCGCCATGCGCCATATCCCGATCTTCACCTTCATCAACAAGCTGGACCACGAGGCAAGAGACCCCTTTGACCTCATCGACGAGCTTGAAAAGGAGTTCGGAATCGGCACTTATCCTATGAACTGGCCTATCGGATGCGGAGTGAACTTTAAAGGAGTCTACGACCGTGACAAGCGCTGTATCCTCTCTTACGCGGACTCTCACCGCGGACGCGAGCGTCTAAGCGCAATTGAGTGCGATATTACCGACACCGAAAAGCTTGATTCCCTCATCGGGCCCTACCAGCGGGAGGAACTTTGCGAGCAAGTGGAGCTTCTTGACGGTGCTTGCTTTGATTTCGATCTTGAAAAGGTAAGAGAAGGTAAGCTCAGCCCTGTTTTCTTCGGCTCGGCTCTTAACAACTTCGGTATCGAGACCTTCCTTGAAAATTTCCTTAAAATGACCACCTCTCCCCTGCCCCGAAAGACGGAAAACGGCACAGTCGACCCCTTCTCGGACAAATTCTCGGCATTTGTTTTCAAAATTCAGGCAAACATGAACAAAGCTCACCGCGACAGGATCGCGTTCATGCGTATCGTTTCGGGCAAGTTCGAACGCAACCGCGAGTATCTCCACGTTCAGGCGGGCAAGGTAATGAAGCTTTCTCAGCCCCAGCAGATGATGGCGCAGGAAAGAGCCATTATCGATGAGGCTTACGCGGGCGATATTATCGGAATCTTTGATCCCGGCATCTTCTCTATCGGCGACACGGTCTGCGACCCGAGCGAAAAGGAACTGAAATTTGAAGGTATTCCCACCTTTGCACCCGAGCGCTTTGCCATGGTCGAGCAGATCGACAGCATGAAGCGCAAGCAGTTTGCAAAGGGCATGAACCAGATCGCCCAGGAGGGTGCCATTCAGATGTTCTTCGAGCCCGATTCGGGTCTTGAGCGCGTGACCGTCGGCGTTGTGGGCGAGCTTCAGTTCGAAGTGCTTGAAGCGAGAATGAAGAGCGAATACAACGTGGAATTCATCCGCCGCCCCCTTGCATGGCAGTATATCCGCCGAATCGCAAATGAGGTGGACCCCAAAACCCTTGACCTGTACGAAACTCACTTGGTAGAGGACGTCCGTGGCAACAAATATCTTCTCTTTAAGAGCGAATGGTTTATACAGAGGACCCTTGAGCACAACGAGGGCAAATTAGAGCTGGTGGAATTCGGCTCATAAAGATACGGAGGCAATTATGCAGGAACACAAGGAGATCATATTTTCCCCCGAGACGGCAAAGACGCTCTTTGATAATTACAATGAGATAAAAGCCATGCAGCACTTGTATAATGCCGCGATCAAGGAGATCTGCACGAAGTTGGAGATCTTAAACGACGAATTCAAGGTCACCTATTCTCGAAACCCCATTCACCATATTGAAAGTCGTCTGAAGACCACGGACAGCATTATAAAAAAGCTGACACGCCGCGGTTACCCTCTGTCGGTGGATTCCGCAAAAAAGAATCTTAACGACATCGCAGGTATCCGCGTGGTCTGCTACTATATAGACGACGTTTACAGCGTAGAGGAAGCTCTGCTGCGCCATTCGGATATGCGCTTGGTGGAGCGCACCGACTATATAAAAAGTCCCAACTATAACGGATACCGCTCGCTCCACCTTGACCTTGAAGTTCCCATTTATCTTTACGAAAAGACCGAATACATAACCGCCGAGGTGCAGATACGCTCGGTTGCAATGGACTTCTGGGCGAGCCTTGAGCACGACCTGCGCTACAAGTCCACGGGCAAAATACCGCCCGAGCTTCCAAAAGAGCTGCTTCAATGCGCCGACGAGATAGCGGCGATCGACCGACGTATGCAGGATATTTACAACAGAATAAAAAACGTGTGAGCAAAAGAGCATTTGGGGGAATTTTTAAAAAAGCATCCCATGTCGGGCTTTGGCACGATGCGCACCCACGATTTGCCTTCTTCACGCCAAAGAGAACAGAAATAAAAAACAGGCTTCCCTGCGGAAGCCTGTTTTTTATTTTGCTTTCTTTTTCATTACCGCACGAACGGCAATAGCAACGAGATACGCAAACGCGATCCCGATGCAAAATCCGCCGAAGTCTATCATCACGTCGGTCGTGGAGCTTGTCCTGTCGGTCAGCTTTTGGACGCTTTCGTCACAAACGCCCAAGGCAAGTCCGAAAAACAGAATGTATATTAGATATTTCATGGGGGCAGAAGGGAAAATCAGAATCAGAAGGAGCATCATTTCCGCACCTAAAAGCGCGTATTCAAGAAAATGTGCAATTTTCCTGACACCCTTATGAACGTCTTCCTTATCCACCTTGTCTTGTTCAATGGCGTCCTTTAAAGGCTTTACACTGTCAACAACCTTGTCGGTGACCCCCTGACTTGTATCGTTGGATTTTTCCGAAGGTGCGGCGGAATTTGAAATAATGAAAACGACCGTAGCCAAAATAAGCAAAATATCAATTATTATCAATATTTTCTTTGTTTTCATATTCACTCTCCTCAATCCTGACCCGTAAGGTTCAGATATTCAACGTATTCTTCAAGACACATACCCCTTTGGCGCATAGCATTTGCGTGGTATCTGCCCACGAATCTGTAATGCCAAGGCTCAAAGCTGTAACCCGTAATATCTACCTTGTCCTCGGGGAAACGGAGGATAAATCCAAACTTCCAGCAGTTTTCCTCCAGCCACTTGTAGGCTTCCTTTTTGGCAAATGCCACGTCAGCTGCGCCCAGATTGTGCATGTCACAGCAAAGACCGGTCTGATGCTCGCTCGTGCCGGGGTAGGCTGAATAAGTAAGGACGTGATCTTTCACCTGCTGGTCGGTCCAGTCGGGGTATCTTGCTCTGTCCCTTGCATAATAGGAGTTGAACAAGGATTCCTGCTTTGCATAAGAACGATATCCGCTGGTAACACTTACGTCCTTGTACCCTGCGGCGTAAAGCTCGATAAACATAGCCTCAAGTGCCTTTTCGGCAGTTTCGACCATGTGCTCCTTTGCCCTGTCGGTGCGGGTGTTCTCTATGGGGATCAGATTTTCGGGAATAAAGTTTCCGTCTATGTGATTTTGCTTGTTTACAAGAATGAGATAAGCATCTCGGTCTTCGGGATTCATGTACTGCTCATATGCACTCAAATCGGTCTTGAATCCAAGGTCAACGTCCTGACCCAAGTCCGGATCCTCGTCAACGGGACCGAGCCCCGTGGCACCCTTAACGGCAAATTTAATAACGTCCGCGTTGCGCTTCACGGAAACCGTCGCCTTCTCCTCATCCACCTCGATCCTAACGCCCCAAGCAAACAAAGTACGTGCAAATTCAAGAGGTATCCAGATAGAACCGGGATCGCGCTCAACGGCACACTCGCCCATTGAAACGTTCTCTCCGTTGACCGTAGCCGAACTTTTGCCCGCGGAAAATTCGGCGTACTCGCTGTCGCCCGAGCCGAAACGGAGCGCTCCGTGACTGCCGCTGACGGTCATTGAACAAATGTCGGCTATTGCCGTCATGTTGATGTAAGACACGCTTCCAAGCTCATAGGAGGGATATTTCTCCGCCACCGCGTCCTCGCCCATGCCCCTAAAATAGGATACAACGTAGCTCTTTTTCTGACTTTCGGGGGTTTCCTTTGTAGTGCTGAGCGCAGAAAATAAGATAGCTCCCATAACAAGCAATAGTCCTGCCAGCATGGCAAAGAAGATCAGAATATTCCTGCCGCAAAATGCGCTTGACCCCTTATTCTGCTGACCGTCGGGCGCTATCCTTTCCCTTTCGGGTACGGGACGGTCAGGTCTCTTTTTTTGCGCCGCACGCATCTGACTTGGCATTCTTGCCTCCCGCTGAACGCTCTGCCCAGGGCGCCCTTGCGGTCTTGCGCCCCGTACGGGGCGTTGCTGACTTCCCGCGGGGCTCGTCCGAGGACGTGCAGGCGGCTGTGCCTGCTGTGATGCAGGACGGCGGACAAATTCTTTATTCTCGTCGAAATTGTTCATAGTAACTCCAAATTTACTTGGTTTCAACAACCATAAAATAAGGTGACGTGGGCGAATTTAAGATCTTTATCTGGGAAATGCAGATCTTTCTCCTGTCAAGTTTGGCAAAATACTCGCAGAGCATCTTGCCCTCAAGCTCGCCCTCCTCGTGACCGGGGTAAACTGCGATGTTCAGAATGGAGTCGCGGTCAAGCAAGCGGATAGCCGCCTCAACTGCGGGCATGGTAGTCTCGCGCAGGGTGGTTATTCTCTTGTCACCGCCGGGCAGGTAGCCCAAATTAAACATCCCTGCCTTTATCGGCGTTTTAACGTACTCGTCCACGCGGTGGTGGGAGTCGCAGATAAGGGTATAATTTTCGGGACAACCCGCTTTCTTAAGATTTTCAGCCGTCGAATCAATGGCAGCCTGCTGAATATCAAAGGCGTATACGTGACCGCTCTCACCCACCGTTTTTGATAAGAACTCGGTGTCGTGTCCGTTGCCCATGGTAAAATCCACGGCAATGTCGCCCTGATGCAAATGCTCGCGGATAAATCTCTTATGTAATTCAAGTAAGTCCAGCATTTTTAACCCTTCTTCTTATCACCGCGATAGTTGTGAAGATCGGCATCAAGGAATTTTATTGCGCGCTCCACAGCGTCCTTTGAGTCCTTCCAGGGCTCGTCCTCGTAGCGGTAGTCAAATTTTTTACAGAACCAGCTAATGTCCTCTCGGAGCTTGTCAAAATATTTGAACTCAACAGCCTCAGCCTGCTTTGCAAAGTCCGCGTAGCGCTTCTTTGGCAGACGGTACTGAGCGTAATCCAACATCATCTTGAAATGAGGCAGGCAGAAATAGGGCTGACGGTCAAATTTGGCAGGAAAATCGGGGTCGCTTTCCCACAAAAGCACCGCGGTCTCTATCATGTGCTTAAAATGAAAGTCAATGCGCCCGCAGACGTAGCAGGTGGTCTCAAGCTCGCCTATGCGCTTTGACGCTTTTACGCCGGGCTTTGTAAGAATGCCCGTGATACCGCTTCGCTCGGTCTCCTTTCGAAGCTCATTTAAGTGACTTTCCAGCATAAGTGCCATTCCAAGACGGTTTTTGCGCACGAACATCATGTCGTAATGAGTGCGGCAAAAGCCCTGCTTGTTTGTCTGTATGCGCGTGTCGGGCTCCATCATGGCGGCGCCAAGTATCAAGTCAAGCTCGTTGTCCTCCAATTTATTGAAGATAGTGCAAAATGGACAGCCGCATTCGGGGCTTTGAGCCGATTCCGAAAACGCTTCGTTTACCGGTATTGTGTATATCTTTTCCATTTTTGCTGTCCTTCCCTTTTCAAGTTCACATTTTTCACTTGAAAAAAACACGAAAATATATTATAATTATATCACTAAGTAAAGAATTGTTCAAGTACAAAATGTAAAATCGGGAGAAATATGTTCACGACAGAAAAAATCGTAAAAATACGGGAATCGACCGAAAACGGCATACCCTGCGTGACAGTGGAGGGAGTGCGGGAGTTTGACGTTGCAAAGACCTTTGACTGCGGACAGTGCTTCCGCTTTGAGCCCGTTGAAAACACACCCTACGAAGCCGAATTTGCGGGGGTAGCCTTCGGTCGCTTTATATCTGTTGCCAAGGACGGCGACACCCTCCGCGTTTTCAATTGCACGAAAGATTTTTTTGAAGAAAAGGTCTATCATTTTCTGGGACTTGACTTGGATTACGAAAGCATCCGACGCACGCTTGCCGAAAGCACCGACAGTACATATTTTCACGCGGCGGCTGAAAGTGCAAATGGCATCAGAATTTTAAATCAGGACAGATGGGAGACCCTTTGCTCCTTCATAATATCCCAAAACAATAATATTCCAAGAATTAAAAAGCTCGTTTCCGCACTTTGTCAGCGTTGCGGCGAGAAAGTCTCAACTTATGGCATGGAAGACCACGGCGCAAATGTCGAATTTTACGCATTTCCGTCACCGCAAGCGGTGTTTGAGCTTGGCGAGAGTGCGCTAAAAGAAATGAAATTCGGATTTCGCGCCTCATACATAGCCGACGCGGCAAAAAAGGTGGTAACGGGTGAAATTGACCTTGACCGCGCAGCCGCCCTTGACTACGAAGCTTGCGTGGAGTACCTCTCGCAGATAAAGGGCGTTGGCGTCAAGGTAGCCTCCTGCACCGCGCTTTTCAGCATGGAAAAGTACTCGGCATTCCCCGTGGACGTTTGGATACGCCGCGTTCTTGAACGCCATTTTCCTGCGGGATTTGCCCCCGCCACTTTAGGCGAATACTCAGGAATAGCCCAGCAGTACCTTTTCTATCACGCACGATTCGAAAATAACGTATAACCTTTGACAAAGCGCCAACTTTATGGTATAATAATATAATAATTATAAGTACAGTCGGAGAACAGAAGAAAAATGGTAGCGATCACCGCCGTAATCCCAAGTTCTCTCGCAGAAAAAGCAGGAATACACTCGGGCGATATTTTGGTGTCCATTAACGGTCACTATATTCGCGACGTGCTGGACTACCGCTTCCGCCTCACCGAAAAGCAGGTTGAGATCGAGTGCGAGAGGGACGGGAAAAGAGTCAAATTTAATATTTCAAAAGACGAGTACGACGATATCGGACTTGAATTTGAACGCCCGCTTATGGACAAAAAGCTGTCATGCTCAAACAAGTGCGTTTTCTGCTTTATCGACCAGCTTCCACGCGGAATGAGAAAAACTCTCTATTTCAAGGATGATGATTCTCGCCTATCTTTCCTCCACGGAAATTATATAACGCTTACCAATCTGCACGATAAAGACATTGATAGAATAATCGAAATGCACATTTCCCCCGTCAACGTATCGGTACATAC
>JAZRTK010000007.1:0-6266 GCA_045651985.1 Eubacteriales bacterium
CGCCGTCCTGACCCTCACGGGCCGTCACGACCCCTGCATCGTTCACCGCGCGGCGGTTGTGGTGCGCGCGGTAACCGCTCTGGCTTTGGCTGACCAGCTTGCCACAAGATACGGCACCGACTGGCTTTCGGGAGGCTCAAAAAAATGATGTACGGCTGTATCGGCGAGCATCTTTCTCACAGCTTTTCCCGTGAGATACACACTCTCCTCACCGACAAATATAACTATATTTTAAAGGAAATTCCCCGTGACGGGCTGGACGAGTTTATGAAAAGCGGAAGCTTTCAGGCAATAAACGTCACCATTCCTTACAAGCAGGACGTTATTCCCTATCTTGACGTCATCAGCCCCGAGGCGCAAAAAATAGGCGCGGTAAACACCATCGTGCGCCGCGACGGCAGGCTTTACGGCTACAACACCGATTTTCTCGGCATGTGCGGACTTTTACACAGGGCAAAAATTGATGTCAAGGACAAAAAAGTGCTTATATTGGGCTCGGGCGGTACGTCAAAGACAGCCTTCGCCGTGGCGACTCACTTGGGTGCATCCGAAGTTCTGGTGGTTTCAAGACATCCCGAAGGTACACAAATAGATTATGATACAGCAGTACGCGACCACGCAGACGCGCAGATAATCATAAATACGACTCCCGTTGGAATGTATCCCAAAAACGGCGGCTGCCCCATTGACATCGGGCTTTTCCCAGCACTTTGCGGTGTCATCGATGCCATTTACAACCCCCACAGAACGAACCTCATAACGCAGGCGCAAAAGCGCGGTATTTTAGCCGAGGGCGGTCTTTATATGCTGGTGGCGCAGGCTGCATACGCCGCGGAAAAATTCCTTGACACCTCAATTTCCGAGAGTGAATTTGATCGCGTTTACAGCGCAGTGAGACGCCAAAAGGCAAACATAGTGCTTATCGGTATGCCCGGTTGCGGAAAATCGACCGTCGGCCGTGCTCTTGCAGAAAAAGAAGGCAGAGAGTTTATGGACACCGACGAGGAAATAACAAAAAAGACGGGCAGAACGTCTGATCAGATAATCAGACAGGACGGCGTTGAAGTTTTTCGCGACATAGAGAGTAAGATAATCGAAGAAATTTCTTCCGTTGGCTCCGCGGTAATATCTATCGGAGGCGGCGGAATCTTAAGAGAGCAAAACGCTGAACTTTTGCGAATGAACGGCGTTCTCATTTTTCTCGACTGTCCTATAGAGCTTCTTACGGTTTCGGACGACCGTCCGCTGTCAAATTCGCGCCAAGCATTGGAGCAGAGATACCGTGAGCGGCTTCCTATCTACCGCCGTCACGCGGATTTTATCATTCACTCCGACAAAAATCTTGATGATAACTTAAGGAAAATTGAAAGAGAACTTGAAAAGATATGAAAATTCTTATTCTGAACGGTCCAAACATCAATATGCTGGGGATCCGCGAACCGGGCATTTACGGCTCGGAAAGCTACGGCGAGCTTTGCCGTCTGGCAGAGGAAAAAGCGGCAGCGCTTGGCGTTGAGCTTGAGATATATCAAACCAACCACGAGGGCGGTCTGGTTGATAAAATTCAAGAAGCCTACGGCAATTTTGACGGCATCGTATTCAACCCCGGCGCGTACACTCACACGAGTATCGCGATCCTCGACGCGCTGAAGGCTGTTTCAATCCCCACCGTTGAGGTACATATTTCGGACGTATCAAAGCGAGAAGACTTCAGACAGATAAGCTACATTCGCCCCGTTTGCAAAAAGACTATATCGGGTCACGGCATCAAAGGTTACCTTGAAGCCATGGAATTTTTGGCAGGTGCTGAGAAATGAACGTCAAAATAATTCCCGACCGCGCCGAGGGAAACATCTGCGCGCCGCCATCAAAAAGCGCCGCCCACAGACTTCTTATCTGCGGTGCGCTGGCGGGTGACAGCGTGATCCACGGGCTGGAAATGAGCGAGGACATTCTCGCCACACTTGACTGTCTTTCCGCTTTAGGTCATCAATTTGAACTAAAGGGCGATACCGTAAGCTTTACGGGCAAAACAGAGGGTCATAGCGACCTTCTCTGCCGTGAAAGCGGAAGCACCCTGCGTTTTATGATTCCCATAGCGCTTCTTGAAAATGAGAAAAAGACCCTGCGCGGCTCTGCTCGCCTATTTGAGCGTCCCTTAAGTGTCTATGAGGACGTGTTTGAGCAAAACGGCATCAGATACGACCGCGGCAACGGCTTTATCACGGTAGAAGGCGAGCTGAAAAGCGGAAATTACACCCTGCCCGGAAACGTGAGCAGTCAGTTTATAACGGGACTTCTTTTCGTCCTTCCTCTCCTTGATGGCGACAGCAAAATAACTATTGAGGGCGAGCTTCAGAGCCTGTCTTACGTCGACCTGACTGTGGAAGCCCTCGGCGCATTCGGCGTAAATATCGAGCGTGAGGGTGACCGCGTATTGAAAATAAAAGGCGGCTCGAAATACGAGCCCAGAGAACTGACGGTTGAGGGTGACTGGTCAAACGCCGCATTCTTTAAGGCACTCAACTGCCTCGGCTCGTCGGTCGATGTCACGGGCTTACGCGAAAATACACTCCAAGGCGACCGCGTATGTGTTGCCCTGTTTTCACAGCTCTGCGAAGGCACACCTACAATTTCGATAGCCGACTGTCCCGACCTTGCTCCCATACTTATGACAGTGGCGGCAGCAAAAAACGGCGCGGTCTTCACCGACACCGAAAGGCTTAAAATAAAGGAAAGCGACAGAGGTACGGTAATGGCACTGGAGCTTTCAAAGTTCGGTGCGGACGTTGCGGTTGAAGAAAACAGAATCGTGGTAAAAAAATCGATTCTGCATACCCCGACGGATATCATTGACGCTCACAACGACCACAGGATCGCTATGTCAATAGCAATTCTCGGGACTCTGTACGGGTGCGAGATCGCACATGCCGAGTGTGTGCGCAAAAGCCTGCCGTCCTTTTTTGAATTAATGTCTTCTTTGAACATCGAGGTGCAAAAATATGAAGCTTGACAAGAATATGAATATACTTATAGTCGGTCTCGGTCTTATCGGCGGCTCGTATGCCCAGGCACTGACCGAAAAGGGTTACCACGTGACCGCAATAACCAAGGAGCAGTCGTCTGTGGACTACGCTTTGGAGCACGGTTACATCGAAAAGGGCTACACGGAGGTAACGGAAGAAATAGTTTCCGATGCAGATCTTCTCATTTTTGCCCTTTACCCCCGCACCTTTACCGACTGGCTTGAGCAGTACGGAAAGCTCATAAAAAAAGGCGCCGTTGTCACCGACGTGACGGGCGTAAAGGAAGCGATAATCGACCGCGTGCTCTATCTCCTGCCCGAGGGAGTTGAGTTCATTGCCGCCCACCCCATGGCAGGACGCGAGCTTTCGGGAATCGAATACAGTGATCCAAGTCTGTTCCGTGTTGCAAACTACATCGTAGTGCCCACCGAGCAGAACGAGGAGGAGACCATCGAGATGTGCGAGGAGCTTGGCCGTGAGCTTGGCTTTGCACGCATCACCCGACTGACCCCCGCCGAGCACGACAAGATGATAGCATTTCTTTCCCAGCTCACCCACTGCATCGCAGTGTCACTTATGTGCACGTCGGACGAGCCGGGACTTGAAAAATACACAGGTGACTCCTTCCGTGATCTGACCCGAATTGCAAAGATAAACGACGAGATGTGGAGCGAGCTGTTTACGCTCAACCGCCCCGCGCTTCTGGCTCAGATGGACGCCTTTGCAGAAACCTTTAACACCCTCCGCGAGGCGCTGGCAAAAGGTGACACCGACAAAATGCGCTACATGATGCAAAAGTCTACCCAAAGACGTAGGCTTTTTGACAAAAAATAATTTGGAAATAGAGGTACCCCAAAATGAACATGAATTTCAAAAGAAAGCTCCCCATTCCTATGGACATCAAGGAGCAATTCCCCGTATCGTTGAAAATGCAGCAGGACAAGGTCGCACGCGACGTTGAGATCAAGAAGATCTTCAGTGGCGAGAGCGACAAATTCCTGCTTGTTATAGGTCCCTGCTCTGCCGACCATGAGGAATCGGTGCTCGACTACATCGGCCGTCTTCGCACGGTGCAGGACAAGGTCAAAGACAAGATCCTTATAATTCCCCGAATCTACACAAACAAGCCCAGAACGACCGGCGACGGTTATAAGGGAATGCTTCACCAGCCCGACCCCGACGCCGCATCCGATATGCTCGGAGGTATCATCGCTATCCGCCGTCTCCACATGAAGGCACTGTCCGAGTACGGCTTCAGCTGTGCGGACGAAATGCTCTACCCCGAAAATCACCGTTACCTTTCCGACCTGCTCTCCTACGTTGCCATCGGTGCCCGCTCGGTCGAAGACCAGCAGCATCGACTGACCGCCAGCGGTCTTGACATTCCCGTCGGTATGAAGAACCCCACGGGCGGCGACCTTTCGGTCATGATGAACGCAATTACCGCCGCTCATCACAAGCACACCTTTATTTATCGCGGCTGGGAGGTCGAAAGCGCAGGAAACCCCTACGCTCACGCTATCCTGCGCGGATACGTTGACTCCTACGGCAACTCCTCCGCAAACTACCACTACGAGGATCTGGCAAAGCTCAACGAGATCTACTCAAAGAGCGGTCTTGAAAATCCCGCCGTCATCGTTGACACAAACCATGCAAACTCGGGAAAAAAGTGGCAGGAGCAGATCAGGATCGCAAAGGACATCATGTACAGCCGTTCGCAGAACGATGACGTGAAGAAGCTTGTCAAGGGTCTGATGATAGAAAGCTACATCGAGGACGGCGCACAGAAGATAGGCGAGGGAATCTACGGAAAGTCCATAACCGACCCCTGTCTCGGCTGGGAAAAGACCGAAAAGCTTATTTGCGACTTGGCGGAAAAGGTCTAATTTCGCCACGGTTTCAGTCACTTTTTTGACAGAACCATAAAAAAAGAAAAAAATTTCAAAAAACTATTGCATTTTTTGAAATGATATGGTATAATTTCAAATGCTGTAATAAAAAAGTGAAATTTTGTGCATTAGTACACTAAGGAGGTGTCAGTTATGGCAAAATGCTGTGTTTGCGGAAAGGGCGTTGTTTTCGGACAGAACGTTTCTCATTCCCATCGTAAGACAAACAGAACATGGAAGCCTAATATCCGTAGGGTTAAAGCTGTTATAGGCGGCACTCCCAAGACTGTTAGCGTATGTTCAAACTGCCTGCGTTCAGGCAAGATTACAAGAGCTTGATCTTAGCTCAATAGAATGAGGCAGATGAAAATCTGCCTTCTTTCTTTTTACGTGAAACGAAGTTTAACGGAGGAAACGGCAATGAAAATCGCACTCGTTGACAGCAGAATACCAACGGACGCACTTCGCGCCCTTTCTCGTTACGCGGATAAAATTATTTCCCTGCCGCCCTTTTCCTGTCTGCAAAAGCCCGTCTCTGCCCACCCCGATATGCTGATTTTTGCTGCCGAAAATGAGATAATAACCAGTAAAAGATACGCAGATGAAAACCCAAAGATTTTCCGAGAGCTTTCGGATCTGATTGGACGCAAGACAATTATAGATGAGGCGGAACTTGCACCTCTGTACCCTGCCGACGTGCGCTTTAATTGCTTTGTCGTAGGCGGACGCCTTTTCGGGCTTGTCTCCGCGCTTTCCGAAAAGGTGGCGGAATGGGCGGAAGATCACTCGATCCCCATAGTTAATATCCGTCAGGGTTATGCCAAATGCTCGGTTTGTGTCATTTCTCACGACGCCGTTATCACCGAGGACGCGTCCATAGAAAAAGCGATGACCGAGTCCGAAGTTGATGTTTTGAGGGTGGCATCGGGGCACGTTGCGCTTGACGGCTACAACTGCGGATTTATAGGCGGGGCAAGCGGTGCGGACGGCGAGAACGTCTATTTTTGCGGTGACATTTCAAGGCACCCCGATTACAAAAAAATCGAGGAATTTTGCCGTCGCCACGGCAAAAACTGTGTTTCTCTGGGTGAGGGTAGGCTTTATGATATCGGAACGATCTTCTTTTTACAATGATTTTGGGAGAAATTTATGTTTTTTTAAAAAAACCATTGACAAAATCCGCATCAGGTGATATAATATCAAGGCTGTGAAAAATGGGAGCATAGCTCAGTTGGGAGAGCATCTGCCTTACAAGCAGAGGGTCATAGGTTCGAGCCCTATTGTTCCCACCATTTGGCCCGGTAGTTCAGTTGGTTAGAACGCTAGCCTGTCACGCTAGAGGTCAGGGGTT
>JAZRTK010000008.1:0-31524 GCA_045651985.1 Eubacteriales bacterium
CCTGGGGTGTCGATGAGGTTCAATGTGTACTGCTCACCGTTCTTGTCTGTATAATCGAGCTTTACCGCACGGGATTTGATGGTGATTCCGCGCTCACGCTCAAGATCCATGTTGTCAAGGATCTGGTCCTCCATCTCACGCTTGGAGACGGCGTTGGTGTATTCCAGAATTCTGTCTGCCAGGGTGGACTTGCCGTGATCTATATGTGCAATTATCGAAAAATTGCGAATATGCTTTTGCTTTTCGCTCTGCATTGAACACTCTCCCATAGTATAGTTTTACACGTATATTATATAACAAAACCGTCCTTTATGCAAGGGGGTTTTTGAAAAAAGAGCGCGGTCTCGCAAAATAAAAACCCACCTGCAGGTGGCTTTTTATTTTCATTATTCCAAATGCAAACTGTCGGCGTTCAAAAACGCGTTTGCCGCCAGCAGGCTGTCGGTGGGGATAGTTTGGGACGCGCCGCATTTGGTGCACGTAACCTTGATTCCAAAGTCCAGCACTTCTGCCTCGTATTCTCCGTGACCGTCCTCGCAACGGCAGAAGATCTTCCCCTCCTCCTCCAGATCGCGGATAACGAACATGATAATATCGTATATCTGCGGGTCGGGAAGAAGTTCGCTATCGTCTGCGGCGTGGATCGCCTCAAATCCCCCCTCGATACCGCTCTTTTCAAGCATATCAAGAAGCTCAAGCTCAGTCTTGGACATTTCCGCCTTCACGTAGTCAGCGTCGCCGATAAAGCAGATGTTCACCCCCGAATAAGGGCAAGGAAGCAGGAAAATATCCCGATTAAAAAACACCGACTGTGTCAGGCTGAAATTATGCGGCTTGGGGCAAAGCATGCAGGGCACGCTCAGACGTATCTTTTTATCGGTACCGTGCTTTTCCATTACGATCTGAAGCTCGCTCTTGCCGCACTCACATTTGAGTTTTATCATATCCGCACCTATCACAAACGGATTCACGGCGCTCATGACACCGCCGCCGCAATGGGGACAGCGATAAGCAACCGTCGTGCTTTTAGGTTCAATTACCACCAAGGATACCTCCCTTTTTTCTATCATTTTATGGATTCTGCTGTCTGCGTGTTACAGATTTTATTGGGGAGCACTTCAAAAAGTGCTCCCCAAAGTGCTTTAAGTATATTTTAGCAGTTGATAGCCTTTGCTGCCTTGGCGCTGTACTCAACCTTGTGAGCAGCCTTGAACTCCTCGTACTTGTCCTCTGCGGTCTTGTTGAACAGACCGTTGAAGCAATCTACGTACCAAGCGGCATCGCCGTCACCAACAAAGTACATAATGTGCTGACCGTACTCTGTCTCAACGATATCAACGTCGCCGACCTTGCGGGACTCGTCGTAGATCCAGTTTTCAAAGGGCTCTACCATATCGCCCTTCTTTACGTTGTCATAGAATACGTTGGAATCCTCTGTGTTCTTGTTGCCAAGCTCCTCGAAGCTTTCCTTTGTTCTGTCGCCTGTGTTGTACTCGGAAAGGATCTTCTGAGCAGCCTCAAGAGCCTTCTCCTGGGAGCCGTGAGTATCCTTCTTGAACAGGATATGACCTACGTTCTTTGTAATAGTCTCATCGCGTTCAGCGTCGCCGAGAACGAGGTAAACGGTAACAGTGTAGTCGTGAGACTTAACTGTGTCAGCCTCCTCGCCTGTTCCTTTATTCTCCTTGTTTTCATCAAAGACCTTTGCATCGCCCGCAACACGCAGGAATGTGCCGTCCTTTGTTTCGAAGAACCACTCCTTGACGTCACCCGAAACGTCGCCACTTGTAACAGTGGACTCAACGATGTCGTCAAGAGGAGACTTCTCTTCCTCTTTCTTTTCATCGTCCTTTTCCTCGGTTGTGTCCTCGGTTGTATCCTCGGTTGTATCCTCAGTCTTGTCTGCGTCCTCAACCGTTATGTTCTTGATCTCAGCAAGGATAGACTTGAATTCGTCGGCAGTCTTTGCCTCTGTGAGTCTTGTGAGCGCATTCTTGAGCGCTTCCTTTGCTGCTGCAATATCCTCATCTGACTTGCCTGCGGTCTCAATTGTGAGCTTCTCGGAGTAAGAAATAGCATCAAACTGTGTGTGATCAGCCTTGTTCTCCTCGTAGAAGCTGTTTACGCCTTCCTCTGTGATGTCTGCCTTAATATCCTCTGCAACCTTTGCGCTGTACTGCTCTGCAAGAGTAGAAATAGCAAGGAAATCGCGGATATCCTTTGCCTTTACGCCCTGACCGTAGTTAGAAGCGATGTAAGCCTCGGTAGATGTACCGTAGTAGCTCGCCATAAGATCAAAGGAGTCGATAACAGAGTCAACGCTGTTCTGCTCTTCCTCAGTCAGCTCAAAGCCCGCAGCCTTTGCAGCCTCAGCATAAACGAGCATCTGCTCAACTGTTGTCTTTGCCTGCTCGGTGAAATAGTCGAGCCAAGTCTTGGTCTCGTCGTACTGCTGTGCGGAAAGCTTCTTGGTCGTGTCGATGCCAACGTAGTCAAGCAGACCGTACTCCTCGTACGTTGTAAGATAATTATTGTAAGAGGTCATTACCGCATACTGCATCATTGCGCCGTTAATTTCATAATTATCGGACTTTACAACGATCTTGGAACGGAGACCTACTCCGGACTTTTCACAGGACTGGAATGCAAAAAGTGCAATTCCGCCCACGATGATAAGTACCAGGACGATAGTCATTATCGTGGAAAACAGGTCCACTTTCTTTTTTGTCTTTGTAGCCATTTTAGGGTACCGCCTTAATTTTAATTTTCTTGATGTCCTATGCGAGGATATATCTTATATATTATACCTTTTACTCATGATTATTTCATGAAGGGTTTTTGAACACACGCTGAATTTTTTCTTATTTTCTACACAGTGTGTTCAAAAATTATACATTCATTATAATGGGAAGCACCATAGGCTTGCGCTTGGTTTTGGAGTAAAGGTATTTTGAAAGATCGTCCTTGACTTTGGTTTTAAGATGCATTCTGTCGTAGTGCTTTGCGTTGAGACTGTCGCAGATAGAGCTTACAGCCACCTCCTTTATCTCGTCCATAAGCGCCTCGGACTCGCGGACGTAAACGAAACCGCGGGATACGATATCGGGTCCCGAGATAATGTATCTGTCGCTTTCGTCGATGGTAGCGACCACCACGATAAGACCGTCCTGCGACAGATGTCTGCGGTCGCGCAAAACGATGTTTCCCACGTCGCCTACGCCAAATCCATCGACCAGCACCTTGCCCGCAGGAACAGTACCTGCCCATCTTGCTCCCTTTGCATCGATCTCAAGCACCTTGCCGATCTCAGAGACAAAGATGTTGTTTGCGGGAATTCCCATAGCCTTTGCCAGTTCACAGTTGGCAGACAGATGTCTATACTCTCCGTGAATAGGCAGAAAATACTTGGGTCTCGTCAAGCCCTGCATGAGCTTCAGCTCCTCCTGGCATGCGTGTCCCGAAACGTGGACCTCAACCACTGCGTCGTGAAGAACGCTGATGCCGTTCTTTGTCAGCTCGTTGATAATTTTTCCGATGAGCTTTTCGTTTCCGGGGATCGCGCTGGAGGACAGAATAACCAAGTCCTGCGCACCCAGCTTCACCTTGTCGTGATCGGAGAATGCCATTCTGTAAAGCGCGGACATAGGCTCGCCCTGGCTTCCCGTAGTAATAAGCGTTATCTCCTCGGGCTTATATCGCTTCAGCTCTCCGATGTCAATAAGCAATCCCTTGGGAACGTTCATATAACCGAGCTCGGTAGCCGCACCCACGATGTTTAGCATACTGCGTCCCGTGATTGCAACCTTGCGTCCGTGCGCGGCGGAAATGTCTATTATCTGCTGAACACGGTGTACGTTTGAGGAAAAGGTTGCGATAACGAGCCTCTTGTCGCGGTTGGTCGAGAAGACGTAATCCAGCGACTCACCCACTTTCTTCTCGGAGGGAGTCATGCCGGGGCGCTCTGCGTTTGTTGACTCGCACATAAGAGCAAGAACGCCCTTTTTGCCAAGCTCACCCAGACGGGTCAGGTTCATCATGTCCCCGTCTATAGGCGTCAGGTCCAGCTTGAAATCGCCTGTGTGCAAGAGCACACCGAGCGGCGTATTTATTGCAAGACAGCAAGCATCGGCAATAGAGTGGTTGACGTGAATGAACTCAACACTCATCCGACCTGCCTTTATGGTGTCACCCGCCTTGACCGTTCTAAGATCGGGATTCTGTGGAAGTCGGAATTCCTCCAGCTTGTTTTTAATGATGCCCAAGGTCAGCTTGGTGCCAAAAATAGGGGGATTTATGCTTCTGAACATATAGGGGATAGCTCCTATGTGATCCTCGTGACCGTGGGTCAGAAAAACGCCCCTTATTCTGTCAGCGTTCTTTTCAAGATAGGTCATGTCGGGAATGACCAGATCGATACCCAGCATATCCTCGTCGGGGAAACCCAGACCGCAGTCAACTACGATCATGTCCTCCTCGTATTCAATGACGGTCATGTTCTTTCCTATCTCACACAGACCGCCAAGAGGTATGATTTTAATTTTGCCCGTAGGCTTTTTTGCCATAGATTCTGTAATTTCCTTTCCGATGCAACAGCATCTCTAATACAATATGTAAATAAGCACGAAAAAAGTAACCTTTGCACACTCGCCACACGCTCCGACGAGGGGACTAAAGGTCAAAAGTTCAATTTGAAAGCACGCCTGAAACGGCGCAAACGGTCAAGCGGGATAAACCCATCGTTAAATATCATACCATATTTTTGCGATTTTGTCAAGCAACAGCCACGGAGAGCAATACAATCCCCGCGCCCGCGAAAAATCCCGCCGCAAAAAATATAAAACCTTTCACATGCGCGGGGATCCCTTTTTTCTTTTCGTGGCACGGCTTTGTTGCCTCCACTATCCGATTTGCCTCGCAGAGCATTTCGGGAAGTTTTGTCTGAGAGGTGCACGTACGCAAAACAAAATACGCCTCCTCAAAAATGTCGCCTGACCTCCCCCTCAGGACCACCACCTGCTTCTGACAGCCTTTGAGCATTTTCATACCCCCTTTCCCTCTCGTAAATTTTCGACCTCTTTGCAACCAAATATTCGCCGACCCGGAAAAAGCGAAAAACGACTCTTTGCAAAAAAGTTCGTCACAATTCGACACAACATATCGTGCAAAGATAAAATTATTTTACAAAATATTGTGTTTTTACTTCAAAAAACTCTTGACAACGACAGCAAAAAAAGATATAATTACCCCAATGGAAGAAATTTACAAATACACAAAATTTAGGAAGGAAGGTAAAGCAAATGAAATCAACAGGAATCGTTCGAAAAGTAGACGAGCTGGGAAGAATAGTGCTTCCCATGGAGATCAGAAAGACCATGGACATAAAAGAAAAAGACGCTATTGAAATTTTCACCGACGAAGACAGAATAATTTTAAAGAAATACCAACCCTCCTGCATTTTCTGCGGAAATGCGGACGACGCGGTATTTTTTGGCGGCAAGCGCGTTTGCCACGCCTGCATCGACCAAATAAAGAACATATAAGAATAGGGTGCAACTGACGTTGCACCCTGTTTTATTTCACGAAGCCAAGCCTTGCCGTGATCTCCATATACTCGCCGTCGCGGTATATCTTCAGCGTTACGCTGTCGTCCGCCGTCAGCTTGTCGATTTCATTCTTTACGTCCATAATGTCGTCAACGGCTTTTCCGTTGATGCCTACGATAATATCTCCCGAGCGCACGCCCTTTGCCTGCGCATCGTAGCCGTCGTGGACGGTGTCAACAAGAACGCCGTCAACGTCATAGCCCGCCTTAGATGATACGGCCTTGCCCGTGATTCCCAGCACCGCCTTCCGAACTGCAACGGGCGTGGAATTGCGAACGACATCCTTGCCCGTGGTCTTTATCTCATCGAGCAGCTCCATAGCTCCATTTATGGGAATAGCAAAGCCCACGCCCGTATATCCGTCCTCAAGTCTGCTGACGTTGATCCCGATGACCTCGCCGCGGGAATTTACCAAAGGTCCGCCGCTGTTTCCGTGGTTCAGGTCTGCATTGGTCTGAATGAGGGTCATGGTCTTTTCCGCGAACCCGCCCGATCCTGTTATTTCGACCTTGCGGTCAAGCGCGGAAATGATTCCGTCGGTGACGGTAAATTTGTAATCCATTCCCGATGGATTTCCCACAGCAATAACGTAATCTCCCACCACCAGACTCTCCGAGTCTCCTATCTTTACGGGAGTAAGACCATCGGCTTTTATTTTGAGAAGTGCCAGATCGCTGAGCACGTCAACTCCCACGATCTCGGCGTCGTACTCGTCGCCGCCAAACAAAGTGACCTTCACCACATTGGATTTTGATACGACGTGATTGTTTGTAGCAATATATCCGTCATGTGTGAGAATAAATCCCGTGCCTGACGAGCCTGATTCACCCATGCTCTCAACCACGACCACCGAAGGCTTTACAGCTCCCGCGATCTCAGCAACAGACAGCATATCGCTGTCTGTTTCTCTGATGTAGACCACGTTTTCCTTTTCGATGACCTGGGTTATGTGAGTGTAGCTGTCAAGCAGGGCTACCGCTCCTATGCCCGCAAATCCAAGAGCAAAGACAAGCAAAGCACACAGCACGTATATCGCAGTCCCGCGGCGGCTTTCTCTCCTTTGCTTTTTCCTATTGTAGTCGTCCTGAGCACTGTAATCCCAGTTGAATTTCACCTTCTCCTCTTTGGGAGTAACGGTTTCGGGCGCAGCCGCCCCGACACATTCTTGAATGTTTTCAAACTTATTTTCTTCCATGCTTTTATCCTCTATAAGAAGTGCCAATGCAGAGCGTCCGCATCGGCACTTTGTTTTATCCTAAAATCTCGAATTTGTAGCCAACGCCCCAAACAGTCTTGAGGATCCACTTGTTTGAAATGCCCTCAAGCTTTTCTCTAAGTCTCTTTACGTGAACGTCAACTGTTCTGGAGTCGCCCAGATAATCAAATCCCCAGACCTTATCAAGCAGCTGATCGCGGGTAAATACGTGGTTGGAGTTTGACGCCAAAAAGTAGAGAAGCTCCAGTTCCTTTGGAGGAACGTCAACAGACTTTCCGCAGAGCTTCAGCTCATACTTTTGCAGACTGATCTCGATATTGTGGAATTTTACAACGTCATCATCGCTCTGGGTGCTGTGGGTGTTGCAACGGCGGAGCACAGCCTTGACTCTTGCAGAAAGCTCCTTTATGTTAAAGGGCTTGGTCACGAAATCGTCCGCGCCCAGCTCAAGTCCGAGCACCTTGTCGAACACCTCGTTCTTTGCGGTTACCATAATAATAGGCTTTGAGGACTGCTCTCTTATTTCGCGGCAGACCTGCCAGCCGTCCTTTTTGGGGAGCATAATGTCAAGCAGGACCAGATCGGGCTCGTACATCTTGAAATATGTAAGTCCCTCCACACCGTCGGAAGCCACCTTGACGTCGTAGCCCTCGTTTTCAAGGTATATCTTTATAAGATCGCATATATTGGGATCGTCATCAATAAGCAAAATCTTTGTGTCCATCATAAGGCATGTCCTCCTTTTACTATCGCCTTGATTTTACATCAATTTCAGGAAAATTAAGTGATTGAAATATGAATTTTTCTCGAATTTTCTTAAATGATTTATAAAATAGTGCGTTTTTCATAACATTGTGTTTAATATTATATCACAAATCCCACGAAAATCAATTACTTTTTTATAAAAATGTAAATATTTTTAAGAATCATAAGAGAACTCTTGAAATTTTATCCATTTTACTATATTATACACACCGTTTGTAAACCCAAATTCAACAATTTGACATTTTTTAATAATTTTTGGTTTCCTATTGAGAAAAAGAAAATTTTGTGCTATAATTAAAATGAATTATTTTGTGCCATTTGCTATTTAAAGGAGAATAAAAATGAAACTTGGTATAGTTGGACTTCCCAACGTAGGAAAAAGTACGCTTTTCAACGCCCTGACAAATGCAGGCGCGGAGTCTGCAAACTACCCTTTCTGCACCATTGAGCCAAACGTGGGCGTGGTTGCGGTGCCCGATAAGAGAATGGATGTTTTAGCCGAAATGTATAACCCCGAAAAGTACACCCCCGCAGTTATCGAATTCGTTGACATAGCGGGTCTTGTAAAGGGCGCGTCCAAAGGCGAGGGTCTGGGAAACAAGTTCCTTTCCCATATTCGCGAGGTTGACGCTATTTTGCACGTTGTGCGTTGTTTTGAGGACGACAACATTATTCACGTTGATGGCACTATCGACGCTATGCGCGACCTTGAGACCATCAACCTCGAGCTTATCTTCTCGGACATGGAAATACTTGAGAGAAGAATGGACAGAGTTAAAAAGGCTATGAAGGGCGACAAGTCGCTTGCAACCGAGCTTGAAGTGCTTGAGCGAGTTTACGCCGCCCTTGAAGCAGGCAAGTGCGCAAGAACTCTTGAACTTAATGCCGACGAGCTTGCCATGATCGCCGAAGCAAATCTGTTGACAATGAAGCCTATTATTTACGTTGCAAACGTAAGCGAGGGGGAGGCGGGCAACGAGCCTGTTGACAACGTTATGTACCAAAGCCTGAAAGCTCACGCCGCAACCGAGAACGCAGAGGTCATCGCCATCTGCGCGGGAATCGAGGCGGAGATCGCAGAGCTTTCCGACGACGAAAAAGCTATGTTCCTCGAAGAACTCGGCATTTCCGAGAGCGGCCTTGACCGACTTATCAAGAAGAGCTATTCCCTGCTGGGTCTCATCAGCTACCTGACCGCAGGTCCAAAGGAGGTCCGCGCCTGGACTATCGTAAAGGGCACGAAGGCGCCCCAGGCGGCAGGAAAGATCCACAGCGACTTTGAGCGTGGATTTATCCGCGCGGAGATCGTTTCCTTTGACGACATGATGAAATGCGGAAGCGTCAACGCCGCAAAGGAACAGGGACTGATGCGAAGCGAGGGAAAAGAATACGTTATAGCAGACGGCGACATCGTTCTGTTCAGATTTAATGTGTAATAAAAAAGAGAGGCTTCACGTAGCCTCTCTTTTTTATAACTCATTTTCGCACTCGCCATCTTTTTCAAGGGAAAGAAGGTTTGAGACCGTCACGTCAGCGATGTTTTTCAACGCCTCGTTTGTCAGGAACGCCTGATGCGAGGTTAGGAGCACGTTCGGCATGGTGATAAGTCGTGCCAGAGTATCATCGCTTATGATATGTCCCGAAAGGTCTTCGAAAAAGAGATCCCCCTCCTCCTCGTAAACATCAAGGCAGGCCCCGCCAACATGGCGGGATTTTATAGCGTCAAGAAGAGCCTCCGAGTCAATAAGCGCGCCTCTTGAAGTATTGATTATCATAACGCCCTTCTTCATTTTAGTAATAGCCTCGCCCGAAATCATATGATAGCTCTCGGGAGTCAGCGGACAGTGGAGCGAGATGATGTCCGACTCGGCAAAAAGCCTGTCAAGCGACGTAAATTCAACGCCGTTAAGCTCTCTGGGGTACTTGTCATAGGCAAGTATCTTCATGCCGAATCCACGGCAGATGTCAGAGAAAACACTGCCTATCTTGCCCATCCCCACAATACCTACGGTCTTGCCGTGGAGATCAAATCCCGTAAGTCCCGAAAGGCTGAAATTAAAATCCTTTGTGCGGATATACGCCTTGTGGATTCGTCGAATTGACGTGAGAAGCATAGCCATTGCATGCTCGGCAACAGCGTAAGGAGAATAAGCGGGAACTCGCACAACGCGGAGCTTTCCCTCGGTCGCTTTAAGATCCACGTTATTGTAGCCGGCGCAGCGAAGAGCTATATACCTCACCCCAAGGGAATGCAGCTTTTCTACCACCTCACTGTCAACCGTGTCCGACACAAAAACACAAACACCGTCCGCATCGCGGGCAAGCGAAGCTGTGTCAGCATTCAGCTTTGTATCAAAAAATTTGAATTCTATTCCGCTGTCTTTTGCGGCGATCTCAAAGGATTCCTTGTCATACTGTTTAGTATCAAAAAAGGCTATCTTCATTTTTACCTCGTTTTTGGATTATTGTAACTCTCTTTAACATAATTTATTCGGAAAATGCTCGGTAATTTTCCCGCTCATTTAAATCTCACCGAAAGTCTCATCAGCATCGGTCTGGTGCACCTCTGCACCATAACGAAAAACAGGTCTATCATGGCACTCATAATGCTTGTCAGAAAAAATGCCGAGGACCCAAAAAAGATTTAATTTTATCGTCAACAAAAAATAACCGCTGTCGCAGCGGTTCATAAAAGGAAAATATTTCCGCAGACCTCGGCTGCACCGAGATCTGCGGTATTGTAACGTAAATCAGTCTGTTACGTAAGGAAGCAGTGCAACCTGACGCGCACGCTTGATAGCCGTTGTCAGCTCACGCTGGTGAACAGCGCAGGTTCCGGAGATTCTTCTGGGAAGAATCTTGCCGCGCTCGGAAATGAACTTTCTGAGCTTAGCGGAATCCTTGTAATCGATGAATGCAACCTTGTCCTCGCAGAAAATGCAAACCTTTTTTCTCTTGCGGTTATTCATGCGGACAGGGCGCTGAGTATCTCTCTCTACGTTTTCCATCTTACGAATCCTCCTGTATTATTTTTCGCCGTTGTCAGAACGGCAGGTCGTCGTCACCCTTGATCTCCTCAAACTTGGGAGCTTCTGCTCCGCCGGAGAAGGAGGGCTCAGCGTTGTAGCTGTCTGGTACGTACTGACCGGAAGACGAGCTCTCGCTTCTGCTGTCAACAAAGCTTACCTCTTCCGCAACAATGTCGGTAGCGTAGCGCTTCTGACCGTTCTGGTCCGTCCAGCTTCTGTTCTGAAGAGTGCCGATAACAAATATCGAGGATCCCTTCTTGAAATATCTGCTGACGAAATCCGCGGTTGCGCGCCATGCGGTAACGTTGAAGAAATCAGTCTGCTGCTGAGATGCATCCTTTGCAAAGCGGCGGTTTACTGCAACGCTGAATTTGGTCACAGAAATGCCGGAAGTTGTCTGGGAATTCTCAGGGTCAGCGGTAAGTCTGCCGCCGATCATGACCTTGTTAAAATTGAAGTTAGCCATCTTGGTAGTACCTCCGTAAGCAATTTTTTGGACTGCTGAATTACTCAGCGTCTGTTGCGGGTGCCTGAGCTTCGGCCTCTGCAGCTGCCGCAGCGGCTGCTGCTTCTGCTGCGGCCTTAGCTTCCTTAGCTGCGGCTGCCTTTGCGAGCTTCTTCTCGTCGAGCTTGATCACGACAGAACGCATGATAGACTCATCGATGTTGAAGACACGCTCAAGCTCAGCGGGGAACTCGGGCTCACTCTTGAAAGTCGCAACAACGTAATAGCCTTCGGGAATATCATCGATAGGATATGCGAGGCGGCGCTTGCCCCACTCGTTTACCTCTTCGAGAGTTCCGTTCTCGGCAATCAGTCCTGTGAACTTGCTCACTGTAGCCTTAACAGCCTCGTCGCCGTTTTCTGCGTTGACGATAAACAGTGTTTCATAAGAGTTGATTATCTTTTCCATTTTTTACACCTCCCTATGGACTTTTGACCGCAATTTACAGATTTTTGCGGTAGAGAGACAGAGATATCCTCTGTTTCAGCTAAGTATTGTACCATAATTATAATTATTTGTCAAGAGATATTTTCAAAAAAAGTCGATACAGGGCAAAATCGGCGAAAAAGCTTAAAATTTACAATCCGTTCAGGTTTTTTAGGGGAGTATATGGTAAAATATTATGATATGATGCGAAGGTATTGCAAAAAAATCCGCGAAAGGAGGTCACGACGATGAAAAAAACAGCTCGGCGCGCAATAGGCACGGCTCTGGCTTTTGCACTTGCGTTCCTCGGAACCGCTCCACAGACGTATGCGGCGACAAGCGCCAAAAAGTCAAAATATCTTGAAAGCGGAGTTTACAGAATAAAGAACCAGGACACGGGACTTTACGTTGACGTCTACGACGTGGCCTACGACAAAAAGGGATCGGCATACCTGGCCGAGGCAAGCGGTGAGACGGGGCAGGACTTTTACGTACAAAGGCAGCCCGACGGCACCTATTTCCTCTACCCCCAGAGCGAGGACGGCAAATACGCCCTCAGCGCCGCCGACGGCGATATCGTCACAAAGAACGCCGAGGCGGGACGCACCGAAAAATTTGACATCTACCCGTCCGGCAAGACCTACACCATCTGCCCTGCCTACTCGGGCGAAAAGGCACTTGCACTTGACGTGTCGGACAAGACCTCTCGGTATAAGGACACCTATGTCGGCATGAAAGGCTATCACGCAAACGACAAGGGACAGAAGTGGATATTTGAGCCCGTTCCCTCGACGGGACTTACAATGGCATACGAAGCCACAACCGTAAAGCTTTATTCAACGGGCAGTTTCTACGCTACCGTCGCCCCCTACAACTACGGAGAGCACAAGATAAAGTGGACGTCTGCCGATAGTAGTATACTGCTCATCTCCGAAAGCGGACGATATTGCGCCATGTCCGAAGGAAGTACGCTCGTCACCGCTACCTGCGGGGACATGATAGCCTCATGCACCGTAAACGTATCGAGCATCAGCACCTTTACCTGGTACTCCCAGCACAACATATACTCAAGCGACTGGGACGGAAGCAAGCTTGGAAATATTTATTTTTCGTCGGGCGGTGTGCGCCGCAAGTTTGCAATTGACAAGATAAATACAGGCAAGGACTGGCTCAACGAAGGCTGTTATTTGTGCTCGGTAGCCATGGTGCTCCACAACATGGGTGCCACTATGACCGAGGGCTACGATTTCAGAAGCGGTCAGCGCAACAACCTGCCCGCCGACCCATACACGGTGGCACTTGCAAATTCGGGCAACTACGGCCCCACCGCATCAAAAACCGTCCTTTACGGCAATCCCATTCTGGTCAGCCTTTCAAATATCCTCAAGCGCTTCACGGTTCGCGGCAAACCCATCACCTCTAACACCGGCGGCAGGGTGACGGCAAAGGCAATAAAGGAAGCTCTTGATATGCACCCCGAGGGAGTTATCATCTATTTCTCACAGCCCTCAAAGAACAGAACTCACTACATAGTGTTTACACGATGCCTCAACCCCGAGGAAAAAAATCCAAACAAATACCGCTTTGAAGTCAGCGACGCGGCGGCATACGACGCAAACAAGGGCGACCACGTTCCCTTTGAGCAGTGCATTTCATATACCGCCCAGGGCTACAGACTGTCCCAGGCAAGGAGCATTATTACCTTTAACAGTTAAACAACAACCCCTCGCGAAAAATTTCGCGAGGGGTTGTTTTATTTTTCAAACCATTTCACAAAATCAATGCTATCGGGGGCGATCTCGACCGACTTTCCGTTCAGATACCCAAGCTCACCTTCAGAGCTTTCAAACGCAAATTCAAGACGGTAAGAATAAAGTGCCTGGTGCTTTATACGGTCGTTTTTGTTGACGCCGTATTTTCCATCGCCCACAAGCGGGTGACCCATGTGCGCCATGGTAGCTCTTATCTGGTGCGTCCTGCCCGTGATAAGCTCAACGCGCAAAAGACTCTCGTCGCCCTTTTCCGAAATCACCTCATATTTCGTAATAGTTTCCTTTGAACCGAGAACTTTTTTGTCGTAGATGCGAACTTTATTTTCGGCGCTGTCCTTTATAAGCCAGCCGCGGCATGTATCCGACTTCTTTTTCAGCCTGCCGTGAACGGCGCAAAGATAGAATTTATTTATCTCGCCCGCCTTAATCTTGGCATTCATCTCGCGAAGCGCCGCGGCGTTCTTTGCAGCGATAACGATACCGCCCGTGTTGCGGTCGATGCGGTTGCAAAGGGCGGGCGCAAAGGACTGCTCGTCGGCAGGATTATACTCGCCCTTCTGATAAAGGTAGGCGCGGATGTGCATGAGGAGAGTGTTCTCCCTTGCCTCCGCGTCCTCGTGGACCACCACCCCGGGGCGCTTGTTTATGAGAAGGATATTTTCGTCCTCATAGACTGCCTCGATCTTTGGTTGAATACGGGATATGGCACCCATATCCTTCTCGGGTGGGCCGAAAAACTCGTCGCGGATAAAGAGGTCGATCACGTCCCCCTCGCACAGCATATACTTCTGATCGGTGCGCTTTCGGTTGACCTTTATTTTCTTCGTACGGATATATTTATACATAAGCGACGTGGGAAGTCCCTTTACTGCCTTTGAAAGAAACTTGTCAAGTCTTTGCCCCGCGTCGTTTTTCTTTACGGTAAATGAGCGCATATGACTCCTTTTAAAATAGGGAAAATGGGGCTGTCTCAAGCCCCATTTTCTTTTTTATGAAAATTACTTTGTACCAAAAATTCTGTCGCCTGCGTCGCCAAGTCCCGGAACGATATATGCGTGCTCGTTCAGATAATCGTCAAGACTTGCGGTATAGATATCAACGTCGGGGTGATCCTCCTGGACCTTCTTTACCCCCTCGGGGGCAGCCACCAGGCACATAAGGCGGATATTCTTGCAGCCCTTCTTTTTGAGCATAGTCAAAGCGTCCGAGGAAGAACCGCCCGTTGCAAGCATGGGGTCAACCAAAATAACGATTCTGTCCTCGATGTCAAAGGGCAGTTTGCAGTAATATTCAACGGGCATATGTGTGGCGGGGTCGCGGTAGAGACCGATATGTCCGACCTTTGCAACGGGAACGAGACGGAGAAGTCCGTCAACCATGCCCAGACCTGCGCGGAGAATGGGAACGATAGCAAGCTTCTTGCCCGAAACCATCTTTGCGGTCATTTTTGTAATAGGAGTCTCAATGGTAACGTTCTCAAGCGGCAGATCGCGGGTGATCTCGTAGCCCATGAGAAGCGCGATCTCATCGAGAAGCTCTCTGAAATCCTTGGAGCCCGTTTTCTTGTTTCTCATAATGGAAAGCTTGTGTGTAATAAGCGGATGGTCAACAACGTGAAGAGTGCTCATTTTTTACTCCATTCCGCCGCATAGCGGCACAAATTTGTTTTTCTGCTCTTATTATACTATCTTTTCCGCTCTTTTTCAAGAGAAAAAAAGAAATTTCTTTATTATTTTTGTTCTGTTATGGGCAAGAAAAAAGCAAGTAATATAATCCCCGCGCCTTTCATATATTGACAGGCGCGGAGGTGTTTTTATGAAAATAACGATCGGAATAGGAATTATAATATTACCTTTCGCTCTCTTTTTGTCGGGCGCAGAGATCACTTCCCTGCTGTTTTTACTGTCTGCGGTGCTTTTCCACGAGCTGGGTCACGCTATGTGTGCCACGCTCCTTAAAAGAAGGATAACCGAGCTTAAAATCGGGCCATTCGGGGCTCGCATCTGCCTTGCGGGTGATATTTCTTACGGTCAGGAACTTCTTATTGCTATTTCGGGACCTGCCGCCAGCTTTTTGCTTTATTTTACTTTGCGGCAGGCGCAGATCGCGCCAAACGCGGCAGACTGTTCCCTGTTTCTGGGGCTAATAAATCTTCTGCCCGTTTCCACTCTTGACGGTGGGCGTGTAACCGAATGTGCCGTGTCATATTTCTTCGGACCGCAGGCGGGTACGCAGACGTTAAAGGTGTGCGGGAAGCTATGTGCACTTGCCCTTTGGCTCATTTCGGTTTATCTCGTTTTGCGATATGACGGCGGATTTGGACTTCTGGTCTTCTCATGTTTTTTGACTGTGATGACGGCAAGAAAATAAAAATACGGGCGCTGTGCGCCCGTATTTTTATTTATCAAAAACCGCTTTTCTTCCTCGTTAAGATTTCCTGCAGTCGCTCGCCAATGTATACTTTGTAAGGTCGCCCAGACTTTCAAACAGACCGTTCCGCATCTCCATGCGCATTTTTGGGAATTACCCCATCTCCTCCCGTAGTATTTCAAGTGCGCTTTTTTCGATTCTACTCACATAGGAACGGGAGATCCCCAAAAGCTGTGCCACCTCTCGCTGGGTCAGCGGCTCTCCGCCCGATAGACCGTAACGGAGCTGGATCACCTTCCTCTCCCGAGGCGACAAGGCGCTGTCCACCAACTGACGGGCGCGGTCACTCTCCATCTTTCGCTCCACCTCCTCGCAGACGTTCTCGTCACTGCTCATAACGTCAATGTAGGTCAGGGGATTTCCGTCCTTATCCGTGTCGATAGTTTCTCCCAGTGACACCTCTGCCTGAATCTTTTTTTGCGCGCGGAAGTGCATTAAAATTTCGTTTTGTATGCACCTGGCCCCGTAGGTGGCAAAGCGCACCCCGCTTTCGAATTTAAAGGAATCCACCGCTTTTATAAGCCCCACAGTGCCGATGGACACCAGATCCTCCGAATCTTTTGCACCCGAATAATACTTGCGCACGATGTGAGATACCAGACGCAGATTGTGAAGGATCAGCTTTTCTCTTGCCTTTTCGTCGCCCGTTTTTGAAAACTCCTCAAAAAGTCGTTTTTCCTCCTGCGCCTCCAACGGCGGCGGGAAGCCTCCGGGGGTAGAGATGCCCAAAATAAGGCAGGCGGCCTTCAGTGCGATGGACAGCAGATAGGTAAGCATAAAATCTCCTCCGTCAAAGTTTATCTATAAAATTCTATGCCCGTATATTTTTTTCTTGCCTGTACATCTCAAAAAGACTTTTATATGTTGACATTATCCGTCAAAAATGGTACAATTAAATATAAATAATCAAATAATTTGAGCGGCAAGATGCCGCGGAAAATACGAGGCAAATATGGAAAAACTTATCGGAAATGCGGTAGTAGGTCAGTCGGGCGGCCCCACGGCGGCAATAAATGCAACGCTGGCAGGGATTATCCGCGGGGTGCTGGATAAAAGCTGTCACGGCGGTGCTATCAAAACTCTTTACGGAATGAGAAACGGCGTGGAAGGACTTCTTTCGGAACGCTTGGTAAACCTAAACGAGCTTTTCTCATGCGAGGAAAAGCTTATCGACCTTGAAAACACTCCCGCGGCAGCGCTGGGCTCCTGCAGAAAGAAGCTCCCCGCCATAGCCGAAGGCAAGGATACCTACGAAAAACTTCTCGAAATATTTAAAAAGTACGACATTCGCTACTTCTTCTATATCGGCGGAAATGACTCGATGGACACCGCTGCAAAGCTGAGCGAATTTTCCAAGATCTGCGGTTACGAGATGAGAATTATCGGCGTACCCAAGACTATCGACAACGACCTTATCGTCACCGACCACACCCCCGGCTTTGGATCGGCGGCAAAGTACATAGGCACAACGGTCCGCGAGATAATCCGCGACTGCGCGGTATACACCGTAAAGGCGGTGACTATCGTTGAGATAATGGGGCGCGACGCGGGCTGGCTTACCTGCGCTTCGGCGCTGGGCCGCCGCGCAGACGGCTTTGAGCCAGATCTTGTATACCTCCCCGAGCGCGATTTTGATTCAGACAAGTTCCTGTGCGACGTTCGCGCCGCGCTTGAGCGTCACCCCAACGTGGTGATAGCAGTTTCCGAGGGAATCAAGTCTGCCGACGGCAAGTATGTATGTGAATTGCTTGGAAGCGGCTCCACCGACGTTTTCGGTCACACTCAGCTGACGGGCTGCGGCAAAGCCCTCGAACACTTGGTCAAGCGCGAGATCGGCTGCAAAGTGCGCTCTATCGAGCTGAACCTCCCCCAGCGCTGTGCATCACATCTGGCGTCAAAGACAGACCTTGAAGAATCCGTGCTTGTAGGACGCGGTGCTGTAAAGGCGGCATCCGAGGGCGTTACGTGCCACATGATGACCATTCTCCGCAAATCCACTTCGCCTTATAAGATAGAGATATCCTCCTCCGACGTCTCCCTTATTGCAAATCAGGCAAAACCCGTGCCCGACGAGTTTATCTGCGCTCAGGGCAACCACGTCACCGACGAGTGCGTGGATTATCTGCTCCCTCTCATCGCGGGCGAGAACTCGCCCAGATTTGAAAAAGGACTGCCCGTTCACGTGGTAATTTGATCGAAAGTATACCATGAAAATTTCAACCGAGATCGGATCACTTTTAAACCGTCCTGTAAAGGAAGCTCTTGATATTGTCAAGAAAGCGGACTTTGACTGTGCGGATTTTTCCTTCGACGTGCTTCCAAAGACCACGCTTTTAGCGCTTTCAGACGAGCTGGAAACATACCGCGACCTGCGCCGTTATGCGGATAGCATCGGCCTGCCCTTCAACCAAGCTCACGCACCCTTTGCATCAAGCACGGGCGACCCGGAGCAGGACGCTGTAATATTCCGTCGCATTGCAAATTCAATAACCCTTGCGGGAATACTTGGGGTCAAGCACATAGTGGTCCACCCCAAGCAGCACCTGCCATACCGCTACAACGAGACGGTATTAAAGGAAATGAACTACGATTTTTACCGTGCACTGATCCCCTACGCAGAGGAAGCGGGTGTCAAGATCGCCATTGAGAATATGTGGAAGAAGAACCCCGCGCAAACCCATATCGACCACAGCGTTTGCTCTCATGTAGAGGAGCATATTGAGTATGTTGATATGCTGGGATCGCCCGTATTTGAGGCTTGTCTTGACATTGGACACTGCGCCCTTGTAGGCGAGGACCCCGCACAGTCTATCAGATGCCTCGGTCACGACCGCTTGCACGCGCTCCACGTCCACGATCTTGATTTCGTCACTGATATGCATACCCTGCCCGGCTGCTCCAAGATCGACTTCAAGCCCGTTTTAAAAGCTTTGCACGACATTGATTACGACGGAGAATTTACCCTTGAGGCATCAAAATTTCCCCGCGGATTCGATTTTGATTTTCAGCCCGAGGCGGTAGCGTTTATGGCAAAAAGAGCAAGATTTCTGGCAGAAATGCAGTTTGAGGACTAAATATGAACGAAAAATATATTTTCATTCACTATTGTACCCCGCGACAGGGTTATTGTGTTTAAGCTCAAATAAAAAACAGCCGCTTTTGCGGCTGTTTTTTATTTGAGCTTCTGCTGTTTTTTCCAGAACCACATAACAAAGGAATGAGGCATGATCTTGACCAAAAGCACCTGGGCTTTTGCCTTGAAACCGGGGACAACGTAGTCCTTTTTTGTTTTTTCAAGAGTGCGCCACGCTTTTTTTACGATAAAATCGCTTTCGTACATGGCAACGTACTTTTTCACTACCGCATCCTCATCAGCTTTTACCGCGCGGTCAAAAAATGCAGTCTTCGTCCAGAACGGGCAGACCGACAGAACGCGTATCCCGTCCTTTTTCAGCTCACTTCCAAGCGCTCGGGAGAAATTGAGAACGTAAGCCTTGCTTGCACCGTAAACGTTGATGTAGGGAATGGGTTGGAACGCCGCAACCGACGCTATCTGAACTATCTCCGAGCCGCGCTTCATGTAAGGCAGGGATAGGCAGGTCAGCGCTGTAAGCGCGCGGCAGTTCAGGTCAATCATTCCGAGATTTTCCTCGAGCGTCAGATTTGCGGTGGCATCAAATTTGCCATACCCGCTGCAATTTATGAGTATTGAAATCTCGGGATTTTCTCTTTCAAGAAGCGCCTTGAACTCGTCCGCCGAACCGTGGTCACCCAAGTCCATTGGGACGGTGCGAACGGGAAAAGGAACGACGTCTTTCAGTTCTTCCAGTCTTTGAGCGCTGCGGGCAATGACCCAAAGCTCGTCGTAAGCACCGTGGGACGCCAGCGTCTCGGCGAATTTTCGTCCGATACCGCTTGACGCACCCGTGATTATTGCGATTTTCTTCATAATATAATAACTCGCTTTCAAAACGTGGGGCTTTCGAGAAAGCCCCACGTTATTTTTTATCCTATAATTGTCTTTGTCCAGCCGAATCTGTCCTCTATACGGCCCATCTGAATACCCGTAAGAGTATCGTAAAGCTTCTTTGTAACAGGCCCCATGCTGGTCATGCCTGCGGGGAAGCAGATCTCCTTACCGTGGTCAACAACCTTGCCGACAGGAGAAATAACAGCCGCAGTTCCGCAAAGACCACACTCCGCAAAGTCAGAAAGCTCCTCGCGGTAAACTTCTCTTTCCTCGACCTCAAGGCCCAGATATTCCTTTGCCACGATCATAAGACTGCGTCGGGTGATAGAGGGAAGAATCGTGCTTGACTTGGGAGTTACGACCTTGCCGTCCTTGGTTACGAACAGGAAGTTCGCGCCGCCCGTTTCCTCAACCTTTGTATGAGTTGCGGCGTCAAGATACATATTCTCGTCAAAGCCCTCGTTGTGCGCGGTAACGATAGCGTGAAGGCTCATAGCGTAGTTGAGACCCGCCTTGATGTGACCTGTTCCGTTGGGAGCGGCACGGTCAAAGTCGGAGATCTTAATAGTAAGCGGCTTAACACCGCCCTTGAAGTAAGGTCCAACGGGAGTAGCGAAAAGTCTGAACTGGAATTCCTGCGCCGGCTTTACACCGATAACAGGGCTGATACCGAAGATAAAGGGGCGAAGGTATAGAGAAGCACCCGAGCCGAAGGGAGGAACCCATGCGGCGTTAGCTTTTACCACCTGCTCAACAGCATCGATAAACATACCCTCGGGAAGCGCGGGAATCTCAAGACGGAGCGCAGAATCGTGGATTCTGGCATCATTTAAGTCGGGACGGAAAACAACGATTCTGCCGTCCTCGGTGGTGTAAGCCTTCAGACCCTCAAAAACAGTCTGCGCGTACTGCAGAACGCCTGCGCACTCGCTCATTGTGATGTCAGCGTCCTCTGTAAGTCCGCCCTTATCCCACTTGCCGTCCTTGTAGTTTGCTACAAAGCGCTTGTCTGTCTTTACGTAGCCAAAGCCGAGGCTCGACCAGTCAATATTCTTCTTTTCCATAATTTTAATCTCCTAATTTCAGCAATCTGCGCCCATCTTAAGCGCCTTGCGATTTACGTCCAGAAGGTCTGCGTGGCGGGCGGAAACGATCTTTGCCAAGGTGGCGTCAATATCGCCCCCCGAAAGCTCGGAAACCGTATCAATGACCTTGCCCGTCAGAATCATGTTAGCAAGAGTAGGAATACCCGCCTCACCTGCAAGCTTTGTTGCGGGAACGTAATAAACGTCAACGTCGGTCCTCTTCACCTTGCGCTCGATGAGAGAGGAATCGATAAAGATCTTTCCGCCCGGCTTAACTGCATCCTCGAACTTGTCAAGGGAGGGCAGATTCATAGCCATAAGAACATCGGGCTTCTGAATGATGGGTGTTCCGATAGGTGTGTCGCTGACAACAACGCTGCAGTTACAGGTACCGCCGCGCATTTCAGGACCGTAAGAGGGGAGCCAGGAGACCTGCTTGTCGTCCATAAGCCCCTTGTAAGCCAGGAACTTTCCTGCAAAAAGGATACCCTGACCGCCAAAGCCCGCGATCAAAATCTCAACTGTGTTTGCCATTAGTTCTCCTCCTTCTGCTCGGCACTTCTGTCCTTGTATACGCCAAGCGGATAATAGGGGATCATCTTCTCGTCGATCCACTCAAGCGCCTTTTGCGGCGTCATACCCCAGTTGGTAGGACAGGAGGAAACCACCTCGATAAGTGAAAATCCCTTGCCCTCGATCTGGTTTCTGAACGCCTTTTCAATAGCCTTCTTGGCATTGCGGATATTCTTTACGTTGTTAACCGCAACCCTTTCAAGGTACTCGGGGCCGTCAAGCTGAGAGAGCATCTCACAGATCTTTACGGGGTAACCGCAATGATTTACGTCACGGCCGTAAGGGCTGGTCTGAGTGACCTGTCCGGGGAGGGACGTGGGCGCCATCTGACCGCCTGTCATGCCGTAGATTGCGTTGTTTACGAAGATAACGGTGATGTTTTCGTTTCTTGCCGCCGCATGTACGGTCTCGGCTGTACCGATAGAAGCGAGATCGCCGTCACCCTGATACGTGAACACAATGTTCTCGGGGTTAGCTCTCTTGATACCGGTTGCAACTGCGGGCGCGCGTCCGTGAGCCGCCTCTGCCATGTCGCAAGCAAAATAGTCGTAAGCCATAACGGCGCATCCGACGGGAGCAACGCCGATGGTCTTTCCCTCGATACCGAGGCTGTCAATAGCCTCAGCTACGAGGCGGTGGATAATACCGTGAGTGCATCCGGGGCAGTAATGGAGCGGTGCATCTGTCAGGGATTTGGGCTTTACAAATACGATACTCATTTTGTACCTCCTGATGCTTCTTTGATCTTTGCAAGCACCTCGTCGGGCGTTACGATAATACCACCCGTTCTGTTGCACAGGTAAACGGGTCTCTTGCAGGATGTTGCCAGACGAACGTCCTCGATCATCTGACCCATGTTAAGTTCAACGCTGATGAACGCACGGCAGTGCTCTGCCGCACGTGCGAGAGGTTCTACGGGGAACGGCCAAAGGGTGATAGGACGGATCATACCGACCTTGATGCCTGCCTCTCTTGCAGCGATAACTGCGTTTCTGGTTACTCTTGCGGCAATACCGAAGGCAACAGCGCAGTACTCTGCATCCTCCATCATGAACTCCTCATAGAGGACTTCATTCTTCTCTACTTCCTCGTATCTCTTGAAGCGCTCAACAACCGTCTGCTCAAGCTTTTCGGGGTTGAGGTAGAGGGAGTTTACAACGTTGTGCTCTCTTTCGCACTTTGTACCTCTGAGTGCCCAGGGCTTTTCAACCTCGGCGGACTCGCTCTTGTTAATTGTAACAGGCTCCATCATCTGACCCAGCGTACCGTCAGCCAGAAGCATAACGGGCATGCGGTACTTGTCAGCGATGTCAAATCCCTTTCCCGTAAGGTCAGCCATTTCCTGAACCGATGCGGGTGCAAGAACGACCATCTTAAAATCGCCGTGAGCGCCGCCCTTTGTTGCCTGGAAGTAGTCAGCCTGACCGGGCTGGATACCGCCAAGACCGGGACCTCCGCGCTGTACGTTTACGATAAACGCAGGAAGATCCGCGCCTGCTATGTAAGAAATACCCTCAGCCTTCAGCGAAATTCCGGGAGAGGAAGAAGACGTCATTACTCTGTAACCTGCGGAAGCAACGCCGTATACCATGTTTATCGCGGCGATCTCACTCTCTGCCTGAAGGAAGCAACCGCCGATCTTGGGCATACGCTTTGCCATGTAAGCGGCAACCTCTGTCTGGGGAGTTATGGGATAACCGAAATAGTGACGGCAGCCTGCCTGGATAGCGGCCTCTGCCAAAGCCTCGTTACCTTTCATCAAAATCTTGTCGCTCATACCTTATCCTCCTTCTCTACTGTAATAACGCAGTCGGGGCACATGGTCGCGCAAAAAGCACAGCCGATGCACTTGGACTCGTCCGTCATCACGGCAGGATTATGTCCTTTTTTGTTGATCGTATCTTTTGCCAGGGCAAGGATACCCTTGGGGCAGGCTGAAATGCACAGTCCGCAGCCCTTGCAAAGATCGCTTTTAAATGTTACCTTTGCCATTTTGTATCTCCATTCCGCCGCTTAACGCGGCATAGATTTGACTTATTTGTAGTATTTTTCCTGCAGAGTCAGAGGGAAAAGATTTTCGATCTTACCGTCAAGCTCTGCAAAAAGACTTTTTTCCACGGAGGTCATGCGCAGAGGAAGTCCCGTCTTTCGTGAGACCTCGTTTGCGTATTCCACAGAATCAAGAATGTCTCGGGGTGTTGTCTCCGCGCCTAAATTTGAGTTGTTCACAAGTCCTGTGAACTTCAGTCCTCCCGCCTCCTCCACCTCTCGCATTATCTCAATGCAATCGTCGGCTGTACGCGTGAGAGGTCTGTAACGGTTTATGACCAGAAGCATTTCGTAATCACCCTCTGCTTTTATGAGAGGGGTGTATCTGCCCAGCGCCAAAGCGCCTCTGTCGTCACCGCCCACGTCAAGCACGGCAAGAGAGGACTTGTCCTCAAAAATGCCGTATATTTCGGAGGGAAGCGCGGGCAGGTCCACGTTTGAATTGGCGTATTTGGAGGAAATAAGCTTGATTCCCACCGCCGCCAGATCCTTCTGACTGTCTTTCGTTCTGAAATAGGGATTTACAATATCAAGGTCGGCGATCACCACGGCATTTCCCTGCTCGCGCAGGTACTTTGCATAATTTACCGCAATGTTCGTCTTCCCGCTTCCGTAATGACCTGCAAAAAGAGTTATTCTTTTCATAGCTTATTTCTGATGATCTTGCCGCTGATAGTCTTAGGCAGAGATTCTCTGAATTCCACGATTCGGGGGTACTTGTAGGGTGCGGTGTGGGTCTTTACGTAGTTCTGGATCTCCTTTTTCAGCTCATCCGTACCCTCCGTGCCCTTGACCAACACGATAACGGCCTTTACAACCTGTCCTCTTACCTCGTCGGGTGCCGCGCAAACGCCGCACTCCAGAACGTAAGGAAGCTCCATGACCACGTTCTCGATCTCAAAAGGACCTATGCGGTAGCCCGAGGACTTGATAACGTCGTCGGTTCTGCCCACGTACCAAAGATATCCGTCCTCATCCTGCCAGGCAACGTCGCCCGTGTGATAATAGCCGTCGTGCCAAACTCTCGCGTTTGTCTCGGGGTCGTTGTAATAGCCCTTGAAAAGTCCGCAGGGCGCGCCGTCGGCAACTCTGATACAGATCTCGCCGTTTTCACCGGGAGCCACCTCACGGTCCTCGGAGTCAAGAAGCACAACGTCGTAAAGGGGTGAGGGCTTACCCATAGAGCCCGTGCGGCAGGGAGTTCCGCGCAGAGTGCCGATAACGACGGTTGTCTCGGTCTGACCAAAGCCCTCGCATATTGAAATTCCCGTAGCACGCTTGAACTGCTTGAATACCTCGGGGTTCAGCGCCTCTCCTGCCGTTGTCATGTGGTGAATGGAGGAAAGATCGTACTTTGAGATATCCTCCTTTACAAGCATACGGAGCATTGTGGGAGGTGCGCAGAAGGTAGTAATGTTGTATTTTGCGAACATGGGCAGAATGTTGTGAGCGTCAAAGCGGTCGAAGTCGTATACGAAGATAGCGCCCTCGCAGAGCCACTGACCGAAGAACTTACCCCACAGGGATTTAGCCCAGCCCGTATCGGAAATGGTGAAGTGCAGACCGTCGCGCTCACAGCAGTGCCAATACTTTGCCGTGATGTAGTGACCGAGCGCGTACTTGTAGCAGTGAGAAACGATCTTGGGATAACCCGTTGTTCCCGAGGAGAAGAACATGAGCATGAGGTCCTCGCCGCAGGGGCTGTCCTCGGTGCGCTCAAACTTGCCCGTGAACATCTTGTACTCGGTGTTGAAATCGTGCCAGCCCTCGCGACGACCGCCGACCAGCATCTTGATCTCAAGTCCGTTATATTCCTTTTCGGCTTCCTCGATGTGATCCGCGACCTTTTCGTCCGCAGTAGCGATTACCGCACGCACTCCTGCCTTTTCAAAGCGATAGGTGAAGTCGTGAGTAAGCAGCTGATTTGTTGCAAGAATGGATACGGCACCGATCTTCTGGAGCGCAAGCATACATATCCAGAACTGGTAGTGGCGCTTGAGGACGAGCATTACCTTGTCGCCCTTCTTGATACCAAGGTTGACAAAATAATTTGCCGCTCTGTTGGAAAGCTTCTTTATGTCGCCAAACGTAAGGCGGGTCTCCGCCATGTCGCGGTCGACGTGAAGCATTGCCAGCTTGTCGGGATACTCGTCGGCAATTCGGTCGATAGTGTCGAACGCAAAGTTGTACTTGTCCTCGTTTTCAAAGGAAACGGACACAAGGTTACCCTGCTCGTCTTCCTTGCACTTGATGAAATCCTCGCAGAGGAGGCGCAGGTGCTTCTGAACGGGTGCGTGTGTAAGAGCAATATCCTCCTGCTTTGCGTCCTCGCCGGGAAGGACGACTGCACAGAAAACACAGTCCTCGCCGCCAACAGCCATTTCGCCGTGAGGGGTTGAGGAATTGTAGTAAATAGAGTCGCCGGGGCCCAGCACCTCGGTGTGCTTTCCGATCTGAACCTTAAGCTGACCGCTGATAACGTAGTCAAACTCCTGACCCGAGTGGGTGTGCATCTGCATGGGCTGATTCTGCTGTGCCGCATCGTAGCGGTAGCGTACCCAAAGAGGCTCGGAGATCTTGCCCTTGAACTGAGGCGCAAGATTTCTGATCTCAATGTTGCCCTCGTTTACCATCACCTGTCCGTCGCCGCGGCGGGTAACGGAATAGTTTCTCAGCTTAGGGGTATTACCCTCCAGAATGGCGGTGGTGTCTATCCCGAAGATTATTGAGCATTTATGCAAAAAGTAAAACGGAAAATCCTCGTTTCCGCTTTCGTATTTTAAGTACTGATCGACCGTCGTTCCCGTCTTTTCCGCCATTTCCTGCGCGGTAAAACCCGCGATCTCTCGCATATCCTTTATACGCTCGGCGATAGCCGCGATGGTCGAGTTGTAATTTTGAGACTGCTGCATTGAGTTAGTCCTCCATATCGAATTTACCTTCACAGGCAAAAATCTCGGTATTATATAATAAACTATTGTATAATTATACCACCCATACATATTATATGTCAATGTTTAAATTGCCCAAAAACCGACACATGAGCATTTTTTTTTGTTACAATGTTACAATTTCAAAAGAAAAACGCCCCGCCGTGTCGGTCGGGGCTGAATATTCATCTTAAACAACGAAAAAGAGTATGCAGAAAAATTGCAGAAGCGTTCCGATGCAAACGAAAATGTGGAAGATCGAATGCATGTATCTTCTTTTCTTTCCGATGCCGTAAAGCACCGCTCCGATGGTGTAGGCGATACCGCCCGCCAAAAGCAGGAATATTCCCCAAAAATCAATGCACGCAACCGTCTTGTTCCAAGCGAAAACAACGCACCAGCCAAGTCCGATATAGCAGATCATTGAAAACACCTTGAACTTTTCAATGCTTATTGCGTTCGCCACTATTCCAAGGATGGCAACGCCCCAGACGACGCCGAAAATCACCCAGCCCGTAACGGGATAAACGGGTCTTATTTTAGTCAGTGCAATAGGGGTGTAAGTTCCCGCTATAAGCAAGAAGATAGAGCAATGGTCGATGACGCGAAAGACCTTTTTTGCGGTCAGATGCGGGTGGAGTCCGTGATAGATGCTGGACATGGTATAAAGCACAATGATCATAGCACCGTAAACGGCACTGCTGACCACAGCCCAGGGGTTTGAGTGAAGCGCGCCGAAGATGACGCAGAGCACGGTAGCCGTAATGCCGATCCCGGCTCCTCCCACAATGTGGGTGACCATGTTAAAGACTTCCTCACCCTTGGTGTAGTTTGGAATTTTTATAGTTTTTTTTGAGTTCATAATGTAATCTCCTGTGTTCGTGAAACGGGTGCGTACAAACGATCCTTCATGTGAAAACCGATACGTATTTTACCATAAGTCCGCCGAAAAATCAAGGCTTTTTTGTGAACGAAAAGGGTTGATTTTCCAAACAATTCGGTGAATAATCAAGTTATCTGTAGAACGAAAGGAAAACTCTTGACATAAAAAACAGCGGCTTGCGCCGCTGTTTTTTATTCCTCCGACAGCCCAAAGCTGATTGAGATCGCGTTGTTCACCGCGTTCATCATATTTTCGTCAAGATGACCCATCTTTTCCTTCAGTCTCCGCTTGTCGATAGTCCTCACCTGCTCCAAAAGCACCACCGAATCCTTTGAAAGACCTACGCGGTCGGCGTAAATGTCTATATGCGTGGGCAGGTGGGTCTTGTCAAGGCGGCTGGTTATTGCCGCCGCTATGACCGTGGGGCTGTATTTGTTTCCCACGTCGTTTTGTATAATCAGCACGGGTCGCAAGCCCCCCTGCTCCGAGCCTACCACGGGGCTAAGGTCCGCGTAATATATGTCCCCACGCTTTATCATATGATCAATCCTTTCCCTTGTCTTCGGGGGGCGCCGCCCGCCGTCTTTTTTCAAGATTAGTTTGGGCAGCCTGAGGGAAATTTAATCATCGCTTTTGATATTTCAGAGAAAAAATTCACCCCCTGCTTTCATCTTATGAAAAAAATGTCGCTTTGTGACAGATTTGCCTTGACTGTTCGGGAGTTATGAGCTATAATGTAGAAGGAAAGGAAGTGAGACCGTGGCAAAAAGGATTCTTGCGCTCTGCATGGCGGCGTTATTTGCTCTGTGCGCGGCAGGATGCGGAGAAGAGGACGTCAGCGACTTTTTAGGCGCGGGCGTACCCGACTATTCCGGTGAGGTCTCCGTGGGAGATATTGAAAACGCAACGGTCATTTCCGAAATGACCTCAACCGTCACCGCGCTTACAGTAAATTCCATAGAATTACCCGAATTTTCCTCCCCCGGCGAAATAATCGCGCCCTGCCAGGACGCCATATTAAATTACATGCTCACCTCGGATTACGCACGGTTTAGCGGCAACACCAAGCTTCTATCCGAGATTTCCGAGAAATATCCCGACATGACCGTGACCGCCGCTATCGGTATAAAAGACTACGAAAGCGCACTGTATAAGCTGTTCTCTTACAGCGGAACAGTCCGCCACGGTGAGACAAAGCGCTTCTCCTACCTTTCAAAGACCAAGGCTTATACCCCCTCGGCTCCCGCAACGGTAAGCCAAGTGGTGCTTGACATTCAGTCGGCCATTGAGACCGAGCACACCTACCAAATGAGCTTTTTTGCTCTGCTGGACGAGGAAATTTCACCCCTTTATAACGCCGTTTTCATCAAAAAGGACGACGGAATGTACCTCCGCTCCCTGACACGCGGCAAAGGTGAAAAGATCAACGTAAATCTTGACAAGACAATATCATAAAAAAATGAGACACGTTTTCCGTGTCTCATTTTTTTAGTGTTTCAATAACCGCCCGCGCGGCGGCGTCAACGGACATTCTCTCGCAGTCAACGGTAAAGTCAGCCACGCGCTCGTAGATCTTCACGCGGAAGTTATAGAGATCGCGGAAGGTCTGCCCCCTCTCCATTATCACGCCGCGAGTGGAGAGATTTCTCACGCGGTAGTTTATCTCACCAAAGGAGTGGCGCAAATATACCAGCGGACCAAGATTTTTGAGCGCGTCCACCCCCTCTTGAGTGAGTACTGTTGAGCCTCCGGGCGCAATAACACAATTTTCACATTCAAGAGATGCCACGGTCTGCGCCTCTATACGCAAAAATTCCGCGTTTCCAACCTCGTCGATAATATGCCGGAGCTTTTTTCCCGTTTCGTTTTCGATAACAGTGTCAACGTCCACGAATTTCATGCCCTTCAGCTTTGCCAACCGCTTGCCGACCGTGCTTTTTCCGCAGCCGGGCATACCTATCAGTACTATGTTCATTTCAACGTGTGCTCCATGTAGACCTTACCGCCAAGATCTTTCCAGATCAGCTTGCCGCCCTCAAGTATCATATAAGAGTGGGCCGAGCCCTCCTTGGGGATAGATACCGAGCCGGGGTTGATATATAGAAAATCTCCGAAGCTGCGGCAGGCAGGCACGTGGGTGTGACCGTTCAGCAGAATGTCCCCCGAGCGCAAGACAGGCGGTGTTTCGGGGTTAAAATGATGTCCGTGGGTGGCAAAAATGCGGTGTCCCGCAGCCTCGTCACTTTCTATGATACAGTAGTCCGCCATAACGGGAAAAGGAAGCACCATCTGGTCGACCTCCGCCTCGCAGTTGCCTCTTACACAGGTGATCCTGTCCTTTTGGGCGCTGAGCATTTCAATGACCTTTTTGGGCGCGTAGCCCTCGGGCAGATCATTTCTGGGACCGTGGTAAAGAAGGTCTCCGAGTAGCAGTATTTTTTCGGCTCTCTCACGCGCGACAGCCTCCATGAGCTGCTCGCAGAATGTTGATGAACCGTGAATATCGGATGCTATCAAAATTTTCATATCTTCGTCCGTTTTTCACCTTTCCGAATATAAAAAATAAGCCAAAAGTTGTTTTTACAACATACATGACAATAAAAAAAATGTAAAATAATATGGTAAGTTCAAAAAAGGAGTAAAGCACTTTGAAGATCACACTTAATCCCGACCGCGAGATCGTTGAAACGGTCAAAAAAGGGCTTGAAGCAAAGGGGGGCTACTGCCCTTGCCGCTACGGCAAAGCCGAGGAGAATAAATGTATGTGCAAAGAGTTCCGCGAGCAGATAGCAGACCCTGATTTCGAGGGCTTTTGCCACTGCCTGCTCTATTACAAATCAAAAGATTAAAGCAATTTAAAGTGTGAACGGTGAGCCTCGATCACTCCGTCCGCCCGCATGCGCCCGATCTCGGCGGAAAGCGCGCTTCGGTCAACGCACAGATAATCCGCAAGCCCCTGGCGGTCAAAGGAAATGTCAAACTCACGCTTTCCCTGCTTTTCCGACTCAAGATGAAGAAACGTCAAAAGCCTTTGGCGTGTTGTGCGCCTTGAAAGGACTTCAATCTTCTCACCAAGGAGCATATTTGACTGAGCGATGCATCCGAGTATGTTCAAAATAAGACGATGGTGGTATCTGCTTTTGCCGCATGGAACGTAGACGATGTCCCGCCGCAAAAGAATGACGCGGCAGTCCTCGTTTGCATAAACGCCGTTGGAGAACTCACTGCCCGAAAGTACCTCCGACGCTCCGAAAAGCTGTCCGCGTAAAACGCGGGAGATAATGTTTCGGTTGCCCGAAACGTCGGTGCGCTCAATACGCACGCTGCCCGATATCACGACTCCGAATCGGTCGCTTTTCTCGCCCTCTCGTATGATGCAATTGTTTTTCTTGTAGTCGGCAACATCCGAGCCCATGCGCTCAAGCTCGTGCAAGACCGCGTCTTCGGGTACACCGTCAAAAAGAGATACGGTATGTAGCTTTGACTCGTGACCGCTCATGATCCACCCCCACAAATTTACGTTGTATCTGCAACGTAGATGTCTTCACAATTATAGTATAGTTTTACGAAAAAGTCAATACAGGAGGACAAAATAATGGAAATCACAAAGGATATAAGATTCGTCGGTGTAAACGACCGTAAAGTCGACCTTTTTGAGGGTCAGTACCGCGTTCCAATGGGAATGTGCTACAATTCTTATGTCATCATGGACAAGAAGATCGCCGTGCTTGACACGGTCGACGCTTCATTTACGCACGAGTGGCTTGACAACCTTGCAAGTGTGCTGGGCACGCGAAAGCCCGACTATCTGATAGTCCAGCATATGGAGCCCGATCACTCTGCAAATATAGCGAATTTTCTGAAAAATTACCCCGACGCGACCGTTGTGGCAAACGCAAAGACCTTTGCTATGATCGACGCGTTTTTCGGAGAAGGTCTGTGCAAAGCCAAACTTACGGTTGAAAACGGCGGCACGCTTGATCTCGGCACGCACACTCTTACTTTTGTTTTCGCGCCCATGGTCCATTGGCCCGAGGTAATGGTGACCTACGACTCTACCGACAAAGTTCTTTTCTCCGCCGACGGATTCGGAAAATTCGGCGCACTTGACGCAGACGAGCCATGGATAGACGAGGCGAGAAGCTACTATATCGGAATCGTCGGCAAATACGGCGCACAGGTTCAGGCACTCCTCAAAAAAGCTGCCGAGCTTGACATTGAGATCATCTGCCCTCTCCACGGCCCCCTTCTGAGAGAAAACCTTGGCTACTACCTCGGTCTTTACAA
>JAZRTK010000009.1:0-11999 GCA_045651985.1 Eubacteriales bacterium
AAGTCCTTCGCCTTCTTTGCGTCAGCGCGGTCGTTGATGAGAGCTTCTACCTTAGCCTTGGTTTCTTCATCCACGCCTTCGGTGGTGCAGGTAATCACAAGCGCTGCGGCAGGTGCATTCTTTGCGGCTTCCGCTGCCTTCAGATTTGCTTCGCGTATCTTTGCGGCTTCTTCGATAAGGCCAAGGGAGAGAACGGTGTCGAAATCCTTCAGCAGAGCAACCTTTGTCGCATCATTGGTCTTTGCCTTGAGAACATCGTATACTGCGGTAACTGCAAGTGCGGTGTTCAGGTCGTTGTCCATGGCGTCGGCGAATTTCTGCTTGAGAGCTGCATATGCTTCTGCGTCGATTTCGGATGCGTCGTCCAGCTTGAGACCCGCGATTTTTGCGATAAGCTTATTGTAAGCGGTCTTTGTGCCGTCCATGCCTTCCCAGGAGAATACAAGGGACTTACGATAGTGGGACTGGAGGCAGAAGAGACGGTATACGAGGGGATTGTAACCCTTTTCTTCCAGAAGAGATACGGTGAGGAATTCGCCGCTTGACTTTGACATCTTGCCGGTATTGGTGTTCAGGTGGAGAACATGGAACCAGTGTCCGCACCATTCATGGCCGAGATATGCTTCGGACTGCGCGATTTCATTGGTGTGGTGGGGGAATGCGTTGTCGATACCGCCGCAGTGAATGTCAAGGCGTTCCCCTAAGTGCTTCATTGAGATGCAGGAGCATTCAATGTGCCAGCCGGGGTATCCTACGCCCCATGGGGAATCCCATTTCAGTGCCTGGTCCTCGAACTTGGATTTTGTGAACCAAAGAACAAAATCGTTCTTGTTTTTCTTGTTGTCATCGGCTTCAACGCCCTCGCGAACGCCGACCTCAAGGTCGTCCTCGTCGAAGTTGTTAAAGATATAATACTGCTTTAATTTTGACGTATCAAAATACACGTTTCCGCCCGCGAGGTAAGCGTAGCCACGGTCAATAAGACCGGAGACGACGCGGATAAAATCGTCGATGCAGGAGGTCGCGGGCTCGACTACGTCGGGTGTCTTGATGTTGAGCTTTTCGCAGTCGGCAAAGAAAGCGTCGGTGTAGAATTTTGCTATTTCCATTACCGTTTTGTGCTCACGCTTTGCGCCTTTGAGCATTTTATCCTCGCCCGTGTCGGCATCGGAGGAAAGGTGGCCAACGTCGGTTATGTTCATGACGCGCTTTACGTCATATCCCGAATATCTGAAATATTTTTCAAGCACGTCCTCCATAATGTAGGAGCGGAGGTTTCCGATGTGTGCAAAATGGTATACCGTAGGTCCGCAGGTGTACATTTTCACCTTGCCGGGTTCGTAGGTCTTGAATTCGTCTCGCGATCTTGTGAGTGAGTTGTATAAAAGCATTTTTATTGTCCTTCCTTCTTCTTTTCTTCAAGCTCGCGCAGTCTTTCGTCCAGACGGGAAAGCTCCTGCGCTACGGGGTCGGGAATGTGCACCTGATCAAGATCCTGAGTCTTGATGCCGTCGCGGCGCACTACCTTTGCGGGAATGCCGACTGCGGTGCAGTTGTCGGGTATCTCGGTCAGAACTACCGCGCCCGCCGCGACCTTCGAGTTGTCGCCGATTCGCATAGGACCTAAGATCTTTGCGCCCGCGCCGACCATTACGTTGTTTCCGAGAGTCGGGTGGCGCTTGCCCGTGTCCTTGCCTGTACCGCCCAACGTAACGCCCTGATATATGGTACAGTCGTCGCCGATCTCGGTAGTCTCACCGATGACCACTGCTGCACCGTGGTCGATGAAAAAGCGTTTTCCGATAGTCGCACCGGGGTGTATCTCAATGCCCGTGAAAAATCTTGCCAGCTGGCTTATTGCGCGCGCGCCGAAAAAATGATTTGACAGGTAAAGCTTGTTAGAAACGCGGTAGGCGATAATGGCGTGCAGTCCCGAATAGAGGAGAAGCACCTCCAAATCGTTTCTCGCCGCGGGGTCACGCTCGCGAATGACTGCAACCTCTTCTTTTATGTCAGCCATGATCTCGCGACCGTTTTTAATTGCCGCGCGGCTGACCTTGACAGCCTTATCCGCGGCTTTTTTTGTCGCACGCACGGCCCTGTCTGCCACGGGGCGAAAGTCACGGATTATGGCTTCGGTGTCGATCTTAATCTTCTTCATAAAATCTCCAATCTAAAACAAAAGCCTCCGTACCAAAGGTACAGAGGCGCAAATGCACGGTTCCACTCTGCTTTGCCCTGTGTGAAAGGGCGAACTCAGATGACATTTAACGGCGTCACCCGTCCTCGGCTACGCAGAAGTGTAAAAATCCTTCGCCTTGGCGTCTCACGGAGGCACAGCCCGACACCCTGCCGCCAATGCTCGCACCATACGCATCGGCTCTCTTTTGCACGGTCTGTCGGATTCTTTCCGTTCACAGACTTTACTACATTATATAACGAAAAACAGAAAATGTAAATAGTTTTTTGAAAATTTCTTTTTTGAAAGCTTGTTAAAAGACAGATCGACGGCAAAACGCCGTCGATCTCGCGCTTTTATCTGTCAGATCTGTCCCAGCAGCTTTTTTGTTGCCGCCAGCTTGGTACAGCAAACGAGAACCTCCATTGCCGCCATCAGCTCGTCGTTTGAGGGGAAGGTGGGGGCTATGCGGATATTGCTGTTACGTGGGTCGATGCCATATGGGTAGGTTGCGCCAACGTCGGTAAGCGTTACCCCCGCTTCTTTTGCCAGGCGGTAGGTCTCTTTTGCCGTGCCGTCCATTACGTTGAGGCTGACAAAGTAACCGCCAACGGGCTTGGTCCAGGTGGCTATTCCCGTGCCGTCAAGGTGTTCGGAGAGAATTTCAAGCACTATGTCGAACTTGGGACGGATTATTTTTGCCAGGTCTGCCATGTGGTCGTGGATATTTGCGGCAGTCTTGAAATATTTTACGTGGCGGATCTGATTGATCTTGTCAAATCCGATAGTCTGAACGCCCATGATGGGCTTGATCTGATTCAAATTGTTTACGCTTGAGGCGAAAATTGCAACGCCCGAGCCTGGGAAGGAGATCTTGGAGGTGGAGGCAAAGTAGAACACGATGTCCTCGTTGTCGTACTCGCGCGCCAGGGCAAAGATGTCGGCGAGTGTGTCCTTTTCGTCCTCGTAGAGGTCGTGCACAGCGTATGCGTTGTCCCAGAAGATTCTAAAGTCGGGTGCAGCGGGCTTTAAAGCCGCAAAACGGCGGACAGTCTCGTCGGAGTAGGTGATGCCCTCAGGATTTGAATACTTGGGACAGCACCAAATACCCTTGATCTGGGGGTCGGAGGAGACGAGCTTTTCAACTGCGTCCATGTCGGGACCCGCATCGGTCATGTCAACGTTTATCATCTCAATGCCAAGGGACTTGCAGATGGCAAAATGACGGTCGTAGCCGGGCGCGGGGCAGAGGAACTTGACTTTTTCTTCCTTACACCAGGGGCGCTCGCTTCCCGCAACGCCGTAGAGCATTGCTCTTGCCACAGAATCGTACATAAGATTAAGGCTGGAGTTTCCCGCAACTATCAGCATTTCCTGCGGAATCCCGTAAAGCTCGGAAAAGAGCTTTTTTGCCTCGGGAATACCGTCAAGCAGACCGTAGTTGCGGCAGTCGATTCCCGCCTCGGACTGACAGTCGGCTGAGGTGGAGATAACGTCCAGCATACCCGAAAGCAGGTCAAGCTGCTCCTTTCCGGGTTTTCCGCGCGAAAGGTCGAGAGAAAGACCCAGCTCGCGGTAGCGGTCGTACTGCTTTTGAAGTTTTATACATTGCTTTTCAAGCTCCTGCACGGAAAGTGACGAATATTCCATTGAAAAATACCTTCTTTTTTGAGATTTGCACCTCTCGGCATCTGCCCGAGAGGGCATTAAATTGTAAAATTAAAATTCCGCATTTCCCGTCGTTCTTGGGAAAAGCTCAACGTCACGGATGTTGGAAATGCCCGTGATGTACATAATAAGTCTCTCGAATCCGAGACCAAATCCTGCGTGCTTTGTGCCGCCGAACTTGCGAAGCTCAAGATACCACCAGTAGTCCTTTTCGTCAAGACCGAAGTTCTCAAGTGCACGGAGAAGCATGTCAAGTCTTTCCTCACGCTGAGAGCCGCCGATAAGCTCGCCCACGCCGGGAACAAGCATATCCATAGCCGCCACGGTCTTGCCGTCGTCGTTCAGTCGCATGTAGAACGCCTTTATTTCCTTGGGGTAGTCTGTTACGAACACGGGACCGCCGATGATGTGCTCGGTCAGGTACCTTTCGTGCTCTGTCTGCAGGTCGATTCCCCACTCAACGGGATTTTCGAATTTCTGACCGCTCTTTTGGAGCAGTTCAATTGCTTCTGTATACGTTACGTGGCCGAATTCGCTGTTTACAAGCTTGTTTAAGCGTTCAAGCACGGTCTTGTCAACTCTCTGGTTGAAGAATTCCAGTTCTTTGGGACAGTTTTCCATAACGTAGCGGAGAACGAACTTTATCATGTCCTCTGCCAGCTTCATGTCGTCTTTAAGGTCTGCAAACGCGATCTCGGGCTCGACCATCCAGAACTCTGCCGCGTGTCTCTGAGTGTTTGAGACCTCTGCGCGGAAGGTGGGACCGAAGGTGTAGATCCCGCCGTAGGCCAGAGCCATGCACTCGGCGTTGAGCTGACCCGAAACGGTCAGGCTTGCCTTCTTGCCAAAAAAATCCTTTGTGTAGTCGACCGCGCCGTCCTCTGTCATGGGAGGATCTACGGGGTCAAGAGTGGTGACTCTGAACATTTCGCCCGCACCCTCACAGTCAGACGCTGTGATAAGGGGAGTCTGTGCGTAAACAAAGCCTCTGTCCTGGAAGAACTTGTGGATAGCGTAAGCCGCAACCGAACGGACTCTGAACGCCGCATAATAGGTGTTTGCTCTAGGGCGCAGGTGCGCGATGGTGCGCAGATACTCGGGTGTGTGTCTCTTATTCTGAATGGGGTAGTCGGGCGTGGACGCACCCTCGACCTCAACCTGCGTTGCGTGAAGCTCAAATGGCTGAGGCGCGTCGGGGGTGAGAGTGATCTTACCCTTGACGATAAGTGCCGCGCCGATGTTCTGGGACGCTATTTCCTTGTAGTTGTCGATAACGGTGCTCTCAATTACGACCTGGAGGGGCGTAAAATAGCTTCCGTCGTTGAGCATGATGAATCCGAAAGCGTTGCTGGTACGAATGTTGCGCGCCCAGCCCGCAACGGTTATTTCTTTGTCCGCGAATGCTGCGGGGTCTGAAAAAATTGATTTGATAGTGATTCTTTCCATGGTGGTTTTATTATGTCCCTTTCTTATTATTTCGGTATAATCCACCGTTTCTGATAACATTAACCGATATTATATCAGTCAAACGGGGAAAATGCAATATTATATTGGTTGATTTTTCAAATTGTTCACAATTTATGACATTTTTGCGCCCTTTTCCCAGAAATTCTTTATAATTCCTGCAAGTTCGGACGAAGAACTTGCAAAATTTATCTCCGACCAGTGCTCGGGAAAGAGGTTTCTGTATTTGGGCTCGGCATAGCGGTCGTCGATCAGCACCACGATGCCTCGGTCGTCCTCGCGCCGTATCACTCGTCCCGCCGCCTGTAGAACCTTGTTCATGCCGGGGTAGGTGTAGGCGTAGTCGTATCCGCACTCGTACTTGACCTCGTAGAAATCGCGGATAATGTTGCCCTCGTTTGAGAGTCCCGGCAGGCCAACACCCACAACGATCGAGCCGATGAGTCGGCTTCCCGGCAGGTCAACACCCTCGGAAAATCCGCCGCCCAGGACGCAAAAGCCCACGCGTAAATTTCCGTCGGGCTTGAAATGACCGAGAAATTGCTCTTTTTCCGACAGCGTCATTGACCGAGACTGAATAACGGTCTCCACCGCGTCGAACTTCTTTTTGAAGATCGACGCCACCTGCTCCATGTAGCCGTAAGAGGGGAAATAGACGATGTAATTTCCTTTCTTTGCCACAACCGAGGCGGCGATGCAGGAGGCGACCTTTGAGTAAGAGGCACCGCGGTCGTCGTATCGTGTGCTGACGCCCGTCATGCACGTAAGACACAGATTTGAGCGGTCAAAGGGGGAGGGCAGGGAGAGGAGCCGCGAGCCTTTGCCGCCCCCCAGAATATCTCTGAAATAGTCGGGGGGTGTCAAGGTTGCGGAAAATAGTATAGAAGAAACTGCGCTGTTCATTCTGATGCCGATGACGTGGGACGGGTCAAGACAGAAAAGCTTTAAGGTTATCTTGCCGCGGTCAAGCAGAACGTAGGTGCGGAAATGTTCGTCGTAACAGTCAGTGACAGACAGAAATTTCCTGAGTCTTCCCGCAAGGATATAAGCTAAATTGTATGCGGGATTTTCCTCGCTGACCTTCAGCCATTTTTCTATTGCTTCGCTGTACGTCTGTAGGGCTTGTTGAGTTGCACCCGGCGGGTCGGTTCCGATGTAAAATCCGCTCTCGCGACCATCTTCGTCCTTGAAAGTGCTGTCGGCGCAAAGCTTTTTCAGTTTGAATACCGCCCGCATGACCGTCTCGGTCTGCTCGGTAAGCTTTGACTTGCGGGGGAGTATCCGATAAAGCTCCTCAAAATCTTCAAAGGAAAGCTCGGCTGAGTACATTTCACGAGCTCGGTCGGGCAGATTGTGTGCCTCGTCCACTAAAAAGACGTAATTGAGGTCTTTTTTGTCCGAAAAATCGGAGAAATACCGACGCAAATAAACCGACGGGTCGAAAACGTAGTTGTAATCGCAGATTATAACGTCGCACTGCTCGGACAGGTCAAGAGAAAGCTCGTATGGGCAGACGTTGTATCGCGCCGCCGCTTCCTCGATTATTTTTCGGGTGTAGCCCCTGTACTGAGTGAGAAGCTCGTTTACGGCTTCCTTTGCGCGGTCGTAGTATCCTCTTGCCATGGTGCAGGCGGCGGGGTTGCAATGGCTTGACACACCGATGCCCGAAATTTTCGCCATGGGATTTGAGCAGGTCTGCTCCTTTGCGGTGAGAACTATGGCTCTCACGTCCGCGCCCGCCTCTACCATGGCGCGCACGGCAGAAAACGCTTCTCTTCGGGTACTCATTTTGGCGGTAAGGTAAAAGATCTTGTCGCACAACCCGTCACCCAAAGCCTTGACGGCAGGGTAAAGGGTGGATATGGTCTTGCCTATGCCCGTGGGCGCCATAGCAAAGAGCCTTTTTCCGTCGCGGATTGCGCGGTAGCTTTCTTCTATCAGCTCTCGCTGACCTTTTCGCATCTCGCCATAGGGAAATCTCATTTCTTGCAGAGAGCCTTTTGCGGTTGTGGCTCGGTTTATTTCAAGCCTTGCGTAACGCTCGACGGAGGCAAGATAGGAGAGAAACGCTCTTTGGAGAAGGGAAGCGGAAAAAATCTCCGAGACTTCCTTGAAATTGCCGTTTTTGTCGACGGTCGCAGTGACGCCCATTACCTCTTCCGTGTCAAACTGACGGCACGCCAGATAGCACAGACAAAGGAGCTTTGCACGGTCGAGGTCGCGGTCGGAGTGCATGGAATGCGGCCTTGACGCTACCAAATAGACGGTGCAGGTTTTGCTGTTTTTTTCCACCAGCTCTGCTGTGCCCGAGATCTCGTAGCGTATGTCCCCGAAGGCTATCTCTGCCGAGAGGGGGACCATATGGGAGAAAAAGGGGGAGCGTGCGGCTATCCTTTGGGCAACCTTTTCTGCTACCGTGGGTCTGATCAGCCCCGCGGTAGTGCCCAAATTGCCGCGCAGTGTGGCAAGACGGCACAGCTCATCTACGCTCAGCAAAAGCCGTCCGTTGTCGTACTGCATGGCATCACCTCCCGAAATTTCAATGTATGCATAAACACATACCCATTATATTCTATCACAAAATACGGGAAAATTCAACCATATAATTAAAAAGCGGAGAAATTTTTGAAAATGCGGTACTCTGTGAAGGTTTTGTGACTTTACTTGACAACGGGGGCACGGAATGGTAAAATGATGGTGATAACAAATTCAATATTGGAGAAATCATGAAGAATATAAAGATCTTTGCATTGATAGGGACTGTCCTTTTTGCGGCGTTGCTGTTTGGCTGCGGCATAAAGGACGACGGATACAGCTTCGGCGACGACGGCGGAGTCATCACGGGCGACGGTGACGTTCAGATACGTACCGAGGCGCTATACGGTATTGAGGATTACTATATTATACGCTCCGACCTTGCGTCTGATATGGAAAAGGAAGCCATGATGCGCCTGAAAAACGCACTAAAGAGCGGACTTGATGTCAACCTGCCCTCGTCCACCGACTGGATAGGTGCGGACCAGACCGAGCACGAGCGCGAGATCGTTATCGGCGACACCGAGCGGGCGGCAAGCGTTCAGGCGAAAAAGGGGCTGGCCTTCGGAGATTACGTTATTAAAAAGGTGGGTGAGAAGATAATCATCGTGGGCGGAAGCGACAGCGCAACGCTTAAAGCGGTGGACTTTTTCGTGTCGCATTTTATCAACGTCTACGGCGGCTGCCTTGATATTCCCGCGGGCGACGGCTATATTTACACTCACGACTATATGTTTGATACACTGACAATAGACGGAGTCGATATTGCCGATTTCAGGCTTTACGCTTCTCCCGAGGTAGATATTTCGGGCGTGTCCGAGTATATAGCCGAGAATGTTTACGGAGTTCTTCTGCCCGTGGAACAGGAGCTTTCCGAGAATGAAAAGTATATAATTTTTGACAATTCGGGACTTATCGCCAACGGATTTTCAATAGAACTGAAATACGACGGCAACCTTTACGTAATCGGAAGCGTCGATACGGCACAGTACGCCGTTGAATATTTCAAGCACGACTTTTTTGAGAATATTTCAAAGAAATCCTCGCAGGGAAATATTGCTATACAGGATAATTACGTTGGCAACACGGGCAAAAATCCCGTTTATATGACAAAGGACGAAATTCTTTCTAAGCTGACTGAAAGCGCATCTGACGGCGGTAAATTTTTGACAGGTCAGCAGGGTGGGTCATTTGCGAGCCCGGATTACGTGCTCGGGGATTTTGCGGCGGCGGTTGGAAAAGCTCCCGACGTGCTGTCCCTTGACCTTTTCAGCTACGGACTTCACATAGATGAGCTTACTCCCCGCGAACTGAGCGAAACAGTGTGCCAGATAGCAAAGTACGCATATGGCGGCGGTATTGTTGCCATTAGCGCTTATTTTGAAAATCCTACGGGCGGCTGGGAGCTTGGCGACAAGGCTACGGGAAGCTTGAAAACAAAGGATAATTGGCATGCTCTTTTGACCGAGGGAACCGATCTGAATAAAAAGTTTACCCGTCAGCTTGACTGCGCGGCGAGCTTTTTGAAAGCTATGCACGACAACGGAATCACCGTTATCTTCAAGCCCTTTGAGGCTCACAATCAGAGCAAGTATTGGTACAGCCCCGCGGGCAAGGGCGCGGACAGCGGACTTTTCAAGGAGCTTTGGATATATACTTATAATTATCTTGATGCCGCGGGCTGTCACAGCCTTATCTGGCAGTATTCGCCTAACGCCACCGAGGGTGCGACCTTCCTGTTTGATGCTTACCCGGGCGGAGACTACGTTGATCTGATCGGCGGAGTGTGGCTTGACGTTGGTTCAAGATCCGTGTCGGATGAGTTTGCCTTCGGCTTGGCGCGCCACGGCAAGTGCCCGGGACTTCTTACGCTGACCTTGAGCTCTGGAAAAATAAGCTCAAACAAGGATAAGCAGGTGAAGCTCTTTAACTGCAACGACCTTTCCCGAGCAGTTATAGCGGCAAAGAAAAAGGGCGCAAAAATACCTGCTGCGGTAATGTTCGGAACATCAAGCGTTCCATCCTGGCTCGGAGAGGGAAGTGCGCTGGTACAATAACGAAAAGTAAAACCCGTCTGACAAGCAGACGGGTTTTTTTGTATGGAAAAATATTCTTGATCGCTTTTTTTGCTTCTCCGTACCGATCGCTACGTTTTTTTACATGTATGCAAAGACTGAAAAACACGAATAATATTTATATTACAAATCGGAGGTGAAAATTATGACGAAAGACGAAATGCCCGTTGGCTTTGCCATGGCACTGGCGATGAATCCCGATGCAATGCAGAAGTTTGCAGCGCTTAGTGAGGATCAAAAGAAGGAGATCATCGAGGGGACACACACTGTAAAAAGCAGAGATGAGATGCACCGATACGTAAATTCCCTTGTGAACGACGAGCAATGACTAACCATATCATGAAATCTATATGGGAAGATACCGTAAAGAATATAAATTTTGCCAAATTAAAAGAAAACAAAAGCACCGATGTTTTGATCATCGGCGGCGGAATCGCCGGGATTCTGTGTGCATATAAGCTGAAAAATGCGGGTGTTGATTGTATTTTGGCGGAAGCCACGGAAATCTGCGGAGATATCACTAAAAACACCACGGCAAAAATCACCTTGCAGCACGGATTGATCTACGAAAAAATGTTACGCCGCTTGGGGGAGGATAAGTCGCGTTTGTATGTCGATGCACAGACCAAAGCGGGCAGAGAATACGCCCGACTTTCAAAAGAAATTGACTGTGACTACGAAACAAGGGCTTCCTACGTCTATTCCTTAAATGACCGCAAGAAAATTGAAAAGGAAGTTGCTGCCCTCAACCGCCTCGGCGTGAAAGCCGACTTTTCGGACGCTCGCGAGCTTCCGTTCGCAGTCGCGGGTTCGGTTTGCATCAAGAATCAAGCACAGTTTCATCCCTTGAAATTCCTATACGGCATTGCAAAGGATCTGCCGATTTACGAGCATACAAAGGTCTTGGAACTGATGCCCTACAAGGCAGTTACAAATCACGGTGAGATATTCTATAAAAAGCTGATCATCGCAACACATTTTCCAATGCTCAATAAGCACGGATTGTACCCCTTAAAGCTTTATCAGCACCGTTCCTACGTTCTCGCCCTCAAAGGTGCGCAGAACGTCAGCGGAATGTACGTGGACGAATCGAATACGGGACTGTCCTTTCGTAGCTACGGCGATCTTCTGCTCCTCGGAGGCGGAGGACACCGCACGGGCAAGCATGGCGGTTGTTGGCAGGAGCTTGAAGACTTCGCCAAGAAACACTACAAAAACACCGAGGTCGTGGGTAAATGGGCAACGCAGGACTGCATGACGCTGGACGACATTCCTTATATCGGGCTGTATTCGAGATCTACGCCCGATATCTTTGTGGCAACGGGATTTAATAAATGGGGTATGACAGGAGCGATGGTCGCCGCCGACCTTCTCTGCGATCTCGTTCAAGGTAAGTCCAACCCGTACGCTGCCGTCTTTTCACCCTTGCGCACTATTCTGCATCCACAACTTGCCGTCAATGCTTTTGAATCGACGGTAGGACTTCTAACGCCCGCCACGCCCCGATGTCCACACCTTGGCTGTGCTCTTAAATACAACCGAGCCGAGCACTCCTGGGACTGTCCCTGCCACGGCTCGCGGTTTACCGAGCAAGGCGAGCTGATCGATAATCCCGCGACGGATGATAAAAGAATGTAGAAGTATACGTTGGCATGTCATGGGAAATAATAGTATCAAATTCATAAACGGAGGTCAAATTTACTATGTTCAAACACGAAAAACAGTTATTTCATCCCGTAGAGATCGAAAGACCGAATCCTCAGTATGCCGTTTTGCTTCAGGAGCAGCTTGGCGGCGGTAACGGTGAGCTCAAGGCGGCAATGCAGTATATGTCGCAAAGCTTCAGAATCAAAGATCCCGAAATCAAGGATCTCTTTCTCGACATAGCCGCCGAGGAACTTGGTCATATGGAAATGGTAGCGCAGACTATCAATCTCCTCAACGGTCACGACGTGGACGCGACCAAGGTGCAAGCAGGCGAGGTGCAGACCCACGTCCTGCTTGGGCTCAATCCCGGACTGATCAATTCCTCGGGATATTCCTGGATGGGCGATTACGTTACCGTTACAGGCGATCTT
>JAZRTK010000010.1:0-88327 GCA_045651985.1 Eubacteriales bacterium
CTACGTAATGTTTACAAAAAGTATCCCGGCGGTGTAGTAGCCGTTTCCGATTTCAACCTTGAAATCAAGGATAAAGAATTTATTATTCTTGTTGGTCCTTCCGGTTGCGGTAAATCTACTACTCTTCGTATGGTAGCCGGTCTTGAAGAAATTTCCGATGGTGAAATCTATATCGGTGACCGTCTGGTTAACGATATCGCTCCTAAGGACAGAGATATCGCGATGGTTTTCCAGAACTACGCTCTGTATCCTCATATGACCGTTTTCGATAACATGGCTTTCGGACTTAAGCTCCGCAAGACTCCCAAGGAAGAGATCAAGAGACGCGTTGAAGAAGCAGCTCGTATCCTTGATATTGCCCACCTGCTCGACAGAAAGCCTAAGGCTATGTCAGGTGGTCAGAAGCAGCGTGTTGCTCTGGGCCGTGCTATCGTTCGTTATCCTAAGGTATTCCTTCTTGACGAGCCTCTGTCCAACCTTGATGCAAAGCTTCGTGCAGCCATGAGAACAGAGCTTACAAAGCTTCATAAGAGCGTTGAGACAACGTTTATCTACGTTACTCACGACCAGGTCGAGGCTATGACCATGGCGAGCCGTATCGTTGTTATGAAGGACGGCGTTATCCAGCAGGTTGACGCTCCTCAGACACTTTACGATAAGCCCTGCAACATCTTCGTAGCAGGCTTTATCGGCACACCTCAGATGAATTTCGTAAACGGTACTCTCGAGCAGAAGGGTGACGCAGTTCACTTCGTATTCGAGGGCGGCGACATCAAGCTTCCCGCAGAGAAGACCGCTTCCGATACAGTTAAGGAATACATCGGCAAGGAAGTTGTTGTTGGTATCCGTCCCGAAGCTATTCACGACGAGCCCGTTCACCTTGAGACGTTCGCTGACTCTGTTGTTGACGCAGTGGTTGACGTAACCGAGCTTATGGGATCCGAGATCCTCATGTACCTCAATGTTGGTGAGTCCAGAATGGTAGCTCGCGTATCTCCCAGATCTCCCTCTCGCGCAGGCGACGAGATCAAGGTCGCTATCGACGCTGCAAGAATCCATATCTTCGATAAGGATACAGAGCGTTGCATCGCACACTGATTTAATACATAAAAGGCAGACCGGCAGGTCTGCCTTTTTTGCTAATAAACGGGCTTACTTATTTTTCTTGCTTTCCTTTATCATATCCCGCAGGGCGGAAATGGCGTCGCTGAGCCCGCCCACGCCGTCGATAAGACCATATTGGACAGCTTCCTCGCCGTCAACGATAGATCCCACGTCTGTGGCAAGCTCATCGGGGCGCATCATCAGCTCCTGAATTTTTCCGCTGTCAGCATTTGAGTGGCTGACGATGAATTTTATTATCCTCTCTTGCATGGATTGGAAGTATTTGAAGGTCTGAGGTACGCCCACCACCAGTCCCGTTATACGGACGGGGTGAATGGTCATGGTCGCCGAGGGTACGATGAAGGATTTTTTAGCCGCCACAGCTAAGGGAACGCCGATAGAGTGACCGCCCCCAAGGACCAATGACACCGTAGGTTTGGACATTGACGCTATCATTTCCGCTATAGCAAGCCCCGCCTCAACATCGCCGCCCATGGTGTTCAGTACCACCAAAAGACCTTCGATCTCGGTACTTTCCTCAATCGCCATGAGCAGCGGTATTACGTGCTCGTATTTAGTGGCTTTTTGACCTTCTCCTAAAATGTAATGTCCCTCGATTTGACCGATAATACTCAAACAATGCAGGTTTCCCCCGGGGTTCATTGTAACCACACTGCCTGTTTTTTCTATTTCCTCCAGCCTTTGCTCCGAGTCCTTTGATTTGTCCTTTTCTTCTGCCATTTTGTATACCTCCCGCCGCTTTTTTCGGCTTTTTTGTTATTGTTTCGCAAAACAAAATATTTATTCAGATTTTGCAGATCCTCTTTTAAAAAATCTCCCCGACAGTGTATAATTATAACAACAATTTGGCTCCAAGAAAATTGGATTGGTAAATAAATAATATAAGCGACACAATCGGCGGGGGGATATTTAAAGTTTCACGGGATAGATCTCGATTTTAGTTGACTTTTGTCTTTTTATGTGGTATAATTTAGCGTTGAATGCTATTCGTTTTCTTATTGTTTTGGCATATAATAAAACGATTCTATACGTAAAGGATAAAATAAAATGACAAAATATGAACTTTGGCTCGAAAATGCCGCAGAGCTTCGCGGTGAGCTTGAAAAAATGAGTGAAAGCGAGATCGAGGACGCGTTTTACCGCGATCTTGAATTCGGCACGGCGGGTTTGCGAGGTGTTATCGGCGCGGGAACCAACCGCATGAACGTCTACACGGTCGCTATGGCTTCTCAGGGGCTTGCGAACTATATGATAAAGAATTTTTCCGATGCGAAGATCGCCGTAAGCTACGACTCCCGTAACTTCTCGGACACCTTTGCAAAGATCTCCTGCGAGGTATTTGCCGCAAACGGTATAAAGGCGGTAATTTATCCCGAGCTTATGCCCGTGCCCTGTCTTTCCTTTGCGGTGAGAAGTTTAGGCTGTGCGGCAGGCGTTATGATAACGGCTTCCCACAATCCCGCAAAATATAACGGTTATAAGGTATACGGCTCTGACGGCTGTCAGATGACGAGCGAGGCGGCAGACGGTGTAACGGCAGAGATAGAAAAACTTGATATCTTTTCGGACGTTCGCCGTATGAGCTTTGACGAGGGCATTTCAAAAGGACTCATCTCATACGTCGACGACAGCGTTTTCACAGCCTTTTGCGAGCAGGTAAAGGGAACATCCGTGCTTTTTGGGGACGAGATAGACAAGAATGTTTCTATCGTATATACTCCTCTGAACGGAAGCGGTCTCAAGCCCGTAATGCGCGTGCTGGGTGAAACGGGCTTCAAGAATGTAACGGTAGTTTCGGAGCAGGAAAAGCCCGACGGAAATTTTCCCACCTGTCCTTATCCCAACCCCGAGATAAAGGAAGCGATGGCGCTTGGCATGGAGTACGCTAAAAAATACAACGCTGACCTGCTTCTTGCGACCGACCCTGATTGTGACAGAGTTGGCATTGCCGCCTTTGACGGCAATGAATACCGCCTGTTCACAGGTAACGAAACGGGTATTCTCTTGACTGATTTTGTCTGTTCTCAGCGCGCCAAACATAAAAAAATGCCCGAGAACCCCATTGTGGTAAAGACTATCGTCACGACCGACTTGGCGGACAGGGTCGCCGAGAGCTACGGCGTTCGCGCAGTCAACGTGCTCACGGGATTCAAGTATATCGGAGAGCAGATCGCTCTGCTTGAGGAGAAGGGAATGGAAGATTCCTACCTGTTGGGTTTCGAGGAAAGCTACGGATACCTTTCGGGCACATACGTTCGCGACAAGGACGCTGTCAACGCTTCCTTCCTCATCTGCGAGATGTTCGCGTATTACAAGACCCGCGGAATCAGTCTTATTGACCGCTTGAACGAAATATATGCAAAGCACGGCTACTGCTTAAACACCCTACATTCCTACCAGTTTGAAGGTTCTGCGGGCTTTGCCAAGATGCAGGATATTATGAAGAAGCTCCGCGGCGGCGTGAGCGCATTTGGCGGTCATGCGACAGAGAAAACTCTCGATTATCTGCAAGGACTTGACGGACTGCCCGGTGCCGACGTTATAAAATATTTTCTTAACTGCGGTTCGGTGGTCATTCGCCCCTCGGGCACAGAGCCGAAATTAAAGGCTTACATCACGGTCACGGCTGAAACAGAAGTGAAGGCAAGAGAAACGGAGCAGCAGATCAAGGCAGACCTCGATGAGATTCTTAAATAAAAAACTCGGAAGGCATGAGCCTTCCGAGTTTTTTATTATTTATTTAAGCATTCCTTCAAGTGCAGCCTTTGCAGAACCAAGTGCCTCTGCAATTTTGGATGCGTCCTTGCCGCCTGCCATGGCGCTGTCAGGTCGTCCGCCGCCCTTGCCGTCTGCAACTGCCGCAACTGCTCCAACCAGCTTGCCTGCGTGCGCACCTGCCGAAACGGCATCCTTACCGCAAGCGCAGACAAACGTAAGTCTGCCCTCGGCCTCAACTGCCATAACGGTTACAAGGTCGTCGTATTTTGCCTTGAGATCGTCTGAAAGTGTGCGGGCTGTGTCGGGTGTCATGCCATCCAGCTTTGCGGTTGCGAGACGAACAGAGCCGACTGAAACTGCGTTTTCTGTGATCGCGCCCGCCTTTGTTGCCGCGATCTTGCCGTTGAGTGACTCGATCTCCTTCTTTGCATCGTGAAGCTCACTCTGGATCTGCGCTGCTCTCTTTGCAACGTCGGAAATTTTCTGAACTTTAAGCTCCTTTGCGACCTCGTCGATAGTCTTCTGCTGGGAAGCCATGTATTCGAGAACGTTTGTACCTGTAATAGCAACGATTCTTCTTACGCCCGCCGCAACGGAGGACTCGGAAAGGATCTTGAACAGCCCGATCTTTGCCACGTTGTCAACGTGTGTACCGCCGCAAAGCTCGGTGGAAAGATCCCCCATTTTGACGGCACGGACTACGTTTCCGTATTTCTCGCCGAACAGAGCCATAGCACCCATAGCCTTTGCGCCTTCAATGTCGGTCTCGACCGTATCAACGGCAGCTCCCGAAAGGATTCCTGCGTTTACGATAGCTTCAACTTTGGCGATCTCTTCCTCCGTCATGGGAGCAAAGTGAGCAAAGTCAAAGCGTGTTTCGTGCTCGTCAACGTAAGAGCCTGCCTGGGAAACGTGGTTGCCAAGAACCTGGCGAAGTGCCGCCTGAAGCAGGTGAGCCGCGGAGTGGCTGCGCTTGATTGCCGCGCGTCTCGTCTCGTCAACTCTTGCCCAAACAGCGTCGCCTGTTTTGAGCGTGCCATTGCCGTCGGAAATCTTGCAGATGTGGATATATACGCCGTCAGTCTTCTTTGTGTCGGCGACCTCAACGGCAAGCTCGCCCTTTGTACCTGCAAAGATCATACCCGAGTCACCTACCTGACCGCCGCCCTCGCCATAGAAGGGGGTCTTGTCAAGGATAAGGGAGAATTCGCCTTCGTTTACCTCGGAAACTGCGTTGTCGTCCACGATAATTGCAAGAACCTTGCAGCCAACGGTCTCAATAGAATCGTAGCCGCAGAACTGAGTTTTTTCAAGCTCGCCAAGCAACGACTTGGAGGAATCGCTCCATCCACCTACGTTACCTCTTGCGTTTCTTGCTCTTACTCTTTGCTCCTGCATTAGGGCAGTGAACTTTTCTTCGTCTATTGCCAGACCGCTTTCTGCCGCGATCTCGCGTGTAAGGTCAATGGGGAATCCAAAGGTATCGTACAGCTTGAACACGTCGTCGCCCGAAATGACCTTTGCGCCGCTGTCCTGCGCCCCCTTTATAAGGTCGGACAGGATAGAAAGACCTGCGTCGATGGTAGCGTCAAAGCGCTCTTCTTCAAGCGAAATGACCTTTAAAATGTAGTCTCTCTTTTCGTCAAGCTCACAGTACGCACCCTTGCTTTCCTCGATCGAAGTAGTCAAGGTGTCCACCAGGAAAGGGTGGTTGATGCCCAGGAGCTTTCCGTGACGGCAAGCGCGACGGATAATACGGCGAAGCACGTATCCACGGCCTTCGTTTGAGGGAATAACGCCGTCGGAGATCATGAACATTGCGCTTCTTGAGTGGTCTGTTACAACGCGGATAGAAATATCGTTTTCTGCGTCGTCTCCGTAGTTCTTGCCCGAAATTTCGCAGACCTTGTCGATGACCTTACGGATAGTATCGACCTCGAACATGTTGTCAACGCCCTGCATAACGCAAGCCAGACGCTCAAGACCCATACCTGTATCAATGTTTTTCTGCGCAAGCTCTGTGTAGTTGCCGTTGCCGTCGTTGTTAAACTGGGAGAACACGTTGTTCCAGATCTCCATGAATCTGTCGCAGTCGCAGCCGGGCTTGCAGTCGTGTGAGCCGCAGCCGTACTTTTCTCCGCGGTCAAAATAGATCTCAGAGCAGGGACCGCAGGGACCTGAGCCGTGCTCCCAGAAGTTGTCTGCCTTGCCAAGGCGCACTACGTGCTCTTTCGGCACACCGATCTTGTTTACCCAGATGTCGTAAGCCTCCTCGTCGTTCTCGTAAATGGACGGCCAGAGCAGGTTTTCGGGAATTTCAAGCGTCTTTGTGAGGAACTCCCAAGCCCACGGAATAGCCTCCTCCTTGAAGTAATCGCCAAAGGAGAAATTTCCAAGCATTTCAAAGAACGTTCCGTGGCGGGCGGTGTGGCCAACGCGCTCAAGGTCGGGCGTTCTTATACACTTCTGGCAGGTCGTTACTCGGTTGCGGGGAGGGATCTCCTCACCTGTGAAGAACTTCTTCATAGGTGCCATGCCTGAGTTTATAAGCAGAAGGGATTTGTCGTTGATGGGAACCAGAGGGTAAGAGGGAAGTCTCAGATGTCCCTTTGATTCAAAGAAAGCGAGATATTTTTCTCTCAGATCGTTAAGTGAAGTCCAAACCATTTTATTTGTCACCTTTCAGGAAAAAATTTCATACGAATAATTATATCATCCTTGTCACTTTATGTCAAGGTTTATTTGCCCTCGTCGAACGCGTGGAGAGCGGCACCGATAACCGTGCCGAACTGTGAATTTTCGGGTATTATAAACTTGACGCCAAAGGTGGATTCAAGCCCCTCAAAGACGCGGCGGACGTGAGGCATGGTAGTCAAATTTCCCGTGAGCACGATCTCCTTTACCGAGTGTGACCGTGCGGCAAATATCGCGGTGGTGGCGATAGTTTCCGCTACCATATTTACGATTCCCAAGGCTATGTCGGAGCTTGTGGCAATGTCGCTGACGTTGCCGAAGTTTGCGGCGGTCAGCTCGTCGTTCATGCCGGGGTACTTGTGTTTTTTGGCAAGGTCCTTTACCCGAAGGTCGATGTTTCCAAGATCTCCCGTATCGCAAAGCTCCTCGATGTGCTCGATAGTATCAACGCCCAGGATCTTCTTTGAAAGACCGATCAGAGTACCGCCGCCGACGCCCGTACCGCCCATGTAATCGGTGGAAACTCCGCCGTTTGAAGTCTTTTTGGCGTGGATTATGGCAGTACCCGTGCCGAGACTGACAACGATAGCTTCGTTCAGCCCCGAAAGGTAAAGACCTCCTTTGCCGATGCTTGAAAATTCGGGTACACCGCTGCATTTGAGGGTGTAGAGAGGACGGTCAATGTGTGATGAGCCAACGCCCGTCATCATGACCTGATCGATGTCGTCAAGGGACAAGCCGTTTTCCATGGTGAACTTGCCAAGCGCACCGTAAATTGAGGTTATAGGGTCGGTGGCGCGCACGAAAATGGGCGCGATCAGCCGATGTGATTTATTTTCGCACTGGACATCAAAGCCTACGATCTTCGTGGTGCTTCCGCCAACGTCGATTCCGATAACAACTCCCATAAGATCTCCATTCCGCCGCTTGCGGCGGCACCAATGTTTTTGGAAAACTTCGAGGACCGTCTAAAAGACGCTCTGCTACGCATAATTTTCCATTATATCCTTATAATTATAGCACAACAGGGTCACCGTGTCAAGATTTTCACAAGAAAAATCCCCGACGGGACGTTCCGTCGGGGATTGGGTCTTACCCAAAAAGTTTATTGTAATAATCTACGTTCAGTGCGGTCTTGGAGAAGTAGATCTTGTAGGACACTACGCTCTTGATACGCTTGATGTAGTCATCGTCGGGCATTTCGTAGCCTTGGGCGGGGGTGAACTTGCCCGTGCGGCTGTTGTAAAAGCCGCGCTCTGTCTTCCATGAGTAGTCGGTCCAGCAGACCAGAGCCTCGGTTCCCGAGAAAACGTCGCGTCCCGCCAGCAGTCGGGAGTCAAATTCCACGCCGAAAAGGTTCAGCAGGGTGGGCAGGATATCAACGCTGTATGTGGGCGCGTCAATTACGATCTTTTCTTCCATTTTCTCGAAAACTCCGCTCCACATGATAAGCCTTGAATGGTCGCGTTCAGCGTAGTTCTGATAGGTGTAGCCGTAAAGCTCGGAAACGAAGTCCTCGGTGTTGCCAAAGGAGCCGTTTTCAAGACCGTAAGGGTAGTGGTCGGAGGAAAGGACTATCAGAGTATCGTCCGCGATTCCCGCCTCCTCAAGTCTTTGCACAAGATATGCCATTGCCTTTTCAAGCTCGATCTGGGACGCGTGGTACGCTTTTATGGTTTCGGATGCGTCCATGTCGGCTACGGCATCTTTGTTGCGCTTTGACATACTGTTTCCCGTCCAGCTGTAATTGCAGTGACCGCTGACGGTCATGTAATAGACGCTGAAGGGTTGATGGTCTATGTACCAATCCACCGTGGTCTCCATCATTTCAAGGTCACTCTGGGGCCACTTTTTGCTGACGCCCACTTCGATGCCGTTACCGTATCCGATGAACTTCTCATAGCCGAAATTCTCGTGAGTGGTGTTGCGGCTGTAATAAGTATAGCTGTTGTTGTGGAACGCGCGGGAAAAATATCCCTGACGCATGAGCGAGTTGCCGATGGTCATGTACATATTCTTGTTCGCGGTCGCCTTGACGCCCGAAACGCCGCCCATGGGGATAAGTCCCGTGAGGATCGATGCCTCACCTGTCAGAGTGCTTCCGCCCCAAACGGGCTGGTAGTAGTCGGTGAAGTTGACACCGTTGTTTGCCAAACGGTAAAGGGTAGGGGTGCGCACGGGGTCAATGACCTCCTCGGAAAATCCCTCTGCGGTAATGAGGATAAGGTTTTTGCCTTTGAACATTCCCGTGAACTCGTTCTGATAAGAGCCGCTGAGAGCCGCTATGCCCGAGTGGAGCTTTGCAACTTCCTTGTTCTTTTCGGATTCGGCAAGGGCGGCGAAATCAATGTCCAGCTCGTTTCGCTCGTATACCTTGGGCGGGTCGGGAGGTGTGTCTTCACCTCCGGTGTCGGTTCCCATTCCCGTGTCAACGGGTGGCTGATCCTCTTCGAGACCTGCCACGGGCGGTACGTAATCGTCTCCGCCGAGACCGCCAACCGTGTCAAGCAGCATAGCGTTGTTCAAGCCAAAGCAGTTGACCGCCGAATCGTACAGGTACTGCGCGCCCATTTTTTCACGTCCTGCAGGACTTGCGGCGATAGTTCCGATGCAGACGAGTTCAAGTACAAGCGCACAGGCTACCATAGCCAGAGGCAATTTGCCGCGCAGACGGCGGAGGTTCATCTTTTTCGCTGCCAGAACGGCGAACGCGATCAGGGGCAGGCAGTAGAGAAGGATTATCCACCAGCCCGACGTTACGATAGCGAAAAACTCGTTTGTAAATGTGCCTACGGCGTTAGTGGACTCGGAGATAAGGGATTTGAAAGTCATAAAGGTCTGGAAGGTCTGACGAACAAAGTACTGCACCAAAAACAGCACCGATCCCAACGCAAAATACGCGTAAGCATAGACCTTTCTGACGGTCAGATTGGGTATCATACTGTAAATACCGCCAAAGAGCAGACCTGCGGCGGCACCCGTGAGGATAAGGTAAACGGGTGTCAGGGGCAGACCTTTCCAGCCGATGAGGATTGACAGAAGAAGTTCCCAATAGACGGCGGCAGCCACGGCACAATGCCAGAAGGCTATTCTGCCGATGCCCGTAGGCTTTTTCTGCGCCGAAGGCGTCCTGCGAACGGCACCGTTCGGGGTCAGGCGGTTTATATTCGATTGCGCGGGTGTTCGAGGTGCTGTCCGCACGTTCTTGTTTTGTTGATTTGTATTCATATATGTATCTCCTGAGAGCAGAATTGTTTCTCTATTATTATAACACGGAAAAAAACGAATTTTGTTACATAAATGTGAAAAAAAGCGGGATAGGTCCCGCTTTTTTGGAATATGCTTTTTAAAAGTCTGCGTTCTTGCTCTTGCTGTATCGCTCGATATTTCTGTCGCTGTCTCTTTTTGCCTGGGAATCGCGCTTGTCATAGAGCTTTTTGCCTCGGCAAAGACCAAGTTCCACCTTGACGTAAGAGCCGCTGAAATAAAGAGAAAGGGGAATTATGGAAAATCCCTTCTGACCTACCAGACCGTGCAGCTTCATGATCTCTCTTTTGTGCATTAAGAGCTTGCGGTCGCGCAGGGGATCGCGGTTGAAGATGTTGCCCTGTTCGTAGGGACTGATGTGTATTCCCGTAGCGAAGATCTCGCCGCCCTTTATCTCACAATAGGAGTCTTTGAGGTTTACCTGACCCTTACGCAGGCTCTTTACCTCAGTGCCGAAAAGCTGGATACCCGCCTCGTACTTTTCGTCCACAAAATAGTCATGGTAAGCCTTTTTGTTCTGGGCAATTATTTTTCTGCCCGTATTTTTGTCAGCCAAATCCTCACCTCCCTGTAATAGACAAAAATCGAAAAATCCCCAAATGGTAAAATTACCGAGAAGCGCTATTGCACTTCTCGGTACTGGTGCGGATGAAGGGACTTGAACCCATATGAAATTGCTTTCACTAGAACCTGAATCTAGCGCGTCTGCCAATTCCGCCACATCCGCATAATATGATGTCAACAAGCGGTATTATATCACAGCAGGGGAGGTTTGTCAAGGGTTTTTATCAAATTTTGAGAAAAACAAAACTTTAGTTTTATTGCGGATCGCAGTAAATTTCAAAAAATAAACTAAGGTGCTTGAAATGGCACACCAATTGTATTATACATTAAAAACAAGGTTCATTTCAAAAAGCAAAGACCACCCTTGAGGGTGGTCATTGCTTTTTAAAAGAAGATGATTAAATTTGAATTTCTTACTTGCCGATAAACATTTGTGTCCAATAATTTCCGCTCGCCACGTATCCCACACCTATATGCGTAAAGGAAGAATTCAAAATGTTTGCTCGGTGTCCCGAGGAATTCATCCAAGCATTAACAACAGCTTGTGGGCTTTTTTGCCCTTTTGCAATATTTTCTCCTGCACTTCTGTATTTGATCCCGAAGTTCTTCATCATCTGAAAGGGCGAGCCGTATACGGGGCTGGTGTGGGAAAAATATTTGTTGTCCTTCATGTCCTGAGATTTGATTCGCGCCACGCGGCTCAGCTCCCAGTCGTATGTAAGTGCCTTCAAGCCGTTCTTGGCCCTTGCTTCATTTACGAGTCTGACGACTTCCTTTTCAAAGCTCAAGGCGGATGCGTCGGTGGTAGGGATATTCAGCACCTGCCCGGGATAAATAAGATCGGGGTTTTGTATCTGCGGATTTGCGCTTTTTATCTCGCTGAGTCCTACCTCATATTGCACGGCGATCTTCCACATGGTGTCGCCGGACTTTACCGTGTGAGATGTGGCAGCCGATGCGTTAATAATAAGCATCATTGCAGTCGCTGCGACAGAAAGTATGGCAATCAGTATTTTTTTCATCTGTTGCACCTCCGTTTTTGAATTGGTGTTCAAAATGCGTTGCTCCAATGTGCTTATATTGTAACATATTTTCTGTCGGAATTCAAATGTAAGTTCTGGTAATGGGGCGGGGAGTTCGGGTGCGAGAAACGGGACTTAGAACCCACATCTGCGCCAATGTTCAGTTATAGTTGTTCATTCTCACAGCGCAGATCGTTCTGATTTGCAAAGCAAATCAGAACGGGTTCTAAGTCGTAATGTCACGCGAAACAAATAAGGCAGAGCAAACGCTCTGCCTTTTTTGTTTGGTGCGAGAAACGGGACTTGAACCCGTACGGTGAAATCCACACGCCCCTCAAACGTGCGCGTCTGCCAGTTCCGCCACTCTCGCGTTTTGTTTTGTCGTCGCTGTGACAACGTTGACTATTATACACTCTTTTTCCAGCTTTGTCAAGGGCTTTTTGAAAAAAAGTTCAAAAAAATTAAGAGGGGGCTTTGGGTGGACGTTTATTTGCAAAAAGCCGATCGAAACGGGAATGTGGCAAAAGAAAGCGATAGTCTTTCTTCCACAATCCCGCCAAATTAAAATACCTGAAAGGGAAGTCCTTTTTAGGTATTTGCTTGTGTCATCAGCTCAGGTCCAAGGTCAGTCCTCGGCTGCCTCTACCTCGTCGAAATCTTCCTTTGACGCGCCGCACAGAGGGCATACCCAGTCTGCGGGGATCTCGTCAAATTCGGTTTCGGGCTCTATGCAGTTGTCGGGGTCGCCGGCTTTTACGTCATACTCATAACCGCAAAGTGCACAAACAAACTTCTTCATAATACCTCCAGAAAATAAATAGGTCAAATAAACGCCGCCGCGTGGGCGGCAAAAAAGCCAAGCAGGATAAATGATATAACATACGAATGCGTTTGTCAATAGTTTTTCGGCAAAAAAATCGGTTTTTTTGCGACCGCCTTTGAAACTTCGGCGACCTACAAAAAAAGGAGGCCCGAAGACTTCCTTTTTTTGTTAAAATTATTAAATTAGTTTAATTGACAAATTATCTTTTAGAAGCGCTTAATTTCATTTTGTATTTCGACTTATTCCTTGGCAGCCTCCAACGCGCGTGAAAGCTGGTCGGGACAGGAGGTGTCTTTCATACCGCACTTGATGCCTTTAATGCGGCGGATAGCCTCGTCCACGTTCATGCCGATAACGAGGGCAGCCACGCCCTGGGTGTTGCCCGAGCAGCCGCCTGTAAACTTCGCGTCAATTATGATATCGTCCTCGATCACAAGGTCGATCTGTCTGGAACAAACCCCTTTTGGAGTGTAAGTGAACTGTTTTTTCATTTTTATATCCTCTCTTTAAAGATTTTCAAGAATTTCAAAGCTTCCTTCAAGGAAAGACTTCATTTCGTCAGCGTTCAGCTGTCTTTGGGACATGAGCGCCAGATAGAAAACTTGGCGCGCCAGCTTTTCAGCTTTTTCAGCATCGGATGTGAGTGTTTCTGCGATCTTTTTCGTCAGGGGATTTGCCATGTTGAGAACTATAGACATATCTGAGGGGAACGTCATTTCGTGTGCGTCACCTGCGAGCGCGTACATTCTCATCATTTCCTCCATGCGCCGCGACTGCTCGGAAACGGTTATGAGCGCGGGAATCGTCGAATCCTTGAGATTTTCAAATCCGACCTTCAGCTCTTCGTTTCCGCTTGTTTTTTTGAACAGCTTTTCAAGCTCCTCGTTTTTTTCAGCTTCGCCATCTCCGCGCAGAGCAGAAGCCACGTCAGCATCGATTCGCACGTACTTTGTGTCGGGTGTGTACTGTTCAAGCATTGTCACGAACTGCGTGTCAATGAGCTTGTCCAGCAGAGCGACCTTTATACCCTGAGCCTCAAACATTGAAATGTACTGAGCCTGGAGCGCCGTGTCGGTAGCGTAATAGACTGTGCCCTCGTTCTTTTCCTTTGCATATTCCAGATAGCTGTCGATCGTTTCAAATGTGCCGTCAGTGATTTTCAGAAGCAAGGAAGCTTTTACGCGGTCGTAGAATTTCTTATCTCTCATGCAGGCGTATTCAACGAAGGTTTTCAAGTCACCCCAAAGTTCTTCGTATTTTTCGCGCTCGTTTATGCAAAGAGAATTGAGCTTGTCGGCGGTTTTCTTGCTTATATGAGCCGACACCTTGGTAATGTAGGTGTTGTTTTGCAAATAGCTTCTTGATACGTTCAAGGGCAGCTCAGGGCAGTCAAGAACGCCGCGGAGCATGAGCAGATGCTCGGGTATGACTTCTTTTATGTTGTCGGCAACGAACACCTGATTGTAGAAAAGCTTTACCTGACCGTCCACAGGCTCAAACTGATTGTTGAGCTTGGGGAAGAACAGTATACCCTTGAAGTTCAAGGGGTAATCCGCGTTGATGTGGATGTAGAACAGGGGATCGCGGAAGTCGCCGAAAACCTTTTTGTAGAACTCGTTGTACTCCTCTGGGGTGCAATCGGAGGGGTTTTTCTGCCAAAGGGGAGTTGTGTCGTTTACGGGCTTGGGCGCCTCTGTTTCCTTGCCCTCTGCGGTCTGCTCATGGGTGTCTGCGTCAACCAGATAAATTTCAACGGGCATGAACGCGCAGTATTTGTCAAGCATTGAGCGAATCTTTGAAATTTCCAGATATTCGGATTCAGCCTCTGCTATGTGCATGATAACGTCCGTGCCGCGTTCTTCCCGCTCGCCTGTGCTTATCTCGTACTGACCGTCCTCGGTGCTGACCCAGTGAACGGCAGGCTCGTCGGTGTAGGATCTTGTTAACACCTCAACGCGGTCGCTTACCATAAAGGAAGAATAGAATCCCAGACCGAAGTGACCGATGATGCCGTTTTGCGCAGAGGTGCTATCGTCCTCGTACTTGTTGATAAATTCAAGAGCACCCGAAAGCGCGATCTGGCAGATATAGCGCTCAAGCTCCTCTTCGGTCATGCCGATACCGTTGTCTGAAACGGTGAGCGTGCCCGCGGTCTTGTCAACGGTCACGGTGATCTTGAAATCCGAGCCGATGTCGCGGATCTCGCCAAGGGACTCCAGACGGCGGAGCTTTGTGACTGCGTCCGATGCGTTTGAAACGATTTCACGAAGGAAAATATCCTTCTCGGAATAAAGCCATTTTTTGATTATGGGGAATATGTGCTCCGATTCAACGGATATTCCGCCTTTTTTGATCTCTGACATGATGATGTACCTCCTTCAGTTAATATTGAATATTATATTACTTTTTTGCAGAAAGTCAAGTCGTAGAGCTGCGCGTCCGAGACTTAGCAGGATCCCGACTCAAAAGCATAAGCCGCGGGGGCAGAATATTGTAAAAATAAACGTCAGAAACAGCAAAAATGCAACGTACTTCTTCAATTTTCCACTTCCCTTAATTTTCTGACTTAATTATACACGAATTTTGCTTTTCTTTCAAGACTTTGGTAAATAACTTTAAAATAATTTCAAAAGATAGTGACAAATTAAGGAAAATGTGGTAAAATATTTACTTGAATATATAACGGAGACTTTAACGGAGGAAAAATGTTCAAACTTTTAAGGTTTATGAAGAAATACACGCTTGAAAGCATCTTGGGACCGCTTTTCAAGCTTCTTGAAGCGACCTTTGAGCTGCTGGTGCCCTTGGTCATCGCGCAGATGGTTGACGTAGGGATAGCGAACAGCAACCAAAGCTATATCGTGAAAATGGCGTTGGTTTTGGGAGCCCTTGGCATTATCGGTCTTTTCTTTTCGGTGACCGCTCAGTATTTTGCCGCCAAGGCTGCCGTGGGATTTACGTGCGAGCTTCGCAGCCGTCTCCACCGCCACATTCAGACTCTTTCCTGGCAGGATCTTGACAGCTTGACGCAGTCTCAGCTTATTACCGTAATGACCAGCGACATGAATCAAGTGCAGACGGGAATAAATCTGTCTCTGCGCTTGCTTTTGCGCTCACCCTTCGTGGTCTTCGGCGCCATGATAATGGCGTTTACTATCGACGTAAGGTCCGCGCTTATTTTCGCCGTTGCCATTCCCGTTTTGGCGGCTGTGGTGTTCTCGGTTATACTTTCCTGCATACCCCTTTATAAAAAGGTGCAGAGAAAGCTTGGTAAAGTCCTTCTGTCCGTTCGCGAAAACCTCGGCGGTGTCCGCGTTGTCCGCGCGTTTTGCAAGGAGGGCGAGGAGATCGAGCGCTTTGAAGCGGAGGATCTTGAGCTGAACAAGATCCAGCGCTTTACGGGCAAGATATCGGCTATCATGAACCCCGCAACTCTCATACTTATCAACATTGCGACCGTGTGGCTTATTCACCGCGGCGCACTTCGCGTAGACAGCGGCAGCATCACACGCGGAGAGCTTTTGGCGCTCTATAACTATATGTCTCAGATCTTGGTCGAGCTTATTAAAATGGCGAACCTTATCGTAAGCATAACCAAGTTTATCGCTTGCGGTAACAGAATAAATGCGGTCATGGAGACCGAGCCGTCGCAGACTTTCCCAAAAGAGCTTACAGCAAAGCCTGAGAACGATTTTGCACTGACTTTTGAGAACGTGTCATTCAGATACGGATCGGGCGCAACCGACTCTCTTTCGGGGTTGAATTTCAGCGTTAAAAAAGGTGAGACGGTTGGAATTATCGGAGGTACGGGATCGGGTAAGACTACCCTTGTAAACTTGATTCCCCGTTTCTACGACGTAAGCGGGGGAAAGGTCACCGTGGACGGAATCGACGTTCGTGACTATCCCGCCGACACTTTGAGAGAGAAGATCGGATTTGCACAACAGAAATCCGTTCTGTTCCTGGGAACTGTCCGCGAAAACCTCAAATGGGGTAATCCCGATGCTGGCGACGAGGAACTGACACGAGCGCTGGAAACGGCGCAGGCGCTTGAGGTGGTCGAGAAAAAGGGCGACCTTGATTTTGAGATAGAGCAGGGGGGACGCAACCTTTCGGGCGGTCAAAAGCAAAGACTTAACGTCGCCCGCGCGCTTGTACGCCGTCCCGAAATACTGATTTTGGACGACAGCTCATCGGCTCTTGACTACGCAACCGACGCCAAGCTCCGCCGTGCATTGGCGGAACTTGATTTTAACCCCACCGTTTTCGTGGTCTCTCAGAGAGTTTCCTCTATCAGCCACGCCGATAAAATAATCGTTCTTGACGATGGAGAGGCTGTTGGGATAGGCACTCACGATTCTCTTATGGAGAGCTGCGACGTCTACCGCGAGATCTGCGATTCTCAGACGGGAGGTGAGGCAAAATGAAAAACAAGGGTACCTTTAAAAAGATACTTCAACGTGTGGGGAAATATAAATCCCTAATGGCTCTGTCCATAATTTTTGCCGCCGTTACCGTACTTCTGACCCTCTATATCCCGATCTTGATCGGTGACGCTATCGACCTTGCCGTAGGTGCGGGCAACGTAGATATGGCAGGCATCGGAGCGTTGCTTTTTAAAGCAGGCTCGGCGGCGGTTGTATGCGGTGTCCTCACCTGGCTTATGAACGCCATAAACAACAAGATAACCTATTTTGTCACAAAGGATATCCGCGATGAGGCGTGCAGACATTTGCAGGTGCTGCCCCTCAGCTACCTTGACAGCCACCCGTCGGGAAAGATAATAAATAACATTATTTCCGACGTTGACCAGTTTGCTGACGGTCTGCTCATGGGCTTCACTCAACTGTTCACGGGCATCGTTACTATCCTTGCGACTCTCGTGCTCATGCTTTCCATCAACTGGAAGGTGGCGCTTGTGGTTATTGTTTTTACGCCCCTTTCGCTTCTTATCGCGTCCTTTATTTCAAAAAGCACTTATACAATGTTCCTGCGCCAGTCCGAGTGCAGAGGAGAACAGACCACCTTTATTGACGAGTATGTGGGAAATCAAAAGACCGTGCGCGCATTTTCTCACGAGGACGAGGCGCAGACCAAGTTTGACGACATAAACGACCGACTTGGAAGGGTCTCGCTGAAAGCCATATTCTTCTCATCGCTCACAAACCCCGGAACACGCTTTGTAAATAATCTTATTTACGCGGGTGTGGCGCTTGCGGGTTCGCTTCTTGTGCTTAATAGCGGTGAGGGATTTACCGTGGGCATTCTTTCCTGCTTTTTGTCCTACGCAAATCAGTACACAAAGCCATTTAACGAAATTTCGGGAGTTATTACCGAGTTCCAGAACTCTGTTGCTTGCGCGGCAAGAGTTTTCGACCTTATGGAGGCAGAGCCCCAGACCTCGGACGCACCCGACGCCATCACGCTTGAGGACGTGCAGGGCAACGTGGAGCTGAAAAACGTGAGATTTTCCTACGTTCCCGAGCAGAAATTGATCGAGGACCTCAACCTGTCGGTAAAACCCGGTCAGCGAGTCGCTATCGTGGGTCCTACGGGCTGCGGAAAGACTACGCTTATAAACCTGCTCATGCGTTTCTACGACGTGTGCGACGGCTCGATTACACTTGAGGGCAAGGACGTTCGGCATATCACGAGACGTTCTCTGCGCTCCAATTACGGCATGGTGCTTCAGGAGACCTGGCTTCGAAGCGGCACTGTGCGGGATAATATCAGAATAGGTAAGTCGGACGCCACAGACGAGGAAGTCGTTGCCGCCGCCAAGCAGGCGCATGCACACAGCTTTATCCGCCGCTTGCCGCAGGGCTATGACACGATCATCGGCGAGGACGGCGGAAGCCTGTCACAGGGTCAGAAGCAGCTTCTTTGCATCGCAAGGATAATGCTTGCTCTGCCGCCTATGCTTATTCTTGACGAGGCGACCTCGTCTATCGATACCCGTACCGAGCTTAAGGTCCAGGACGCCTTTGCCAAACTGATGAAGGGCAGGACCAGCTTTGTGGTCGCCCACCGCTTGTCAACTATCCGCACTGCTGACCTGATTTTGGTCATGCGTGACGGAAACGTAATAGAGCAGGGAACTCACGAGGAGCTTATTGCCCTCGGCGGCTTCTACCATGAGCTTTATTTTAGCCAGTTTGAAACGGCAGAGTAAAATAAAAAGCCTCCCGCAGGGAGGCTTTTTATTTTCTGTTTAGTTCCTCGAAATTCAGGATCTTCGCGCCGCAGAGATTTGCATCGTCGGCGCTGTGGGTGATGATGATCACCAAGGAGCTTTCGCCTTTTTTTCGAATAAGCGCCGCCGTGCGCTCTTTTATTGCTTCGTCGAGACCGTTAAAGGGCTCGTCAAAAAGCGAGATGTCACCGTCAAAGGCAAGCGCGCGTGCAAGTGAAACTCTCTGCTTCATTCCTCCCGAAAGCTGACGGGGAAGCGCGTTCACTTCCGCTTCAAGTCCCAGATCGGTCAGATGGGAGAGGGCGATTTCATCTTTATCCCTTCCCCAAAGCACGAATTTCACGTTTTCAAGAGCGCTTTTCTGCTCCAAAAGACGCGGCTCCTGAAAAGAGTAAGCTATCTTGTCGCTGTCCCGCCGGATCTTTCCGCTTTTCGGCTTCAAGAGACCCGAGATCAGGTACAAAAGGGTGGTCTTTCCGCAACCCGAGGGTCCCATGAGAGCAAATACTCCGCGGTCGGGAAGCTCAAGGCTCAGATCTTGTATTACAGCCTTCTTGCCGTAGGCAAAACCGAGGTTTTCAATTTTGATCATCGTTTGCCTCCTCTCCGGCGTTTGGGCGGATGACGAGCACCATTACAGCGTCAAGAACGAGGTTTAAAAGCACCACCGCCGCAGTCCATGCAAACAGATCTACCGTCTCAAAATAAGCCTTTGATTCAAAGAGCTTTTGTCCCACGGAATTTGGGGTGTTCACGATGACCTCGGCGGAAATCCCCGCTTTCCAAGCAAGACCCACCGAGGTCTTGAATGCCGCACCGAAAAACGGTGCTACCGAGGGTAGGTATATGCCGAATATCTTCTTCGCCGTGCCCACTCGATAAACCCTTGCCATTTCAAGAAGTCCTCGGTCAACCTGCTTTACGCCTGTTTCAACGTTCGACCATACGATGGGAAGAACAATGAGCAACGTAACGAAAATGGGAAGCCTTTCTCTGCCGAGCCAAAGGGCGGCGAGAATGGCAAAGGACGCAACGGGTGTTGATTTTATGACGGTCATAGGCGGTCCGAAAAGAGCGGACACCACCTTTGATTTCGCGGTGAGTATGCCGAGTATGACTCCTGCCGACACCGCTTGCAAAATGCCAAAGGTAACTCTGATAAGCGAGCTTCCCATGGTGCGCCAGAAAACGCTCTCATAAAGAAGCTCAAAAAAACGGCGGCAAACGTGCGCGGGGGAAGGCAGCAGCAGCTCAAGTCCCACGCGGGCGGCGGCAAGATACCAGATAAGTATCCAGAATGCCGCCACCGCTATGGTCGTCAGGACTTTTTTGTATATCTTTTTTGTTTTTTCAGTCATTACTTTGCGAAGTAGTAAAGCCCTGCATCGGGAATCTTACCGCCAACCGACGCGGGATTTGCCGCAAAGAGGACTTTGAAGAATTCATCCATTGCCGCCTGCATTTCGGCACCGTCAAGGTATGCGATATTGCAGCGGGGAATAGCCTTTTCAGCAAGAGGTGCCTTGGGGATAATTCCGTTTGCGGCGATTATCTGGGATGCCTCCTTGGGGTTGTCGTTTACGTATTGAATTGACGCTGCATAGTCTGCAAGGAACGCATCAAGCTCGTTCTTGTGAGCCTCTATAAATTCTTTTCTGGCAACGAGACAGCCCTGTACCAGAGACTTGCCGCCGCTTACCTGAGACCAGATGTCCTCCAATGCAACTAAGATTCTGACCTTTTCGTTCTGGGACGTAACTGCCGTAACCTTGGGCTCGGGAAGGATCGCAAATTCTACCATGTTGGTAGCGATAGCGGTTGCAAGCTCGTCGGGTGTATTGTAGGTAAAGTCAAGGAAAATGTCCTGACCTACAACAAGACCGATTGCATCAAGCAGATATTTTGAAATGAACTCGGGGTTTGCGCCCTGATTGCAGCAGTAGATAGTCTTGCCTGCGATGTCGTCGAGAGATGTTACTTCAGAGGTGGTGAGCATGTAGAGTACGCCCAGGGTGTTGACAGCAACTACCTGAACGCCGCCGTTTGTTTTGTTGTAGAGAACAGCGGCTAAGTTTGTGGGTACTGCCGCCATATCGGCGGTTCCGCTGATGATAGCGCCCGAAGCCAGACTCGCGTCGGAGACGATATCAAAATTGTACTTGAAAGTAGAAGTCCCCTTTGCGTTTTCGTCCATTATCTGAGCAAATCCCATGCCTGTCGTGCCCGCGATAACGGTCACGTTGATCTCAAGATCATTATTTACGGGATCGTCTGTCTTTTCTGTGTCGGGGGTCTGTGTGTCGCCCGTGTCTACGGGTGTATTCTGTGTTTCGGGCAGGTTTGTTTCGTTATCCTTTGCACCGCCGCCGCATGCGACGAGGGCGAGAATAAGTAAAAGTACCAGTGTGCCGGCTAAAAGTCTTTTCATAATGATTTCTTCCTTTAATTGTATTTTTTATTCAAAAACTCACGGTCTGTGATCGTGAGAAATTTACCGTTTTTGATTATGAGACCGTCGCTCTTCAGCTTTTCAAAAGCTCGGTAAAGGGAAGCACGGCCTATATTGAGAATGTCCGAGAGGGTGACTGCGGGGACGTCAAGCGTTATCTCATTTGAGTTTGCCTCGGAGCAGAGGGAATAAATGTAAAGAGCCAAACGCCGCTCGGCACTTCCTGCCGTGAAGCAGGCGATGCGTCCCGTGAGAAAGCGTATCCTGCCCGTTAGAAAGCCGATATAGTTATACATGGCGCGGCTGCTTGATTCAAAGAGCCGTCCCACCGCCTTTTCGGTGATGAACAGAACGGTGCAGGGGGTTTTTGCCTTTACGCGGCTGATGAAATCCTCGCTTCCGCCGAAAAGACTTGCAACGCCGAACATATTTCCTCGTCCCAGTGTGCGAAGAACTACCTGCCGTCCGCTGTCGGAGGAGTAGACCACGGCGCTGCCCGAAAGAATAACGCACAAGCGATTTTCACCGTTTTCGCAGGATTCTATTATCTGGTCCCGACGAAAGTTTTTCTCGGTCGAGCCGTCTGACAGCATCAGAGTCAGCTTATCCTCCTCAACGCCCGCAAAAAGTGGCAGCTCGGAGATCAACTTTATTTTTTCTTTCATTTCGACCTCCTTTAAAAGTGTATCAAATGAGACACTTATATTATACTCATTCTTTTGTACTTTGTCAACCCCAAAAATAAAAAAAGTGCCAAATTTTTGGCACTTTTTTAATAATTATTCCTATTTATTCAATAAACATCGCATCGCCAAAAGAGAAGAAACGGTATTTTTTATCAACCGCTGTGCGGTATGCTTCCATGATGCCCTCTCGGTTGTAAAGCGCGGAGACAAGCATGAGCAGGGTGCTTTCGGGCAGGTGAAAATTGGTGATAAGTGCGTCAACAGCCTTAAATTTGTATCCGGGATAGATAAAAATTCCCGTGTCGCTTTCCATAGCTTGGATTTTTCCGTCGTCGGTGGCAACGCTTTCAAGCGTACGGCAAGAGGTGGTGCCCACCGCAATAATTCGTCCGCCGTCAGCACGGCGCTCATTGATTATGCGCGCACTTTCCTCGGAGACGAGAATATGCTCAGAGTGCATGATGTGCTCGTCAATTTTGTCTGCTTTTACGGGGCGGAACGTTCCAAGACCCACGTGGAGCATAACGGGAACTACGCTTACGCCCTTTGCCCGAATGGCGTCAAGCAGCTCGGGAGTAAAGTGAAGACCCGCTGTGGGAGCTGCTGCCGAGCCTTCCGTCTTTGCGTATACTGTCTGATAGCGGTCGCGGTCGCGGAGCTGCTCGGTTATGTAAGGCGGCAAGGGCATAAGTCCTATTTCGCTCAAAATATTGTAGATATTTTCGTATTTTGCGCGGTCGTATTCGAAGCGAATGAGTCGGTTTCCTTCCTCAACTATATCCACGATCTCGCCGCGTAAGATCCCGCCGCCGAAAAACAAGCGGCTTCCTATTTTTGCACGCTTGCCCGGCTTTACGAGCGTTTCCCAGGTATCAAGACCGTGTGATTTGAGCAACAGAAGCTCGATCTTTGCGTCTTCTTTGCCCTCGGAATGGCCGTAAAGGCGGGCGGGAATGACCTTTGAGTCGTTTATTACAAGAACGTCGCCTGCGTTGAGATAGTCGATTATATTAAAGAATTTTTTGTGCTCGATCTCACCCGTTTTGCGGTGTACCACCATAAGAGAGGAGCAGTCACGCTTCTCGGCGGGGTGCTGAGCAATAAGCTCCTGCGGAAGATCGTAATAAAAATCGGAGGTTTTCAGCTCCGTAGGTTTTTTCTCGTTTACGATAACAGACATAATAAAACCGCCCGTTTAGGGCGTCCTTTTCTTTGATTTTTTATCTTTTCCGAAACTTACGGCTCATAGCGTCATAAACTGAAATGAGTATAATTTTCGGGGAGGACTTAATAATGAAGAAAACAATATTTTGCGGCAGTGCCACCGCTGTGGTCACACCATTTACGGGCGGTGCTGTGGATTATTTTGCATTTGAGCGTTTGCTCTTGCGCCAGATCGAATCGGGGACTGACGGAATTGTGGTATGCGGCACTACGGGAGAGGCTTCGACACTTTCCAGCGAGGAGCAAGCAGAGGTAGTGCGCTTTGCACGGTCGGTTGTGGGCGGAAAAATTCCGCTTATTGCGGGAACGGGATCAAACGATACAGCCACCGCCTGCAAGAGAACGAAAAATGCCACCGATGCGGGTGCGGACGGTGTGCTCGTGGTCACGCCCTACTACAACAAAGCCACGCAAAAAGGGTTGGTCTACCATTATGAGGCGGTGGCAGCATCCACCGACCTGCCCGTAATTCTCTACAATGTCCCAACGCGTACCTGTGTTGACGTTTCGGTGGATACATACGAAAAGCTGTGTGCGGTAGAGAATATTGCGGGGGTAAAGGAAGCAAGCCCCGATATCGTCAAAATCGGGGACATTATCCGTCGGTGCGGTGACAGTCTGCCCGTGTATTCCGGCAACGACGACATGGCTCTGCCCATAATTTTTTTGGGCGGAAAGGGAGTGATCTCGGTGGCGGGAAACCTTATCCCAAGCGAGATGTACGCCCTTTGCCGTGCCGCACTTTCGGGGGATTACAGATTGGCAGTTGAGCTTCACATGAAGTATCTGCCGCTCATGCGCGGACTTTTCTGCACGGTCAATCCCATAGCGGTAAAGACCGCTCTGCACATGATGGGACTGTGTAGCGGGGAATTTCGCCTGCCTATGTGCGAGCCTGAGGGTGACGTGCTTGAAAAAATCAAGAATTTGCTTATACGTTACAGCTTGATTCAGCCCGCAAAGGGGTGAAGATCACATTCCGTGCGCATTTTTGCGATCACCGCGCGGGGCTTGGGTGAACGGAAGATGGCGGAGCCCGCAACGATAACGTTTGCGCCGTTTGCGGAAGCCAGCCATACGTTTTCGGCTGTGATCCCGCCGTCGACCTCGACGTTGGTTGCAAGTCCTCTCGCCGTTATCTCTCGGCGGAGCAGACGGCACTTGTCAAGGGTCTCGGGGATCATCTTCTGACCGCCAAAACCGGGTTCTACCGTCATGACCAGCACCATGTCAAGTCGATCAAGGTAAGGGAGGAGAACCTCCGCAGGTGTTTTGGGCGAGACTGCCATGGCTACTTTCACGTCGTGGTCGTGAACGTATTCGATTATCTCGTCAGCCTTTTCGGTCGCTTCGTAGTGGAAGCAGATAATGTCTGCTCCCGCCTTTATGTAGTCGTCAATGTAGCGCTCGGGCTTTTCGATCATCAGGTGGACGTCGAAGAGCAGCTTGCTCTGCTTTCTCACCGAAGCGATGACCGCAGGACCGAAGCTGATGTTGGGAACGAAAGCGCCGTCCATAACGTCAAGGTGCAGATAGTTTGCGCCGCAGGCTTCAATTTTCGTAACCTCCTCGCCAAGGCGAGAAAAATCGGCGGCGAGAACAGAGGGAGAAACGTAGATCATTTTGGTTTCCTTTCTTTGATGTGCCAAAGGTCGGGTCAAATCGACACCGCTCGGCATAAAATATGGAAAAGGGATTAATTTCCGTGGAAAATGAGCGTCTTTTTGCGGGGAAAGGCCGAAGAAAAGCAGGGAAGTGAGATTTTTTGCGTACTCCGCAAATAACGCAGGACCGAGACCGCCTTATTTGAGGCGGTTTCGTTTTATTTTTTGGCAAGCAGACATACAGCGTGGGCGGCGATTCCTTTTTTTTCGCCCGTAAATCCCAGCTTTTCCTCGGTGGTGGCCTTTACACTGACACAGTCGGCGTCTACGCCTATAGCGTCGGCAATATTTTTTCTCATCTGTTCAATATAAGGAGCAAACTTTGGCGCCTGGGCAAGAATCGTTGAATCAATATTTGATACAGCGTAGCCGTGGTTGCCTATGATCTTTGCCACCTGTCGCAAAAGCTCAATGCTGTCAGCACCCTTGTAGTGCTCGTCGGTATCGGGGAAATGCTTTCCGATGTCGCCCAGTGCCAAAGCGCCGAGCATTGAGTCCATTATGGCGTGAACAAGTACGTCCGCGTCGCTGTGACCCAGAAGTCCGACCTCGTATGGAATATTGACTCCGCCGATGATAAGCGGACGACCCTCTGTCAGACGGTGAACGTCGTATCCGTGACCTATTCTGAACATTGGGAATTCACTTCCTTTCGTTCTGTCAAGATCCGCTCGGCGGTTTTAATGTCCCGTGCGGTGGTGATTTTGAGATTTTCGCCGGAACATTCTATCAGCTTGACCTTCTGGTTTATGCGCTCGCAAAGCATACAGTCGTCGGTGGCTTCAAAGCCCTCCTCACGGGCGGTGTAAGCGGCGGCGCAGTAAAGAGTACGTCGGAACACTTGGGGAGTTTGCGCCAAGCGCACCTTTGTACGGTCAACGGTCTCGGAGATAAATCCCTTGGAATCGGATATCTTTACCGTGTCGAAGGCGGAAACGGAAGCCGTTGCTGCTCCGTACTTGTAAGCGGCAAGAAGCACCTTTTCTATCTCCTCGGGGGTGACAAGACAGCGCGCGCCGTCGTGTATAGCAACGAAATCCGCCTTTTCGTCCGTCGCGTTGAATCCGTTCAAGATCGATTCCTGGCGTGTGTCGCCGCCCTTTACGGCAACCTTAAACTTTGTGATCCCGTACTGTCGGGCAAAGTCCGCGTACCTGTCCACCTCGCCTTCCTTTGCCACCACCACGATCTCGGAGATCCTGGGACAGCTTTCAAAGGCAAGCAGGGTGTGGACGATAACGGGCAGACCGCAAATTGTCATCATTTGTTTTGTGACGTCACCGCCTAAGCGTGTTGAACTTCCGCCTGCGGCGATAATGGCAGAGACAAAATAGCTGTCTCTTTTGTTGCCGCCCGCGGTGTGAAACAGATCGCCCAGGGTCGAGAAGAATTTGTTTATGTCAGCCATTATTTCAGCGCGTCGAAATTGCCTTCTTCGGTGGCGGTGATGAGATCAACTCGAGCAGCGTGTCTGCCCCCCTCGAATTCTGCCTCAAGGAACGCGTTCACAAGGTCCATAGCCACGCCGTAGCCCACAACTCTCGCGCCAAAGCAGAGAACGTTTGCATCGTTGTGGTTTCTGGTCAGTCTTGCGCTGAATACGTCGGAGCAGCAAGCTGCGCGGATCCCCTTGTGCTTGTTTGCGCAGAGGGACATTCCGATGCCTGTGCCGCAGATGAGGATTCCAAGCTCACGCTCGCCGCTCTGTATTTTCGTGCAAAGCTCGTGAGCGACAGCGGGATAAGAGCAGCTTTCTTCGGAATATGTTCCTACGTCAAGGACGTCGTAGCCCGTATCCTTCAATGACGCGATCACTTGGTTCTTGAGCTGAAATCCTGCGTGGTCGCAGCCGATAACTATTTTTTTCATTTTTGTTTTCTCCTTTATGCCGTTTGTTAATTTCCGTTTTCTTTTTCCGCTCTCGTCCTCTCGGCCTGCGATGGGCGGAGATAAGTGGGAGCGATCAGCTCATCGCTTGTGTACCTGCCCTCGCCGAACGCTTTGAGCGCGCACATGGCTACCGAATAGCCGTTCTGATGCATAAGAGGCTCGGGCACGTATTCGTACTTGCCCGTCAGCAGAAACGCGCCGTCACCGCAGATGCGGACAGGCTCGTTGTAGCTTTTTAGTTCTTCTTCAAGCTCTTCAACCCCCACAGCGCGGTCTGGACAAAGACGCTCAATGTTTCCCTTGCCGTCACAGCGGAATAGGGCGTTGTAGACCTGATTTCGCCGAGCGTTCATACAGGGGCAGAGAATACCTTCAAAGGAGCAGAGATTATACGCCAGCGCTTCGAGCGTTGAAACGCCCACGCAGGGCTTTTCGCGACCAAATGCAAGACCCTTTACCGTTGCCGCGCCGATTCGAACGCCCGTAAACGAGCCGGGACCCTCGGAAAGAGCGAAAAGCTCTACGTCGTCTACGGTCAGATTCGTTGCTTTGAGTGCCGATTCCACCATTGGGAGCAGGGTCTCGCTGTGGGTGTTTCCCGCGTTTACCGTGTAGCAGGAGAGCAGCTTTTTTCCGTCGCACACTGCCACAGACGCCACGACTGCCGTGCTGTCAAGTGCCAAAATTATCATATGTCCGCACCTCTCATAAGCTCAATTATGACCTCCCGACTGTCGGGATCGTCAAGGTCATTTTTTCTGATCTCTACCCGATAATAAGCGTCGGGCAGGGCATATTCAATGTTTTCCGTCCATTCGGTTATGCATATCCCCGCGCGGTCGGCGTAGTCGTAAAAGCCGATAGAGTAAAGATCGTCCTCTCCCGTTATTCTGTAAAGGTCGAAATGAAAGACGGAAAGAGGCTTTGCCTTGTACTCGTTGACAAGCGCAAAGGTTGGAGAGCGCACGGTGCTCTGAGGAGCTATTTCACCCGTAAAACCGCGCACAAATGCGGTCTTGCCAACGCCCAGGTCTCCATATAGTGCCACAAAGTGAGGTGCGCTTGCGTCTTCCTTTATAATTTTTGCCAACTCCGCACCCAGAGATTCGGTCTGGGTTGCGGAATCGGTGATTTTCCTGAAAATAAGCATTTTTTGCGTCCTTGTGAATATAGATAATATATTATAGCACATTTTTGCGCGGGTGTAAATACAAAATATGAAAATTCTGAAAATAAGGATTATTTCACCAAAGTGTGATTTTTTTGCCAAAACCTCTTGACAAAAGGGAAAAAGGATGGTAAAATGTTCGTATATTTTTTAAAAGCGTTGAAGAAATTATTCGCTTTCCCGAGGGCTACAGAGAGTCGGCGGTTGGTGTGAGCCGATGCGGTAGGTTAAGCGGAGTCTCGTTTCCGAGCTTGATGCCCGAATGAAAAGTAAGGTGTCACGGTCGCCCCGTTATCGGCTGAGAGCTTAAAGGATTTTACACAGCCGAGAGCTCAAGAGTGATTCCTTGCCGCAAGGCGGGGTTTTAACAGGGTGGTACCGCGAAAAAGTATTTTCGTCCCTGAGGCTTTTAGCCTTGGGGACTTTTTGTTTTACAATCCAAGAAAGGAACGCCTTTTTGGCAAGGTGGAAAAAATGAAACAGATATCAATTACGGATGTAACGATCAAGCAGTCGGGCAGGGGAGCAGGCTATCAGCTGAGCTTTCGCGAAAAGATAGAGCTTGCAAAGCTTCTCGACCGACTTCACGTTGACACGATTGAATTGAATCCCGTTGAAAATATCAAGGTCGATAGCCTTCTTATAAAATCGGTTTGCTCGGCGGTAAAGGAAAGCGCGGTTGCTGTTCCCGTTGGCATGGACGAGGGCAATATCGACGCTATCTGGGCATCTATGGGCGAAGCAAAGCACCCGCGTCTTCAGGTACAGCTTCCCGTAAGTGCCGTTCAGATGGAATACATTGCGGGCAAGAAGCCGGCGGCGATGATAGAGCTTATCGGGGCGCTTGTTTCAAAGTGCAAGGCACTGTGTTCCGACGTTGAGTTTATCGCCGAGGACGCCACAAGAAGCGATATGCAGTTCCTTTCCGAGGCTATAAAAACGGCAATTTCGGCAGGTGCGGCCACCGTTACAGTCTGCGACACCGCCGGAACCTCACTTCCTTCGGAATTTGAGGATTTTATTGAGAACATCACCGCAAACATTCCCGAGCTTTCGGGAGTTAGACTTGGCGTTTGCTGCTCTGACGCCCTGTCTATGGCAGACGGTTGCGCGGTTGCCTCTATCAAGGGCGGTGCGGTTGAGATCAAGGCGGCAGCTTACGGAGAAACGACCGTAAGTCTTGCCAATATCGTAAAGATCCTCTCCGCGAAGGCTGACGTGCTTGACACGGCGACCACCGTCAACGCAACGCAAATAAAGCGTATCACCGACCAAATCGACTGGATGTGCCGCACCGACCGCTCAAAGAACTCTCCGTTCGACAGCGGAGTTCAGAGCGTGGGCGAGTCGTATCTGAGCGAGCATGACGACCTTACCGCTGTTGCAAAAGCGGTGGCTCTTATGGGCTACGAGCTTTCCGACGAGGACAACGTGAAGGTCTTTGAGGCTTTCCAAAAGATCGCCGCAAAGAAAAAGACGGTAAGCGAAAAGGAGCTTGATGCAATCGTTGCGTCTGCCGCTTTGCAGGTTCCTCCCACATACAAGCTTGACGGATATATGATAAATACGGGCAACATCATCTCCGCCACCGCACATATAAAAATGGCGGAGGACGGTAAGATGACCGAGGGTATCAGCATCGGAGACGGTCCTATTGACGCGGCGTTCCTTGCCATTGAGCAGATCGTCGGACGCCACTTCGAGCTTGACGATTTCCAGATTCAGGCTGTTACCGAGGGCAGAGAGGCTATGGGCGAGTCTGTAGTAAAGCTTCGCAGCTCCGGAAAACTTTATTCGGGCAGAGGAATTTCCACCGACATTATCGGTGCAAGTATCAATGCTTACATCAACGCCTTAAATAAGATCGTTTACGAAGAAAAAGAGAACTGAAAGGTGTCTTGAAAGATGAATTTATCCTTTTCAACAAGAGGCTGGCAGGGCTTCAGCTTTGAAGAAAACATAGAGACCGCGACCCTCATGGGCTTTGGCGGAATTGAAATATATAACGTACAGAAAAGCCCCGAGCTTACCGACCGCGGCGGAGCGTTCCATAAGTATAACACGGCGGCGACCGTAAGACTTTTGCGCGAGAAAAAGCTCCGTATTCCTTGCTTTGACTCCTCCTGCGATATATCCATAAACGGTTGTATTGACGAAGCAAGAGCACTCATGAGTATTGCCCGCGACGCTCAGACCGAGCAGGTGTCGGTGGTTGCGCTGTCCGATAATTTTGATAACATTTACAAAAATCTTGAAACGCTTCTTTCCGACGCGGAAAAGCTCAAGATAACCATTCTGGTAAAGACCAGCGGAGTTTTCTCGGACACGGCAAGGTTGCGCGAGCTTCTTGACCGCTTTGCAAGCGATAATCTGGCGGCACTTTGGGACCCCACCCATACCTATTTTGACAATAACGAGACCGCCGATACCACCATTAAAAATTTGGGCGCGTACGTGCGCCACGTGCACCTGCGCGACTCGCAGGACGGAAAAAATTACACCCTCATCGGCGAGGGGACTCTGCCTACGGCCGAGGTTATGCAGGCACTTGGCTCGGTAGACTATGACGGATTTATCTCTGCCGAGTGGAAGCCCCAATGGATGGAAGATATTGACGACAGGGAGATAATTTTCCCCTATTTTGTCAACTACATGAACCGCTTCGATTCCCCTCGCGGAAAGAAAAAGACGCTTTATGACAACAAGACCCACACAGGCCAGTTCGTCTGGAAAAAGGACGAACTTATCACCGAGACCTTCCCACAGGTGCTTGATCGCATGGTTGAGGAATTCCCCGACCAGTACGCCTTCAAATACACGACACTTGACTATACCAGAACCTACAGCGAGTTCCGCGATGACGTTGACAATTTTGCCCGCGCGCTGGTTTCTCTGGGCGTAAAGCGCGGAAGTAAGGTGGCGATTTGGGCTACAAACGTGCCCGCATGGTATATAACGTTCTGGGCGACCACAAAGATCGGTGCGGTGTTGGTTACCGTGAACACGGCGTATAAAATTCACGAGGCAGAGTACCTGCTTCGTCAGTCGGATACTCATACTCTTGTAATGATCGAAAACTGCCTTGATTCCGACTATCGCGGCATCATAAACGAGCTTTGCCCCGAACTTAAAGACACGAAGCCCGGTCAGCCTCTTCATTGCAGAAAGCTGCCTTTCCTGCGTAACGTAATTACCGTTGGATATAAGGAAAAGGGCTGCCTTGAATTCAATGAAGCTATGGACCGAGCGGACATGGTTCCCCTTGAGCAGGTGAACCGCATGGCATCTCAGGTACGCTCGGACGACGTGTGCAATATGCAGTACACGTCTGGAACGACCGGCTTTCCCAAGGGCGTAATGCTAACCCACTATAACGTAGTAAACAACGGCAAATGTATCGGCGACCGCATGGACCTTTCCACAGCCGACCGCATGATGATACAGGTGCCTATGTTCCATTGCTTTGGAATGGTGCTCTCCATGACCTCGTCTATGACACACGGTGCTACCATGTGCCCAATGCCTTATTTCTCGGCAAAGGTTTCCTTGGCTTGCATAAATCAGGAGAGGATCACCTGCTTTAACGGTGTTCCCACCATGTTTATCGCCATGTTCAACCACCCCGACTACAAGAACACCGATTTCTCACACATGAGAACGGGAATCATGGCAGGCTCGGGCTGCCCGCCTGAACTTATGAAGCGTGCGGCGCAGGACGATGAGATGCACATGACCGATATCGTCAGCGTTTACGGTCAGACCGAGTCTTCGCCTGGAAGTACCATGAGTGCCTGCGGTGACAGCCTTGAGCTTCGCACCGAGACCGTCGGCTACGCCTTCCCCCACGTTGAATGTAAGATAATCGATCCCGAAACGGGCGAGGAAGTGGGAGCGGGTGTCAACGGCGAGTTCTGCTCACGCGGTTACAATACGATGAAGGGCTATTATAAGATGCCACAGTCGACAGCGACGACAATTGACAGCGAGGGCTGGCTCCATTCGGGCGACCTTGCCATGCGCGACGAGGACGGAAACTACCGTATCACGGGACGCTTAAAGGACATGATAATACGCGGCGGCGAGAATATCTACCCCAAGGAAATAGAGGAATTTATCTATACCCATAAAGCTGTCCGCGACGTTCAGGTCATCGGCGTGCCCGACAAGAAGTACGGCGAGGAGGCAATGGCTTGTATTATCCTCAAGGATGGCGAGAGTTGCACCGTCGAGGAGATGAACGAGTATATCAAGAGCCACATGGCGCGCCATAAAGTGCCCAAATATATTGAATTCGTTGACTCCTTCCCCATGAACGCGGCAGGAAAGATACAGAAATATAAGATGCGTGAGGCTGCCATCGAAAGATTGGGTCTTGCTAACGCGGCAGGCATCGACACTGCAAAAAATAATAATATTTAGTTTTAAGATCCCCGACCGACCCGTCGGGGATCTTTTCATTGTTTGTCTCCTTTGCGGTCATTGCTTTAATTATATTTGATGATCTTTGAGAAGTCGATAAAATATCTATTGATTTTGTGAAAAAAACAGGTATAATATAAGTAACTTACCCGAAAGGACGGTTTTTATGGAAAACGTAAAAGAAAGATTTTTAAGATATATAAAAATCGACACACAGTCGGAGGAGGGCATTGACCGCTTCCCGAGTACCGAAAAACAGCTTGACCTTGCAAGACTTCTAAAAAAAGAGCTTTCTGAAATGGGTGCGTCCGACGTTACCCTGGACGAAAACGGCTATCTTTTTGCCACAATCCCGGCAACGAGCGACAAAAAGGTACCTACCGTGGGCTTTATTTCCCACATGGACACAGCGCCCGCGTATTCGGGTAAAGGAGTAAGCCCCAAATTCGCCCCCGATTACAACGGCGGTGAGCTTGTTCTTGACGAAGAAAAGGGGATTACCATGTCTCCCGCCACATTTCCGTCGCTTTTGCACTATGAAGGAAAAGAACTGATCTATACAGACGGAAGTACACTTCTCGGTGCTGACGACAAGGCGGGTGTCGCGGAGATCATGACCTTTGCCGAGTACCTGCTGACCCATTCCGAAATTGAGCACGGCGAGATAAATATAGGGTTTACTCCCGACGAGGAGGTGGGACGCGGCGCGGATTTCTTTGACGTCGCGCGTTTTGGTGCCGACGTGGCTTACACGGTTGACGGCGGTGAGCTGGGCGAGATCGAATACGAGAATTTCAACGCCGCCGCAGGACTTGTGACCGTCCACGGCGCATCAATACACCCCGGCTCTGCCAAGGGCAAGATGAAGAACGCGATCCTCATCGGTGCGGAATTTGAGTCGCTCTTGCCCGCCTTCGACAAGCCTATGTACACCGAGGGCTACGAGGGATTTTTCCACCTTGACAAAATAGAGGGCGACGTGGAAAACTGTCGCATGGAATACATTATCCGCGACCACGACGCAAAGAAATTTGACGAAAAATGCAGACTTTTTGCGCGTGCGGGCGCGTGGCTGAATGAAAAGTACGGCGAAGGCACACTTGAGATGACCGTCACCGAAAGCTACCGCAATATGCGCGAAATGGTCGAGCCTCATATGTATCTCATCGACATAGCGAAGAAGGCTATGTTAAATTGCGGTGCCGAGCCCAAGATCGTAGCTATCCGCGGGGGGACCGACGGTGCGAGACTTTCGTATATGGGTCTGCCTTGCCCCAATCTTTCAACGGGTGGCGAGAACTTCCACGGAAAGTACGAGTTTATCTGTACACAGTCCATGGAGACAATGGTTGACGTTCTTGTTGATATTGCAAAGCAGTTCGTTGAAATTAAAAAATAAGTGAGTGAAAAAAACAAAATTGCATTTTCTCCCTGAACTTCTGTCATCTTTAACAGCCAAACGGGCGAAAAGGTGCTTTGAGGCAGAAAATATCGTCAAAAAACAGCAAAATCTCCGTCTTTATTCAAAAGACGGAGATTTTTATTAACCTTTATTCCGCTATTTCTAAAAAAAGTCCATAAAATTTTTAGAAATTCGCGATTTGCCTTATTTTTGGTGCTTATAATTTCTATAATGTGTTTATAAATTAACTTTTGGTGTTATGAATATGCATGAATAAAAATATTTATTTTTCATATGTGGAATTGTATGGTGGGGGATAAAATGTCGAATCTTGGTCAAAACTGTGGTAAATGTCAAAAAAACCTACAATTTTTCCCCTGTTTTTTCTGTTTTCGTGGGATTGTTTAAATATTCACAAAGATTGTATGAATCTCGGCTATTGCAGGCTGTGTTATAATATATGTAGCGGACACTTCATTTTTGAAAGGACGGAATTATGGATTCGGAAAACGAAATGATCCTCGCCCGAAAGGAAAAGTCGCTTTTGGGCGAGGATATAAGATACATTTTATCTGTGCGGGACGGCACAAGTGTGATTTTTTATGTGACGGTTGAATACCGAAAGGATAGGGAAACGCTCCCTCTCGGTACCTCCTTTGATGAGGCGACGGAAATATTCTGCGCACTTTCAAAAGGCACCGTTACACCTTGCACCATGGCTGACGTGGTAGCCGACCTGCAATTTTTACGCGCGATGCGTTGAAAAAACTTTATTCGTAATTAAAAATCACCGAGGCGAGCCTGTGGAAGCTCGCCTCGGTGATTTTTGTAAAGTCGTACCATGAAAAGATTCTTTTTACAAGGTTTTTTCGAGTAAAATGCGAGATCGGGGAGCAAAATATATTAACAGACTGTAAATATTCGAAAAAAGGCGTTTTTTAGCGAAAATATTTGTCAAATTTCCTTGAAATATCGTTTAGATAATGATAAAATGAGTAGGATAAATAAATTTACGGCATTTTTTGTCGGTTTAATATAGATAGATTTGGTGAATAATGTATCAGTACAACAACCACAATCAGCGCAGATCGGGGTTGCGTCTCGATGCGCACAAGAGAAGAAAAAAAAGACAACAACGCAAGAAGATCATAATAATTGCTTTGATATCGGCGATCTTACTCGCCGTTTTTGCCATGCTTTCGGCAAATGGCGTCATAAACGTTCGCTCTGTGTTCGGAAAAGACGATGATTTTAAACCTCCGTTTTACTCTGATTCTGATACGGAAAAGACCCCCGACATTCCGAAAGTGACCGACACGGACAGTGAAATTATTGATACAACGGAGACAGAGAAGACACCTACGCAGACAACTGAAACAACTCCTCCACCTGTTACACAGCCTCCCGAAACGACACCTCAGGTGACCGAGCCGTCAACGAGCGAGCCTGACACAAGTCAGCCCGATACAACCGAAACGCTGCCTCCCGATACGGAGACAGCCGACACCTCAACGGGCGAGGATTCCCGATCTGACAGCTCGAGCGATTCGTCGTCCGATCCTTCTTCGGACAGTTCATTCGATAGCTCGACAGACTCATCCTCGGACGAGCTGTCTTTTGATTCCGAGAGCGGTGACGACGAGCTTTTAAGTCCGCCCGAAAATCGCTTTGAGTGGCCTTGCGTGCTGGGAGAGACCGAGCCTGCGGGTGACGATTATTTTGCTGATACCCTGTTTATCGGGGACTCCCGAATGCAGGGCGTCGAGCTTGCTTGCGCAAAGGACTCGTCTGCGACTTTCTATACCGCTGTTTCGGTGACCGCCTCTCAGATCGCGTCCCGTAAGGGCGTAAAAATGCTCGTGAACGGAGTTACTAAAACCGTTTCGATCATGGACGCCATAAGAATAGACGGCCGCCGGTTCAAGAGGATCTATATGATGTTCGGAATAAACGAGCTCGGCTCCGGCGGAGGAACTCCCGCTATCATCAAAGGGTATAGATCGGCGGTGGAAAGGGTCAGAGAGCTCCAGCCCGAAGCTGAGATATGTATTATCGGAGTAATGCCCGTGTTCAATTCACGCGGGTACGTTTCGGGTTATACAGGCTACGAGGCAAATCCCAGAATCCTTGATCTGAATATTGCTCTGATCGAAATGGCAAACGAACTGAAGCTTCATTACCTTGACACCTATCATCTGTTTGCAACGGAGGATGGTCAGTTGAACAGCGAAGTATCAAAGGACGGTCTCCATTTGCTTGGAACGTACAGCAAGCAGCTAATGGAATACGTCAAGAACCATGCGATTTTAAAAAAACTTTCTGAAGGGGAAAAAAAGTGAAAAGACTTTTTGTAATATTGCTTATACTTGCACTTGGCGTTGCCGCATTTTCCTGTGGTCCCAAGGATATACCCGAAGACACGGGAGAAGTTACGGATACGGCACAGCAGACCGAAAAGAAGGAAACGCCTTTTGAGCTTCCCGACCTGAAGGTTGCTACAGAATATATGGTAAACGGTCTTGAAATGACCGACATGACCGAGCTTGACTCTGACAGCATTATGCTCAGATACGGTATTATTGATAAGTACTCGGACGTATTTGCCATAGTTTCCGCGTCTATTGCGTCTGACGAGTGCGTGATCTTCAAGGCGAACGACGATGCTGCTGCAAAGGAGATGATCCGGTTGCTCAAGACCTATCGCGACGAGCGTATCGAGCTTTACGAGGGCTATGCCCCCGAGGAAGCGCCCAGACTTGAGTCTGCTTATATCGGCGAGAAGAACGGCTACGTTATTTTCGCCGCAACCCTTGACAGCGCAAAAGCTCAATCCCTTTTCCTTGGTCTTCCCGAAGCTTTGGAGGGCTGACATGGAAAAGAGTAAGATAGACAGAATAAACTTTCTCGCCCGTAAGTCAAAGAACGAGCCATTAAGCGTTGCGGAGCTTGCGGAGCAAGCGGACCTGCGACGCGAATATCTGGCAGAGTTCCGCGCGTCCTTTGGAGCGCAGCTTGAAAACACGGTGATCGAACGTCCCGACGGCACGAGAGAAAAGTTGCCAAACAAAAAACAATAAAGAAGAGGGAAGACATTCCCTCTTTTTTTGATCTCCCCTCTTGACAAGTGGATATTCTCGTGATATCATTATGATATCAGGTGCGAATCCAAGTGTTTCCTGAACTTATTTAGCCCGACAGGGCAGAACGGAGTCAATTATGAAAGAAAAGATTTTGTCGGTGAAGAAAAACGGCTTTGGTATGCTGGTCCTTTGGGGTCTTATTTACATCGCATCTATTGCCGCCGTGGCATTTGGCGGCATGCAGATGGATGTAGAAAACTACACACTCGGTATTCCGCTTTTTGCGGTGGGCATCGTGTGGGTGTGCATTGGCTGGATCCCCTTCCTCGGTCTTAAGGTCCTCAACCCTCAGGAAGCGCTGGTCCTGACACTTTTCGGTAAATACATAGGAACGCTCAAGGATGCGGGATTTTATTGGGTAAACCCTTTCTGCGTGGCGGTAAACCCCGCGGCAAAGACCAAGCTCAATCAGAGCGGTGACGTAAAATCTGCCCCCGTGACCATTGGTGCAAACGGCACCAATATTGCAGTTGAGCAGGTGAACAAAAAGCTGTCCTTGAAGCTCATGACATTAAACAACAACCGTCAGAAGATAAACGACTGTCTCGGCAATCCCATCGAGATCGCTATTGCTGTGACCTGGAGAGTGGTCGATACCGCGAAGGCGGTGTTTAACGTAGACAATTATAAGGAATATCTGTCGCTCCAGTGCGACGGTGCACTTAGAAATATCGTTCGTATCTATCCCTACGACGTAGCCCCCGACGTTGATACCACGGGCGATGGAATCGCCGACGAGGGAAGTCTTAGAGGCTCCAGCGAGGTTGTGGCCGAGCGCATTAAGGAAGAGATCCAGAGAAAGGTCGAGGAAGCGGGTATTGAGATAGTCGAGGCGAGAATCACTTACCTTGCTTACGCAACGGAAATTGCGGCAGTAATGCTTCAGCGCCAGCAGGCGTCCGCCATAATCGACGCGAGAAAGATGATAGTTGACGGTGCGGTAGGCATGGTCGAAATGGCACTTGAGCGCCTTGAAGAAGGCGGAAAGGTGACGCTTGACGACGAAAGAAAGGCGGCAATGGTGTCAAATCTTCTGGTCGTTCTTTGCGGCAACAACGACGCCCAGCCTATCGTGAACACGGGTAGCCTTTACTGATGAGCGATAATTCCAAGAAACAGCTTCCGCTTCGCTTGTCAGCCGAACTTTACAACGCCCTTGCCGCATGGGCGGAGGATGATTTTCGTTCTGTGAACGGGCAGATAGAATATCTGCTCACTCTTTGCTTAAAGCAGAGAAAAAAGGACGGCAAATACGTGTCCGAGGAGCAAGATAAGCATCCGGAGTTTGATGTTTAAAAAAATAACAGCAGGCAATTGCCTGCTGTTATTTTTTGTCAAAACGCGAAATACTTTTCCGCGTTGTAGTAGCTTATGCCCTCGATGATCTTCTTGAGGGTAGCTTCATCTTCGGGGTATTCGCCGTCCTCGACCCACTGTCCGATCACGTTGCAGAGAATTCTGCGGAAGTACTCGTGACGTGTGTAAGAGAGGAAAGAGCGGGAGTCTGTGAGCATGCCCACAAAATTGCCCAGAAGCGAGAGGTTTGCCAAGGACTTGATCTGCTCCTCCATGCCGCATTTTGTGTCGTTAAACCACCAAGCGGAGCCGTGCTGGATTTTACCACGCGCCTCAGTGCCCTGGAAGCAGCCGAGAATGGTGTCGAGCATCTGGTTGTCGGCGGGGTTGAGGGAGTAGAGAATAGTCTTGGGAAGCTTTCCGTCAACTTCGAGTGCGTTGAGGAAACGGGTGATGTTCTTTGAACAATCGAAGGTGGAGATGCAGTCGTAGCCCGTGTCGGGACCGAGACGATCAAACATTCTTGTATTTGTGTTTCTGATAGCGCCGTAGTGGAGCTGCATAACAACGTCACGCGCGTGGTACTCTCGACCGAGATGAAGGAGGATAGCGGTCTTGTAAGCGTCAGCTTCTTGCTGGGAAACTGCTTCACCCGCTATTGCGCGGCTGAAAATACTCTCGATCTCATCGTCTGTCGCTTCGGAGTAAACCACGTAGTCAAGACCGTGGTCGGAAGCCTTGCAGCCAAGGGAGCAGAAGAAGTCAAGACGGTCAGTAAGCGCTGCCTTGACGTCTGCGGCGCTCTTTATCTCGATGCCCGAAGCTTCGGAGAGCTGTGCGATATATTCAACAAATCCCGCCTTTTCAATGTTTACTGCCTTGTCGGGACGGAAAGAGGGGACTACCTTTGTCTTAAAGCTTTCGTCGGCAGCTATCTTTATGTGCCATTCAAGAGAGTCGATAGGGTCGTCCGTGGTGCCGATGACAGCCACGTTAGACTGCTCAATAAGACCTCTTACGGTCATTGAATCCTCCTGCAACTTTGCGTTGCAGAGATTCCAGACCTCCTCGGCGGTGTCGCCGTTTAAGAGACCGTCGTAGCCGAAGTATCTTTTCAGCTCAAGCATGGTCCAGTGGAACATGGGGTTTCCGATAGCCATGGGAAGAGCCTCTGCGAACATCTGGAACTTGGTTCTGTCGTCTGCGTCGCCCGTTATCTTGGACTCCTCCACGCCGTTTGAGCGGATAACTCTCCACTTGTAGTGGTCGCCGCCAAGCCATACCTGCGCAATGTTCTCAAACTTGCGGTTTTCATAGATCTCGCGGGGGTTTATGTGGCAGTGATAGTCGATAATGGGAAGGTCCTTTGAGTAATTTTCGTAGAGCCTTTTTGCTGTTTCGGTCTTCAAAATGAAGGTGTCGTTTATGATACCCATAAGGTTTTGTCTCCTTTTTGCGATAGTTATTAAGATAATCATACCTTTTTTTTGAAAAAATGTCAACTAGTACTTGCAATAATGTCAAAAATTGATATAATTATATTGTTAAAAGAGCACTAAAAAGCCACTAACCCACAAAAGGAGAAAAAATATGGAATCCATAGTAAGTAAGATTCAAAACAGAAAAGCGCTTCCCATAAGACTCGTGCAGTTCGGTGAGGGAAATTTTTTACGCGCGTTCGTTGACTACATGGTAGACCGCGCAAACGAGGCGGGTATCATGGACTGCGGTATCGCTGTCGTAAAGCCCATTGAGTTCGGGTCTCTTGAACGCTTTGAAAAGCAAGATAATCTTTACACGGTAAATCTCAGAGGAAAGCTGGACGGAGAGGTTATAAATTCCTCTCATGTCGTCACGAGCATTGAAAAGACCGTGGATATATACAGCGATCCGGATTCCTATATGGAACTCTCCAGACTTGAAACCCTTCGTTTCGTAGTATCGAATACTACCGAGGCGGGTATCGTACTTGATCTGAACGATAAAATTGACGGTATTCCGTCCACATACCCAGGCAAGCTCACGAAATTCCTTTTTGAGAGATTCAACTGCTTTGGGGGCGACAAGTCGAAGGGGCTTATTCTTCTGCCCGTTGAGCTTATTGAAAACAACGGCGGAAAGCTGAAGGAATGTGTTCTTGCGCTGGCAAATGCTTGGGGGCTTGGCGCGCAATTTTCGTCGTGGATCGAGGAAGCCTGCATCTTCTGCTCAACGCTCGTTGACCGCATCGTTACGGGTTATCCCCGCGACGAGGCAGAGCAGATCTGCGAAGGGCTGGGATACAGCGACGAGCTTCTTGACGTTGGTGAGCCCTTTGGACTTTGGGTAATTGAAAGCGAGCGCGATATTTCCTCCGAGCTTCCCCTTGACCGCGCGGGCATGCCCGTTGTGTTTACCGACGATCAGAGACCTTACCGCGAGAGAAAGGTAAGGATCCTCAATGGCGCGCACACTTCCACAGTACTTTTGGGTTGGCTCTCCGGACTTCCCATCGTTCGCGAATGTATGGAGGATAAGGTCATACGCGCATTTATGGAAAAGGCTGTTGGCGAGGAGATCGCGCCGCAGGTAAAGCTCCCCGCAGACGAGGTCGCGGCTTTCGCTGAGGCGGTGTACGAGAGATTTGAAAATCCCTTTATCCGCCACAGCGTTCTTGATATTTCCCTCAATTCCGTTTCCAAATGGAAGAGCAGGATACTGCCTTCCTTTAAGGACTATTTTGAAAAGAACGGCAAAATCGCGCCTGCTTTGACTATGTCTATGGCAGGTCTCCTTGCGTTCTACGGTGCAGGTGAGTACATAGACGGTAAGATCGAAGCAAAGCGTCCTTGCGACGGCACACCTTACACGGTGCGCGACGATGCGGAGGCTCTCGCGTTCATCGCCGAGAACAGCCAAAAACCTTCTGCACAGTATGCAAAGGCGGTTCTTTCAAACGAAAAGTTCTGGGGCGAGGACCTTTGCTCCTATCCTCGGTTCTGCGAGACGGTTGCATCTTACCTTGACGCGTTCAAGGCAGACGGCGTAAAGGAAACTGTTGCAAAGCTTGTTGAGGCTTGATTTTTGGAGATTAAAATGAACGTATTAAAGATACATGAAAAGGATAACGTTGCCGTTGCGTTGACGGCGGCAGCCGCAGGCGAAAAGATTGCCGTTAACGGCGTTGAAATAACGCTTTTTGAGGATATCCCGGCAGGTCACAAGGTGGCTCTGCGGGCGATCAACGCGGGCGAGAACGTAATAAAATACGGCTTTCCCATCGGACATGCAAAGGAAAATATCGAGGCGGGACACCACGTCCATTGCCACAACCTTGCGTCCAACCTTTCGGGACTGCTTTCCTACGAATATACCCCCGATTACACGGAATTGAAGAAGACCACACCGGGCACATTCATGGGCTACAAGAGAAAGGACGGCCGCGTTGGAATCCGCAACGAGGTCTGGATAATCCCCACCGTCGGCTGCGTAAACGCCATTGCCAAGGAGATCGAGGACCGTTCAAAGGAGTTTGCGGCAGGCTCGGTGGAGGGAGTTTTCTCCTACGCTCACCCCTACGGCTGTTCACAGCTTGGCGACGACCACGAAAACACTCAAAAGGCTCTTTGCGGACTTATAAATCATCCCAACGCAGGCGCGGTTTTGGTGCTTTGCCTTGGTTGCGAGAACAACACCGCAGAGCAGATGAAAGCTATGCTTGGTGACTACGACACAGAGCGTATCCGCTTCCTCGTTTGCCAGGAGGTCGAGGACGAAATTTCGGAGGGCACGAAGATGGTTTCCGAGCTTTGTCAGTACGCTTCTCAATTTGAAAGGGAAGAGTGCGGCGCGGATAAGCTGATAATCGGTCTGAAATGCGGCGGCTCAGACGGTTTTTCGGGAATTACCGCAAATCCTCTTGTGGGCTCGTTCTCGGACCATCTGATTTCGGGCGGCGGCTCGACTATCTTGACCGAAGTTCCCGAAATGTTCGGCGCGGGGACCATCTTGATGAACCGTTGCCGTACACGGGAGGTTTTTGAGGAATGTGTAAGTCTTATCAACAACTTCAAAGAATATTTCCGCCGTCACGGAGAGAAGATAAATGAAAATCCCTCTCCCGGAAACAAGGCGGGCGGTATTTCAACACTTGAGGACAAGTCGCTCGGTTGCACACAGAAGGGCGGAACGGCAGTGGTCGAGGACGTGCTCACTTACGGCGAGCCCGTAAAGAAAAACGGACTCTCTCTCCTGCAAGCTCCCGGAAACGACCTGGTGGCATCGTTGGCGTTAGCGGTATCGGGCGCTCACATGGTGCTATTTACTACGGGTCGCGGAACACCATTCGGCTGTCCCGTTCCTACCGTTAAAATATCCAGCAACACAAGTCTTTTCGAACACAAAAGCGGCTGGATAGATTTTGACGCAGGCGAATTGGCTCGCGGCAAAAGTATGGACAAGGTAACCAAGGAATTTTACGATTTCGTTTTGTCGGTAGCATCCGGCGAGAAGACCAAGAGTGAGCGCATGGACAAGCGCGACCTTGCGATCTTCAAGGACGGAGTAACACTTTAAAAAACAAGGGAGATGCTTTTGCATCTCCCTTATTTTTTTGTGAGATTTTCGTAGTGTGACAGCATTCGGTCGTAAATTTTTTTAGCTTCGGTCAGCCGTCGGTAGACGGTGCGGTCGTCCATAAAATTTGCGGCGGCAAAGCAACGTATACGCGAACTTATCTGCGAAGCCTTTATCGGTATGCAAGGCGCGCCGCCGTATACGGCACGCGCCGCCTCGGCGCACTCGCTCTTTCCCGATATTTCAAGATGACGATAGGTGTCCCGCACGGCAAGCATCGAGCTTGCGGTATCGGAGCCCAGCCTTGAAACAACTAAAAGGAAACTCAACGGTGTTTTTTTATGCAGCTCCAGCGCGCCGTAAACAGCAAACGCCGCAGATGCGGACAGTTTCATTTCATCACCTCCCCGCATATCATATCAAATGAATGTTTCGCGGGCTTTTTGGAAAGGTAAAAAAACAAAAAATTCGGTTACTGTGTGACTTGTTTTTAACGAAGTGATAAAAATCGTTCTTTGCCTTGACAAGAAAGGGTTTATGAGGTATAATTAGAAAAATCGATTTAGGAGGTCTTATTAAATGACAACAGTAAATATTCGTCTCACGACACTTGAGGACGTCCGCCGTTTCGTGAATACGGTTACAAAGTACGATATCGAAATAGACCTTTGCTCGGGACGTTACGTGGTCGATGCAAAGTCCATTATGGGAATCTTCTCTCTTGACCTGCTTTCTCCTATTAAACTGACTGCTCACACAGACGACACCTCGGCTCTGTTTGCAGATCTGAAAGATTTCATCATAGAATAAAATAGGAAGGGCGGGCAACCGCCCTTTTTACAAAAACGAAGGGAAAAAGAGAGCATGAAAACGTCACTTGTGATACTTGCCGCGGGGATCGGATTGAGATTTGGCGGCGGAGTGAAGCAAATAGCGCCCGTAGGACCAAACGGAGAAATAATCATTGATTATTCTATCCGCGATGCTCTTGAAGCGGGCTTTAATAAGGTGGTTTTCGTTATCAGACGGGATATTGAGCAGGATTTCCGTGAGGTGATCGGCAACAAGACCGAAAAGCTGTGCGAGGTCGAGTACGTTTTTCAGGACAAGACCGATTTGCCGTACACACCCGTGTGCGCCTCAAACCGTCAAAAGCCCTGGGGCACGACTCACGCGCTTTACAGCTGCCGCGACGTCCTAAAAGAGCCTTTTCTCATCATAAATGCTGACGATTATTACGGCAAGAGCGCTTATAGAAAGGCTCATGATTTTCTTGTTTCCGAGAGAGGTTGGAATGACTACGGAATGGTCGCTTTCCGACTTGGAAATACCCTCAGCGATAACGGAGGCGTGACCCGCGGTGTATGCTATGCTGACAGTCGGGGCTGGCTTGCCGAAGTAAAAGAGACTTACGGCATCGAGAAAAAGGACGAAGGTGCGGTGGCAGACGGAAAGATAGTTCCCGGCGACACGCTCGTTTCCATGAACATGTGGTGCTTTACTCCCTCGATCTTTTCCGAGGTGGAGGCGCAGTTGACCGAGTTCCTGCGCAGATTGCCCGACGAGGATATAAAGAGTGAGCACGTTCTGCCTACCATGGTGGGAGAAATGCTGTCTGGCGGCCGAGGTCGTGTCAAGGTGCTTGAATCCGAGGACACGTGGGTTGGCGTGACTTACGCCGAAGACAAGCCCTACGTTCAAAGTTATTTTAAAGATCTTATCGCTCGCGGAGTTTATCCCCATAAGCTGTAAAAAAGCCCGCCAGAGACGGGCTTTGGATAGTTATTTTATTGCGTAAAGATTCAAGTCCCACGCGGGAAGGTAGGAAAAACGGCGAAGATAAAGCTTGTAGCAGGGGTTCATTGCGTGTATCGTCAGAGGAAGCTCAAAAATATCCTCGCTTCGGTGGTACATGGATACCAGCAGGTCGGGAGCAAATCGGGAGATCGTTTGAGCCGAGCCGAAAAGAGCTTGGCGTTCCGAGCCTTCAACGTCGTATTTGATATAGTCTACGGCGCGGACGCCGAGAATATTGTCAAGTGCGTCGACCTTGACTTCCTTTGTTTTCTTGCCCGTCTGAGAAATATTTGCGTTGCGGTTCCCGCTTCCGTCAAAGAAAAGTGTGTCGGTATGGCTCCAAGCCCCGACGTTATGAAGTTCAAGCTGCAAACGGTCTTCACCTTGCGCGTATTCGGACAGCTTGCGAAAATTTCGTGAGTCAGGCTCAAGAGCCACGGCAAGCTCAAGATTGGGAGCGTACTGAAGAAGCTCTCGCACAGTATCCCCGTTGTACGCGCCAAGGTCGGCGTAAGTGCGGTATTCGTTAGGACGCAATATTTCGCGGTAAACGGTTTGGCGGTCGGTCTCGCTTGCGCGGAGGTGGGAGATCTTTCCCGTGAGCTTTGCATTTATGACGCTCTCGTATACGCGAACAGACTCCTCGTCTGCAAAAAGGGAAGCGCACCGCTCGATCTTGTCCATATTTTCATCAACAAACTCCCGTGTAAAAAGAGTTTCGCCGAAAACGGGCACGTCGGGCACGTAAAGCTCGGTCTCCTGTGATATAGTGTAGATTCGGTCGAGCACATCGGTAAGGGAAGTGGCAAATGACACAAGGACGATAAACTCCTTGTATTTTGCCTTGATCTCGCTGTAGGACAAGACTTTTTTGCTGTGAAAAGCGTGACCTCGGACAAATCCGTCGCTGGCAAAGAAGTCGCAGACCTCGATCCCGTATTTTTCACATACGGACAGGATCTTGTCGGCACCGTTTCCCATTCCGTACATGACCACGGGCTTGTCGGTTTTTTTCAGATACGTCCAAATATCATTTTTTTCAATATATAAATTTTTCATTTAGCACCCTAATTTTTGAGCCGCTGTGCGGCAGAATGGAGATAAAAATGGATTGCTTGTTTTGTAAAATAGTAGCGGGGGACATTCCCTCGTCTAAAGTCTACGAGGACGATTACGCTTACGCCTTCCGCGATATCAACCCTCAAGCGCCCGTGCATATCCTCATCGTTCCAAAGGAGCATATTCCTTCTGTAGACGGTATCACAGAGGAGAACAGCACAGTCATTGCAAAGATCTTTGAGGCTATTCCAAAGATCGCGTCACAGGAAAAACTTGGCGGCGGCTACCGCGTCATTTCAAACTGCGGCGACCACGCCTGTCAGAGCGTAAAGCATCTGCATTTCCACATTGTTGGCGGTGCTCAGCTTTCCGAGCAAATGGCATAAAAGATAATTTTTAACCCGAGAAGCATCTCGCTTCTCGGGTTAATTTTTTTATTTTACGAATTCGTTGTAGATAGCTACGTGAGCCTTTTTGAGGTCTGCCTCGTCGATACCGATGATGATGTTAAGCTCGCTTGAGCCCTGGTCGATCATGCGAATATTGACGCCTGCTTTTGAGGCGGCGTTCAGCACTCTTGCGGCAGTACCCTTAGCCTTGACCATACCGCGGCCAACCACTGCCAGAAGCGCAATACCGTCCGTGATAGTGATAGTGTCGGGACGAACGCGTCTCTGCATGGTTGCAAGGAGCTTTTCCTTCTTGTCGGCGATAGCGGCGGTGGAAACGACCACGCACATGGTGTCAATGCCCGAAGGAAGATGTTCAAAGGATATTTCGTTGTCCTCAAGCACTTCAAGTACCTTGCGTCCAAAGCCCAGCTCTGCGTTCATCATATCCTTTTCGATAGTAATAACAGAGAATCCTGCCTTTCCTGCGATACCTGTGATGACCTTGTCGGCATTGTAATCGGCGGTTGAAGGAACTATCATTGTACCCCTCTTTGAGGGATCGTTTGTATTTTTGATGTTGATCGGAATGTTAGCGAAGCGAACGGGGAAGATAGCGTCCTCGTGAAGAACGGTGGCACCCATGTAGGAAAGCTCGCGAAGCTCACGGTAGGTGATGGTATCAATGGTGCAGGGGTTCTCGATAACTCTGGGGTCTGCCATCTTGAAGCCGTCAACGTCTGTCCAGTTCTCGTAGAGATCTGCACTGCAGGCGCGGGCAACGATAGAGCCCGTGATATCGGAGCCACCGCGGGAGAAGGTCTTGATGGTGCCGTTGGGCATTACGCCGTAAAAGCCGGGAATGACCGCTCTCTTGTGCTGAGCAAGCTCCTCGCGCAAGACCTCGTTTGTCTTGTCCGCGTCGAAGGAACCGTTGTCACGGAAAAGAATAACATTCTCCGCATCGATAAAATCAAATCCAAGATACTTTGCAAGAATAAGACCGTTTAAGTATTCGCCGCGGCTTGCCGCAAAGTCACGGCCCGAACGATGGCGGAGCGCGTTCTTTACGTAAGTCAGCTCGCCGCTGATGTCAAAATCAAGTCCTAAGTCGGAAATGATCTCGCAGTATCTCTTTTCGATAAGTCCGAAGTATTCATCGATATTCTCGCCGCGCTTTACCATTTCATAGCAATTGTAAAGCATATCGGTGACCTTCACGTCATCGGAAAAACGCTTTCCCGGCGCGGAAGGGATAACGTAACGTCTTGCGGGGTCGGCTTTGATAATGCCTGCCACCTTACGGAACTGCTCTGCATCTGCAAGCGAGCTTCCGCCGAATTTTACGACTTTAAGCTGCATAGTGGTATAAACTCCAATCTGCCGCAAAATGCGGCTTCAAATAAAAAATAGACTATTATATTATATTTTATAATGCGGGCAAAGTCAAGTGATTTTTTGCAGTTTTCGTATATTTTTTGCGGTTTTCTGCATAAAACCGAGGTTTTTAAAAACTTGACAAAAAAAAGAGGGCATGGTATAATACTATAATACCCAATTTTGATATGAGGAGGTGTCGAAATGAAGGGCGACGACAAGTTCTGGTCACTTGACGAGTTTGCTCCAAGGAAAACTATCTCGCGCCCCCAAAATCGTGACGTTGAAGCGGTTGAGATAAGCTTTGAGAGCGAAGAAAAAATAATTTCAAGTGTCCGCGAAATGACGTCCGACGGAATTTCAAAGGAAGAAATCCGGATGCGCCCCGACACCACCCTGACAGAACGGATAATTACCGCGATGCCAAGCAAAATCGTGGAAAGTGCGACACCGGATGAGGAATACGAAAGCGAGCTGCGCTTTATAGGACACGTGAAATTGTTCCACAGGAAGGATTACGGCTATTACGAGAGCTTCCTTGCAGACGGCAAACGGCTTTTTGATGAGAGCCGAGAGGGCGTTCCTTACTATTCTTATTTTTCCTACGTCCCTCAGTATTCTCAGCTGTCGCTTGGACAGCTCGACTGCTATTTTGACCTGCGCCGTCAGATAAGGGCAGGGGGTGCGCCAAAAGCTGAATACAGCTATATTCTGCTCTATATAAGCGAGCTGATAAATATTGACCCCGATACTCGGTCCGTGCCGAGAAAGCTTGCCCATCTGTGGCAAAGCTACCGCCGTATATATCCCAAGCTTGACGCGCTTATCCCCGAATGGATAACGGATTACTGTCTTCTTACCCGCACCATGCCGCCAAAGGGACTGAATAGCGAGCTTGAAGAATATATTTTCACCCATGCGTCACTTCGCGAGCTGTTCTTTTCGGGCAAGGACGATGACGTGAAAAAGCTGGTGGATTCAGGGGCTTACACCACCTACGATTACAGAAAAAGCAAGTTTGCAACCCAAGAAAACCTGCCTATTTTTGAGCAGATAATCCCCGCTGTTGTTGCCGTTACCTTGCGCCGTCTGGGAAGTGAGGGTAAGCTTCGATACGGCACGGGTAAGCTGAACCGCGATATGTTTACGGGTCTGCTCTGTACTCCTGCCAGAAAGTGCCGCGTTGAGGTGGACTATATTTCACTTTCCCGCTCCCACGAGGTGCGATATATCGTCACCGACGCAGTAAAGCACGCGGAGAACAGGATACGCGCTTATCTTGGAATAAAATCCCGCCTGACTGTTTACAGCCTGCCCGCAGAGGATAGAAAAATAATAGATTCTATGGTCACGGAAATGCTTGGCGGTGAGAAAAAGCCAAAGGCGGAGGAAGAAAAAACGGAATATTCTCACCTTTACGAGCTTCCAAAGCACGAATTTTCGCTTGATATGGCAAAGAAGATAGAGGAGGAATCCTGGCAGACCACCGAACGCCTCATCGAAGCATTTGAGGAGAAAACGATTGAGGTTGCTCCCGCCGTGATATTCGAGACGACGGCGGAGGAAGGAGACCTTACTGTCGCCCTTTCCGAATATATTGATTTCGTCCGAGCAGCTCGGGATGGAGACTTTTACTCGCAACGCGCATTTGCCGACGCACGGGGACTGCTCGTGGGCTCTGTCGCCGACCGAATAAACGAAATTTCCGCCGACATTCTCGGAGATATTCTGCTTGAGGAATGTCCCTCGGGCTACAAAATAATTGATGATTACGCACAGGAGTTAAAAGATGTCTGACATCATTTCGCAAAAGATACCCAAAAGAATACTTTCATCTCTGCTTGCGTCGGTCTCGGCGGGAGTAGTGCCGCGAAGCGGTGCGCCATATATTGCTATCGGCCGCCGAGACGAGATAGAAGCGTTGCTCTCCGACCTTGAGGAAACGGGCGAGGGCGGCTCAAGAATGAGATTTCTCATTGGACGATACGGAAGTGGTAAGAGCTTTCTTATCCAGCTTATCCGAGGCTACGCTCTGGAGCGCAATTTTATTACCGCCGATGCGGACCTGTCCCCCGAGCGCCGTCTGTACGGCAGTAACGGGTCTGGAATTGCCACCTACCGTGAGCTTATAAAAAATCTTGCCTCGAAGACCTCGCCCGACGGCGGAGCTTTGTCAAAGCTTGTCACCCGTTGGATAGACGATATCCGTGCAGCTCTCGTAAGGGAGGGATATTCGCTGTCCGACCCCGCGCTTGATACGGCGCTTGAAGCTCGTGTTTATGAGGAGATGCGCAGTATTGAAGGACTTGTGGGCGGTTTTGATTTCGCGCGTATCATGGTTGAATTCTACCGAGCTTACGTCTTGGGTGACGAGGACAAAAAGTCTGCTTGTATGCGTTGGCTGAGAGGTGAGTACGCCACAAAGACTGAGGCACAGTGTGCCCTACGTTTCCGCGTTTCACTTATTATAGATGATGATAACTGGTACGATTTTATAAAGATCTGGGCGTCTCTTGTGCGCAAAATGGGATACCGCGGACTAGTTGTCTTTATAGACGAGTGCGTTAACCTTTATAAGATAACCCACCGCGTGTCCCGCGAAAACAACTACGAAAAGATACTTTCAATGTTCAATGACACCCTGCAGGGACGTGCCGAGGGACTTGACATCATCATGGGCGGTACTCCTCAATTTCTGGAGGACACCCGCCGAGGACTGTTTTCATACGAGGCGCTGAAAAGCCGTCTTTGCGACAGCAGATTTGCAGGAAGTGAATTTAAAAATCTTATCGGTCCCGTCATCCGACTGCGACGACTGTCCGACGAGGAGCTTTTTGCGCTCATAGGCAGGATAACGAAGCTTTACGCGCAAAATTACGGATGTGAGCCGAGGATTTCCGAGGAGCAGATGCAGAAGTTTTTGTCAATTTGCCTTGACCGCGCGGGCGCGGATATGATGATAACCCCCCGTGAGATGCTCCGAGACTACATGACGGTGCTCAATATCCTTATGCAGAACGAGAACGCTACATTTGAGCAGATTATCGGCGAGACCGCGGTGGGGGGAGCAAGCCCTGCACCGACGCAGGAAAAGAAAGAAGAAACGGTGCCTGCGCCCCGCACCCCCGATTTCAACCCCGAAGATATAGAATTTTAAAAGATGGAGATCAATATGTTATATTTTTCAAGTGATTACCAGCAGGCGTGCCACCCCGAGATACTTCGCCGTATAGCGGAGACCAATTACGAGGGTAATTCGGGCTATGGCACCGACGAACACTGTAAGATTGCAAAGGAGAAGATAAAGGCGGCTTGCGGTACTCCCGATGCTGAGATTTTCTTTATTCCCGGCGGCACCCAGACCAATATGCTGGTGCTCAATACCATCCTTGCGCCTTATGAGGGTGTGATCTCTGCCGAAACGGGACACATTCAGGGGCACGAGGCGGGTGCGGTTGAGTTTACGGGACATAAAATTCTGACGATTCCCGGCTACGAGGGCAAAATAAAAGCCGCCGACCTGCGTGCAAGACTGCGTGCTTATGCCGACGACGATAACCGAGAGCATACCACGCCCGCAGGTGCTCTTTATATCTCGTTCCCCACCGAATATGGAACTATTTATTCAAAGTCCGAGCTGACCGAAATTTACTCAATCTGCCGCGAGTACGCTATACCCCTGTTCATCGACGGCGCGCGCCTTGGATACGGTCTTATGAGTCCTGAGTGCGACCTGACATTGCCTGAGCTTGCACACCTGTGCGACGTTTTCTATATCGGAGGCACGAAGATGGGGGCGCTTATGGGCGAGGCGGTGGTATTCACACATGCAAATATGCCAAAGCATTTTTTCACCTCGGTAAAACAGCACGGCGCGCTTCTTGCGAAAGGTTGGCTGCTTGGGCTCCAGTTTGAAACGCTTTTCACCGACGACCTTTATTTTAAGCTCGGCAAAAACGCAATTGATTGCGCCATGAAGCTGAAAAAGCTGCTTGTTGAAAAGGGCTATAAACTTCACCTTGATTCTCCCACAAATCAGCAGTTTGCGTTGGTTGAGGACAGCCTGCTTCCAAAGCTGGCAGAGAACGTCAGCTATGGCTTCTGGGAAAAGCCCGACGAGACCCACACGGTCATTCGCTTTGCAACGGGCTGGGCAACACGTCCGGAAGACGTGGAGGAGCTGGGAAAGTATCTGTAATAAAAAAACGGACTGCAACGCAGTCCGTTTTTTATTACATTGTTTCACATACAAACGCTCTTGCACCACTTTGACGGATAATTTTAGCCGCCTTTTGCGCCGATTCGGCTGAGTCAAAAAGACCGTAGACCGAGGGACCGCTGCCGCTCATCATAGCAGAGAGGGCGCCGTTTTGCATCATTTTCCCTTTGAGAACATCGACCATAGGTCGTACGGGTGGCACTGCCGATTCAAAAATATTGAATGTTTTACCCGCGACGTCTCGTTCGTCCGAGTGCTCAAGAGCGGAGATCAGCGAGTCGAATTTTTCGGAATTTTGGTTGCCTTCTTTAAAATCTCCGAACATTCGGTCAAGCTCGCCGTATGCCCAAGGGGTTGACACACCCTCGCCGTCAATAGCGATCATCACGTGGAGCTTTGGACAAGCAGGGCAGAGTTCAAGAACGTCACCTATACCGCGAGTTATCTTCGTTCCTCCGAAAAGGCAGAAGGGTACGTCCGCGCCAACTTTTGAGGCTATTTTTATAAGCTCGGAGTCGGACAAATCTGCGCCCGTCAGCTCGTTTAAACTCATTATGACCGCCGCTCCGTCGGTGCTTCCTCCCGCAAGACCTGCCGCCATTGGAATGCGCTTTTCTATATGTATCTTTGCGCCCGCGCTGATGCCTGTAAACTCAAAGAATTTGTGGGCAGCCCGAACGGCAATATTGCTGTTATCACATGGCACGCCCTCAACGTTTGATGAGACGGAAAAAGTGCCGTCTGTCAGCTCGGTCGTCACCGTGTCCGAGAGTGACACCGACTGCATCACGCTCAAAATGTCGTGGTAACCGTCCCTGCGCTTTTGTGTGACGTCAAGAAAAAGATTTATTTTTGCATACGCCTCTCGGCTTTGTGTTTTCATTCTGTATCTCACTTTCGCCGTCGTTTTTATAATTCTACCATATTGCCACCGAATTATCAACATTTTCTTGAAAATATACCTTTTTACTTGATTTTGTTCTGAAAAAGGAGTATAATTAAAGAGCAAATTTTATTTGAAAGAGGTACAAAAATGAAAGAATTTCTCATGGACCTTGCTGCTTGGGCCACCACCAAGGGCATATCTATCGTTGCCGCGCTTCTTATCCTCGGAATCGGTTGGGGGATCGTTTCCTCTATATCGAAGAAGCTCAAGACGGGTAAGTACGGAAAGAAAATGGACCCCACAGTACGCAACTTCGTGGCAAACTTCTGCAATATCGGATTGAAGATTGTTCTCGTGGTGACTGTTGTCGTTATCATGGGTGTGCCTGAGGCTTCAATTGCGGCAGTACTTGCATCTGCGGGTGTTACTATCGGTCTTGCTTTGCAGGGCGGTCTTTCCAATATCGCCAGCGGAATCATTCTGCTTATCACTCGTCCGTTCTCCATCGGTGATTTCGTAACCGTTGCGGGCGAAAGCGGAACGGTTACAGACATCAACATATACTACACCACCATTCTTACCCCCGACAACAAGACTATCACCGTTCCCAACTCTGCGGCGTCCACGTCCAACATCACCAATTTCTCGATCGAGAACAAGAGACGTATTGCCATTGACGTGCTTGTGGCTTACGGGACAGATACCGAGCTTGTAAAATCTACTCTGCTTGAAATTGCGAATTCCAACGATAAGGTCCTGCGCGACCCTGCACCCGAGGCTGTTCTTACAACCCTGGGCGACAGAGGAATCAGCTTCTCTCTGAGAATGTGGGTAGATAACTCCGACTTCTGGAACGTTACCTTTGCGGCAAACGAGGCAGTCAAGGCTTCCTTTGAGGAGAAGGGAATATCCGTTCCCAAGACACAGATAAATCTTCACCAGGCAAAGTGATTTTATAAAACACAAACAACGGCGCTGTGCGCCGTTGTTTTTTGCTTGGGTAAAATTCAGGAGAGATCATCTCTCCTCGCTCAGCTCGTCGGCAAATATAAATGCTACCGCGCCGAAAAGAACGAGGCAGATAAGAGCACCCGCAATAATGGACAGAGCTCCGCTTACCACCATTCCCACGGTGAGTGCAAAGAATCCAACGCAAGCAATTCCGCCTGCAACCTTCATTGTGGACAGGATCGTGGAATTTGAAAAGATCGCTTCTATTATAGAAATAAGAAGCTGGAAAAATCCTGCACTTCTTCTTGTGGCGGGGCGAGTCTCCTTTCTTGCGGGATAATTATATACGTTTCTTCTGTTGTAACAAGCATTCATTTTATTATCTCCTTTCCGATTTCGGAACTTTTGTAAGCTTATTATAACACAAAAAATCGATTTGTCAATAGGTTTTTTCCAAAAAACGAAAATATTTTTAAAAAACTCTTTACAAAACGGAAAAATGGTGCTATAATGATATCGTAAAAGAAATAAAAAGCGCGAGGGGAGTGCCTAAAATGGAATACATCGATAGAATTAAAAAGATCAAAAGCGAAAAGAAGATCACAAACGAGAAGCTGTCCGAGATGACCGGAATACCGCTGGGTACGCTGAGCAAGATCATGGCGGAGATAAGCGACTCGCCGAAGTTCGTCAATATCCTCTCTATCTGCGAGGCGCTGGGTTGCTCGGTTAACTACATCGTGACAGGAGAGCCCGATAACAACAATAACTGCTACCTTGAGGTGGGTGAGATGAACCTTATCGACAGCTACCGCCGTCTGGATACCCACGGTCGTGAGCTGGTCGCCCTCGTATTAAATAAGGAAGCGGAGCGCATCACAAAGGCAGATTACGGAATCGGAGCAGAGCCTCAGAGGAAGTCCGCAAAGATCCTTACTCCCAAGAAGCCCGCGTCAAAGCCCGCATCGCAGAAGAGCGCGGCAGAGTATGGCAGACGCGTTATCTCGCTTTTCGAGATGCCCGTCTCCGCAGGTCGCGGCGTTTACCTTGACGGAGGAGCTGCCGACGAGATCAACATTCCCGATACGGTCAAGACCCGCAGCGCGGATTACGCTCTGCGCATCAGCGGAAACAGTATGGAGCCCAAGTATCACAACGGCGATATTCTGCTTATCCAGAACTGCGACAGCGTCGAAATAGGAGAGCTTGGAATTTTCGTTCTCGACGGCGAGGGATACTTCAAGCAGTTCGGCGGCGACCGCCTAATTTCCCTCAATCCCGAATACCCCGATATTCCTCTCAGCGATTTTTCCGACGCGGAATGCTGCGGCAGAGTTGTTGGACGGCTTAAAAAGAAATAAGAAAAAGGTCTGCTCAGAGCAGACCTTTTTCTTGACTTTCATGTTTTTTCATGGTACAATCCTGTTTGAATATGTTGAAAGGTAAATACCATGGGAACAAAGTACTCAAAAACTATCAGCTGTTGTCTTTTGGGCTACGTGGTCCAGGCTATCATCAATAACTACGTGCCCCTGCTTTTTGTTACGTTCAACCGAGATTTCGGCGTGTCTCTTGAAAAGATATCACTGATAATAACTATAAATTTCATAGTTCAGATAACTGCCGACCTGATCTCGTCGAAATTCATTGACAAGATAGGCTACCGAGTTACGGTGGTGGTGGCCCACGGATTATCTTTTGCGGGAATGTTGGCACTCGCCGTCCTGCCTAACGTCATGGACCCCTACGTCGGACTTGTTATCGCTACTGTTGTCTGCGCCCTTGGAGGTGGGCTTATCGAGGTCATAATCAGTCCGATAGTTGAGGCGTGTCCCAGCGAAAACAAGGCGGCACACATGAGTCTGCTTCATTCCTTTTACTGCTGGGGACACGTGGCGGTGGTGCTTATCTCTACTCTGTTCTTTGCGGCTGTGGGAACGGAAAAATGGTACATTCTGGCCTCTGTCTGGTCGCTGTTGCCTCTTGCAAACGGTATTGCATTTTGCTATGTGCCGATACTAACACTCACCGAGAAAGGGAAGTCCACTCCGATTTTTCGGCTTATGCGTACCAAGACCTTTTGGTCATTTATCGTTATCATGGTCTGCGCGGGAGCCTGCGAGCTTAGTATTGCCCAGTGGGCATCAGCCTTTGCGGAAGCGGGACTTGGTGTTGGCAAGACCGTTGGCGACCTTTTAGGTCCTATGGCGTTTGCTATCCTTATGGGCGGATCGCGAATCTTCTATTCCCGCATGGGAAATAAAATAAAGATAGAAAAATATCTTGTTGTCTGCTCGGCTGTTTGCCTTTTCAGCTATCTGCTTATCGCTCTGTCACCCTATAAGTTCCTCTCCCTTGTGGGCTGCGGGATCTGCGGCTTTGCGGTGGGCGTTATGTGGCCCGGCTCGTACAGCATGGCGGCGGAAAAGATGCCCGGCGGCGGTGCGGCGATGTTTGCCATGCTTGCTTTGGCAGGTGACACGGGCTGTGCCTTGGGCCCCGGACTTGTGGGAGCGGTCTCCGAGCGCTTTTCGGGTGACCTGAAGACGGGTATCCTTGCGGTGACTGTTTTCCCCGTAGTCTTGCTGTTTTCTGCTATCGCTTACGAAAGAAAAGCAAGAAAATAACGAAAAAAGCACTTGCTGAACGCAAGTGCTTTTTTCTGGTGCTCCATTGCGGAATCGAACCGCAGACACCTTGATTAAAAGTCAAGTGCTCTACCGGCTGAGCTAATGGGGCATGGTCCACGGAAAGAGCTTCTTTCCGTGCAACGCATAATATGATACCATATTTTGTTTAAAATGTCAACACTTTTTTACAAAATTGTTTGCAAAATTCCAAGGGCAAAAAGACTCAAAGCTGTGCCGTGTCGTATTTGTCCCAGAAATCAAAGACGGCCTTTTTATATGCCTCCTCGTCCTTCCAGAAGCTCATTCCGTGCTCGGCGTCGGATACGATAAGCATGTGCTTGGGGGCAGTGCAAGCCTCGTAGTTCTCGTAAGTCATTTCTACCGGTACAAATGAGTCCTTTTCTCCGTGTATAAAGAGAACGGGGACGGTACAATTCTTCATAGCCTCGACAGTGGAATAGCTGTCTGCACCGAAATTGATGCGTTTTTTGCAGATCGCGTTTGCCATAACACCCTTGATGCCAAAGCCCATGTGGAGGTTGTTTTCGCTTACGTGCTTCCAGATAGCGTAGGGCGAGGTGAAACCGCAGTCGGCGATTATCCCGCGGACACAGGGGGGAAGGTCAAGTCCTGCCGCCATAAGGACTGTTGACGCGCCCATGGAAATGCCCGTCAGATACAGAGGAACGTCACCTTCTCGTTCGGCAATAAAATTAGCCCAATCAAGGCAGTCGTATCGCTCGATAAGACCGAACCCCATGTGGTCTCCTCCGCTGTTGTTCTGACCTCTCTGCTCAGGGATAAGCAGGCTGCACCCATTTTCTATCCAATGAGGCGCGGACATTCCAAAATCCGTGTGCCAGGCGGAACGCCAACCGTGCATGCAAATGACGGTGCGCTTAGCCCCGGGGGTCTTGAAGTAGTGCCCCACTAAGCGAGTGCCGTCAAAGGCTGTTATTTCCACCTGCTCGTGTTCGGTATTTTCAAGCAACTGCGAGTATTTGCCTACGTCGTCAATGAACTCCTTGTTGTCAAATGCGGAGCCTGAAATTGCGCCCTTTGCCTTGCTCGGTAATTTGGGCGGATTGCGGTCAAGTGCAACCATGACGAGTATTTTTGTGGCGATGTAAGAAGCCGCCGCGGCAACAGCTGCAACAGCCACGCCTGCGCCTGCTGCTTTCAGTATGGTCTTGTGTGATTTCTTCAAAATTATCACTCTCCTTGCTTTCACAAGAATATTATCTGCTCAAAAAGGAGCATTTAAACGAAATCCCATGCTTTTAACGGCAAAAATGCCAAAAAGCATGGGATCATTTTTACCAGTTGTCCCGATCGTCCTCAGGAATTACTTCCTTGAAGGCGAGTATCGCGCATTCGATCATTGAGTCGTCGGGCTCGATAGTGGTCAGATGCTGGAGCCATACACCGGGCTTAGAGATGATTCTCGTAAATACATTGTCAACTCTGCCCGCCAGACGGATAAGCTCGTATCCGATGCCCATGGTCAGAGGAAGCATTGCCAGCTTTATTACCGTTCTCAAAATTGGGTGAATGGTGGCGGGGATAAGCATTCCAAGGAACACGCCCACGATAAGCATAAGTATCATAAAGGACGTGCCGCATCGGGGGTGAAATCTGATCTGAGCACGGACGTTTTCTACCGTCAGAGGCAATCCCTTTTCGTAGCAGAAGATGGTCTTGTGCTCCGCACCGTGGTACATGTACGTGCGTCGAATGTCCTTCATCAAGGACACCAGAGCCATGTATGCGATGAAAATAGCGATCCTTAAAACACCCTCAAAGAGGGAGCGCAGGAATCTGTTCCCCACCAGCTTGGGGAAGGGAATGGAAAGCCAGCTGTAAAGCTGAGCGGGCAGGTAAATAAAGAGCCCAACCGACAAAACAATGCCTAAAACCAGGCTCAAAACAGAAATGACAGCCATAAGCGCGCCCGAGGATTTTTTCTCCTCTTTTTCGGTCTTCTCAATCTGTTCGGCGGTCTCTGAACCTATCGTCTTCGTTACGGTCTCTTGAGCTGTATCCTCCGTCTGCTCACATTCTGTGACGGCAGCGGGGGTTTCGACGGCAATCTCCTCGAGCTTTTTGGTCTTTTTGGGCTTTTCTTCGACCTCGTCCTCAAGCCCTGCGATCTCGGCAGAACGCATGAGGCACTTGTATCCCGATACCATGGAATCTATAAAATTAAACGCGCCGCGAATAAAGGGGAGCTTGAAGAACTTGCCTTTAAAGCGTGCCTGAGTCTGCCATTTTTCAAGAACGATCTGACCGTCGGGGTCGCGCACAGCCATGGCTGAGACCTCGGGACCTCTCATCATGATGCCCTCGATAAGCGCCTGACCGCCGATAGACGTTTTCTTTGCGCAGGGTGCGCAATTCTTTTCCTTCTTTTTCAAAATATCACTCCTTTGCGTATATATGATACGCGCTGAACATAAACTGAAAGTTAACTTTCGGGGGCGTTTTGAAACGCCCCCGAGAAGGTTATCAGTCGTTTTCGATTCTGATGTCCGCACCAAGCTTTGTGAGCTTTCCGACGATGTCGTCGTAACCGCGCTCGATCGACATAATGTCGGTTATTACCGTCTCACCCTTTGCCGCCAGCGCCGCGATTATCATAGCAGCACCGCCTCGAAGGTCAACTGCCTTGACGGTTGCGCCCACAAGAGAGCCTACGCCTATAATTCTTGCGCTTGAGCCCTCCACGCGAATATCCGCGCCCATTTTAAGAAGCTCGTCGACGTATCTGAAGCGGTTCTCCCAAACGCCCTCGGATACCTTGCTCTCGCCCCTGGCGCACACGAGTACAGCCGTCAGCTGGGGGTGCATATCGGTGGGGAATCCGGGATAGGGAAGGGTCTTTATGTGGATCTTCTTCAGTTCCTTGGTCTTGGCTATTGTAATGCTGTCGTCGTATTCGGTGACGGTCATTCCCATTTCCGCAAGCTTGGCTGAGACAGATTCCATGTGCTTGGGAATAATGCCCTTTACGTTGATCTTTCCGCCTGCCGCGGCAACCGCCGCCATGTAGGTGCCCGCCTCGATCATGTCGGGGATAATGGCGTAGGTGCAGCCGTGGAGCTTCTCGACACCTTGTATTTTAATAACGCTGGTTCCCGCGCCTGTAATTTTTGCACCGCAGGTGTTAAAGAAGTTGGCAAGGTCAACTATGTGCGGCTCTCTTGCCGCATTGTCGATGACTGTTTTGCCCTTGGCAAGAACAGCGGCTATCATTACGTTGATAGTCGCTCCAACCGAGACAACGTCAAAATAGACGGAGCTTCCGTGAAGCCCGTTGTCGGCGTCCGCATAGATAAATCCCTCGTCGGTGTCTATCTCAACGGTAGCGCCAAGCGCTTCAAAGCCCTTGATGTGCTGGTCGATGGGTCTTTGACCGAAGTCGCAGCCGCCGGGCCAGCCCACCTTCGCGTGTCCAAAGCGGGCAAGCTCCGCGCCGATAAGGTAGGTAGAGCCGCGCATTTTGCTGACGAGGGAGTAGGGGGATATTCCGCCGCGAACGTTTGCGGAGTCTATCTCCACAGAACCGTCTCCAACTTCTCTGACCACAGCGCCCATGGCTGTGAGAATGTCGAGAGTCTTCTTTACGTCGCTGATCTTGGGCAGGTTTTCTATTACGCACTTCTCGCGGGTGAGAATACTTGCGACAAGTATAGGAAGTGCGGCGTTTTTCATTCCGCTTATCTCCACGTCGCCGTAGAGGGGATTTCCGCCGTTAACTATGTATTTTTTCATCAGGTAACCTCTGCTTTTTCGGTTATATATAAAAGATAATACTCAGATTTAAAATTGCGGGTCAAATTGCGCTTGCGGCACAATTACCCTCTTTATATTATATCATATTTTAAGCCTAAATGAAAACGAAATGTTAAACAAAATTTGTATATTTGCCTATTTATTGATAAAAAAATATCAATTGCAACCGAATAAATTCATAATTGATTTTGTTAACCCGCTACGGCAGAGTGAATGGATCGCTCGCCTTCCTTGTAAATGATGTTGAGGGAGGGAACGAGAACGAAGGCGGTCTTGCTTTCGGTGCTTTCGATTCCGTAGCATTTTTCAAGCTTTTTAACCGTAAGATCTTTTTTGCTTGACACGTCGGCTGAAACTCTTTCTCTCTCAGTAAACATTATATTGAGATAGTCGCGAAGATGTGCCGAAAAAGTGCTGCATTTGTCGGGAAAGCACCACTTTCCCTCGAACGATGAAAGCTTTCCGTCGACGAAATTGCACGTGATCTCGTTTTCGGGAATGGGGAGTGAGCCAAGGGTCTGTATAAATACCGGCATTTCCGAGCTTTGTTCGGACTCAATGCGCTGAACGCCGAATTCAGGGGATTGGCATAGGGGAACGAGAAGGGCTTCAATTTCGTCTTCTGAGATACTTTCGTTTGCGAAAGAACAACTATAGCTTACGGTAAAATCGCTGCCAACAAACAGGATTTCGCCCGCGTCGGTCCGCATCTCGACACCGTTGGGAACGGTGAAAACGTCGGTGACCTTGCCAACTGTCAGCGTTTCAGCCACCTTTTCCGGATAATCCTGGGGCAGAGTAAAACGGTAGAGCCTCATGCCTTCAAAGTCGCCGAGCAGCTGTTCGCTGTCTACCGTGATACCGCTTTTTGCCATAAGCTCTGCGGCTTTTTCAAGGGATTCCCGAGTATAGGGCTCGTTGTCTCCGTTGAGCCAAAGCATAGCGCCCACTACGATGCAAGCGAGCAAAAGGAGTATTATCATAAAAGTTTTTATGTTTTTCCAGCTCATTTATAAAACTCCGTCTGATCTGCCGAAAATGTCGGCAAGAACTGTGATTTATTTAACCTTAACTGCACTCCATTCGGCAAACATATCCGACGCGCGGTAACGGTATTTCAGGGTGTAAAGTCCGTCTTTGTCCTCTGGCAGAGTCATGCTCAAGATCCATTCAGGCAACAGGCTCTGACGGCGCTCACCGCCCTCCGAGAGTCTGTAAATATTACTTGACGCTTCAAATCCGACGATCCTGCCGTCCTTGAGAGTCAATCGGCAGGCGGATCCCGAGTTCTCTATCTCGACGTTTGAATAGCAATAGATATATTCAAGCGTGACTCTTCCGCTGTCCGAATATACGGCAGAGAGCACAGGGTGTGCGTCGCCTCCCGAGAATCTGCGGTCAAGGGTGGTGTAGCCCGAAAGGAACGACTGGGAAAGAATGATTGCCTCAGCGGTCGTTATTCCGTTTTTTGAGAATGCATCGGAATAGAATGAAAGGGGGATACCTCCCGTGTCTCCGGCGGCGGAATAGCCGACCCCGTTTTCGCCTACGTGCAGGCTTCCGTGGGTGGCAACGTAGACGGTGCTTTGTGTCTTTTCGTCATAATAATTTCCGCTCTTGTCGGGGTTGATGTCAAAGAACGCAGCCACCGAATTGCTCAGTGCCGTATCTTCGACTATTCCCGTATATCCTTTGGAAAGTACGAGCTTTTGGGAGTTGAGTCCGTGGGAATGCAGGATCGTGCTGCAAAGAACGTTTTTATTTTCCGACGTGTGGCAGAAAAGGTCGGCTAACGTCATGGCGGAGGCGTTGATATAGATGTCAAAATCCTCTGCCGTTACCGTGTTATTGGCGCTTACGGGATCGTTTAAGATCAGGTTGAATATCCTGCCGTCCCGACCTCTCGTTACGGCACATGTTTCACCTTTTTTTGTGTTGTTGGGAAAAACAAACATCTGATCTATCGCGCCTATATCGATTTCAAGCCCGTTTTGGAGGGCTGATTCTCCAAGATTACTTGCAGAATCTGTGTATATTACCGTGTGACTGAGGGGAGCGTGGTATTTTATCAGAATAAATTCGTCTGCCGAGCAGGCTTCGGTCCAAGCTGCCTCCTCTGCTTCCTTTGCCGTGCACTCACGGCTCAGCGCCACCGAGATATTTTGGCATACGAGGCGGTAAATGAGGCGCATATAGCCCTCGCCCTGCGTTATGGCGTAGGTATGCTTTCCTTCAAATTTCACAGCAATGCTTTCGGGTAGTATCAGTCCGTCAAACTGACGGCTTATAACGCCCTGATCTTGGTCGGCATCTGCGTTTCCCGCACCCGCATTTCCCCTTGAGAAGATGAAACCCGAGCGGTAGAAATAAAGCGCGGACAGAGCTATGGCACAAAGAAAAAGCAAGCATATAGCAACGGTCTTAAAGCTTTCAAGAGCCGTATCCGATTTTTTTGCTTTCATTATCTTACCTCCTTGTGCATTTTTGAGGATCAGTCCTCTTCGTTTCTGAGCTTGGTGTGGACAGGGAGAACTATCTCGACCATGGTTCCTACGCCCAATTTACTGGAAATTTCAATATTACCGCCGTGAGCCTCAATAAGCTCCTTTGCGATAGCAAGTCCCAGACCCGTTCCGCCCGTGTCGGTAGTTCTCGCTTTTTCTACGCGGTAGAATCGCTCGAAAATTCTTGGCAGGTCTTCTTCGGGAATACCCAGACCGTTGTCGATCACCTTGACGGAAACCTTTTCACCCGGAAGCAAAGAGGTACTGACGGCGATAGTTCCGTTGTCCGGGGTGTACTTTATTGCGTTTGAGATTATGTTTACGATTACCTGGTCTATTCTGTCCTTGTCTGCCGTAATAAGGGGCAGATCCTTTTCGGTCTTGAGCAGAAGCTGGTGACCGTGAGTGGTGGCGTCTACCGTCATAACGTGGCAAAGGTGGGACAGGGATTCGTTTAAGTTGTATTCGCTTATTTGCCACTTGGTCCTCTTATTGTCAAGGCGCGAGAGGGTCAGCAGGTCTTTTACGATGCCCGTCATACGGGTGCTTTCGCTGTCGATCATTTCAAGGAATTTTATCTTAATGTCCTCGGGCAGCTCGGGGTGCTGGAGAATGGTCTCGCAGGAGCCCTTGATGGAAGTCAGAGGGGTACGGAGCTCGTGAGATACGTTTGCCACGAACTCGCGTCTTGCGCGGTCAAGCTCGTAGCGCGATGTGACGTCGTGGATGACGGTGATAACGCCGTCGCTCATGTTTCCTTTGTCGCTGTATCGAATACCGCCGAAGTTTACCTCAATGACCTTGCCGTTAAATACGACCTCGTCAAAAATTATGTTTCCGTCCTCGCCGTTCTCATCTGACAAAGCGTCGCCCGTGGGGCTGTCGCTTCTAATGTCAAATATAGAGAGCAGGGTGGTCAGATCGAATTTTTCGTTGTATTTATCGCCCAAAAGCTCAAGTGCAAAATTGTTTATGTTGAGGACCTTTCCCGTGTCCGAGAAGGTGATGACGCCTGCCTGGAGCTGTGAGAATACAGTTTCAAGCTTCTCCCGCTCTCCCGAAACCTCGGCGATAGTGTTTTTGAGCATTCTTCTCATGTGGTTGAAGGTGCCCGTCAGTACGCCGATCTCGTCGTTTGAGTGTGTCTCTATGTTGTATTCAAAATTTCCCGATGCTACCAGCTGTGCACCCTTTGTCAGATTCTGAATGGGTGCCGTGATCGCTTTTGACAGAAAGAAAGCCATGATAATGGCTATGATCAGACCGATGAGCAGGGATTGGAGAATGATGGTAAAAAGTATCCAGCTGAGATCTCTTGTGTCCTCCTGAGTGTCCTTTACGTAGATTATGCAGGAGGTGGTCTCGCCGCGGATAACCGTGGCAAAGTCAAGATAATCAACGCCGCTCAGTTGCTTTCCCGACGATTCGCCGCCCATAGCGGAGATAATGTTGGGGGTCTTGTCAAGGGACTTTCCAAGGGAGGCGTCCGAGCCCTCAAGGAAATTACCGTTCATGTCAAGAATGAAATAGTTTCGGCTCTCGTCTATGCCTAACAGACCGCTGTAAGAGAGCAGCGTCTCCTTTTGGCGTTGAACGTAATTTTCGCCGTCGATAGACTCCTGCAAGGATAGGTAAAGGGGACTGCCCTGGCTGAAGTTTTCTTTCATGGTTGAAGAAAAGTCGCCCGAATAATATGTGTAGGTGTTGTTTAAGATAACCACGCCCACCACGCACATTACGGTGATGATGAACACCACCAAAATAAGGACGATCTTTGAATAAAGACTTTTATTCATGCAGAAATATCCTCTTCGCTCTTACTTTAAATAGTATCCGATGCCGCGCTTTGTCAGCAGGTATTCGGGGTTTGATGGATCGCGCTCGATCTTGGCTCTGAGCCGTGACACAGTAACGTCAACGGCACGGATGTCGCCAAGGAAGCCCTCGTAGCCCCAGACCTTTTCAAGCAGCTGCTCGCGGGTGTAGGGCTGACCCAGATTTTTTGCCAGAAATGATATGAGCTCGTATTCCTGTTTTGAAAGCGAGACGGGCTCGCCTGCGAGTGTAACGTCGTACTTTCCCAAGTCTATTGAAAGGTCGCGTACTTTTATTACGTCGCCAAAGGGGACTGCGTTTCCGGCTTCCTTTATGACCGTTTCGGTCGCGGAGCGGCGGATGTTCGCCTTGATGCGCGACATGAGCTCACCCACGGAAAAGGGCTTTGTAACGTAGTCGTCGGCGCCCGTGTCAAGTCCCAGAATTTTGTCCTTCTCCTCCTCGCGGGCGGTGACCATGATAATGGGCGTGTTCAGCTTTTCACGTACCCGCGCACAAACCTCGTATCCGTTGAGCTTGGGAAGCATCAGATCGAGGAGGATAAGGTCGAATTGACCCGTCAGAGCCTTTTCAAGTCCCGACTCTCCGTCGTATGCTATATCGTAGTCGTAGCCCCCCAGCATGAGATTTACCGCCAGAAGTTGTGCTATGTTATTTTCGTCCTCGACTATGAGTATCTTCTTCTTTTCACTTGCACTCATGTGATAAAGTCCTTTCAGTTTCCTGTTTGTTGGTTGAGCGGGGCTATGAAAACTCCGTTTTCCTTGGCTGCCGCCGTCCATTTTTCGATGCTTGCTTTTGTCCTAACGGTAAGATCGGTGATCTCTACCGTTGTAAGTGATTGGAATTTATGGTTGTTCGGATTTTCCGACACCTTCGCGTTTGCTTTTCCCCAGGCTATATATCCGATAGCTTCAAGAGGTGATCTTAAAGAGTCGGGACCTGCGACCAATCTTGTAACCCTTTGCAATAGCGTGCGCAAAATGGCGTTACATTCGCTGACCTCAAGTGTGTTCTTGGCGCGTATAATAAAGCTGCAGCCCTGAGCATGGGCGGAGATAAGATTTTTGATCAGAGCCGCGTCGGTCAGGTTTTTCTTTTCAATGATGACCGTTGCACGAAGGCTCATTTCTGCCATGAAGGAAATGAGCTCCGACTGTTCTTCCGCACTCATCTTTGTAAAATCCGCGATGAACGCCAGAGTTTTTTCCTGTCGGTCTACCGTTACATGAGCTGAATCGGTCTTGTCGGGCGGTGTGCTGTCGGACACCTGATTTCTTTCTGCCAAGAGCTGAAGATCCAGCAGATCTTCTTCCGTTTTAAGCCTCAGAACTTTTTTTTCAATAAAGGTCGCTACTTCGACCTCAAACCCGAGAGTCTTTGCGCAAAGCTCGGAGTCGATAAAATATTCATCATTTATATAAGAGACCGTCGTTTTCTTCACTTCACCCGTTGACAGGAGCGCGTTTTGCGTTTTGACGTTCAGGGAAATATAGTTTTCCCCGTATTGGACGAGCAAGCATGATCGGATTTGATCAAAGCTGATCTCAACGCCGTTTACCGCTTCAAAGAAGGAGGACGGAACGAGATAAGCTCCGTCTTTCTCTTTGAGTGAGAAAAGAGAGGACATATGCCATGCTCGGTTGTCGATGTAAAGGGTCGGAACGGAATATTCCTCGGCTTGCGGCTGTGAAAAGACAGCGAGCAGCACCGGCAGGGCGAGGACAAGGGACAGTATTTTCAAATATCTCTTGAATTTTTTCACGGTCTTTCCTTTCCGCGACTCGGTCGCATTTATCTGTTTTCGCTGTTTTTGTAGTAAGCCACCGCGATGTCAACGACCAGCCCGTAGCTTACAGACCCTTCCGTGCCGTTGAGCTTTAGATAGGTGTCGTTTACCTTGTCGGTGACATCGCTTGCCACCGAGTCGCGGTATTTGTTGAAGAAATCGCTGTATGCGGCAAATTCACGGCGCACCGTGTTGTCAATCTTACGGTAGACCTCGGTGTACATTTTGCTGTCGGCGCGGTAGAGGGCGCTGAGTACGTATTCGAGCATGCTCGTGTAGCCGCTGTAACGAATGTAGGGGTCGTCCGATTCAAGGCATACAAGAAACGCTACAAAATTTGCCTCGTCCTCGGGCGCGATACCTCGCTGGTGTGCCATTTCGTGCGCCGCCGTGTAGGCGATAGTGTAGTCGGGGAAGGCAACGTTTATGTTCGCCTCGCCCGTAAAATACGAGTAAACTCCCGTGATGTGAGTGTAAGACCAGGGCTCACTTAAAATGACGGGCTTTAGGTTGCTGGTCAGAGGAGTGATGAAGTCGTACTTTTTGTATGCTGACTCGTAAGCTTGGCAGAGCTTGCCGCTCAATTCTCCGATGTTGTAAGGCATTACCGAAAATCCCGATTTGCGGAAGGAGATATCCTGCGCTGCCTCGTTAGTCTTTTCAATAAGAATTTCTGCGGTCTCCCTAAGCTCCTGCGCACTGACCTCAACGGGCTCGATACCAAGCTTGTCCTCAAGCGGCGAGCCGTTGTAGCCAACGCCATAGCCCCAGAAGAAGATCGTGTAAAAAAGTGAGAGCAGGGACAGTGCTGTGAGCATGAAAATTATCAGATGACGTGTGGTGTCCGAATATTTTCTGACAGAATATACGCACAGCGCAACAAAAATTATGGGCAATCCGATAATAAGCATTTCCGCAAATGAAAACGGAATGAGATTGGTTGCGTGGGCAAGCAAAGATCTCACCCAACGGCTCACGTTAATATTGATAAAATCAGCCAACGGCTGAGAAAACGCCGTAATGGCGTGTATTGCCGCTGTAACAGCAGCGATGACGTATAAAACTATCGAAAATTTCGGCAGCTTGTACTTTGGCTCTTCCATCCGGTCAAGGGTGAGAAGCTCCGAAAGTTCACTGTTCATATTTGAATCCAAGTTTTAACAAAGCCTCCTTAAAATCGTCGGGCAGAGGTGCCCGAACGTGTCTTTCCTCGCCTGAATTGGGGCAGGGAAAGGTGAGTGAATAAGCGTGAAGCGCTTGACGTCCGATCATGTCCGACTCACGCCCGTATAGGTCGTCACCTAAAATCGGACAACCCAAGTGCGCGAAATGGAGCCTTAGCTGGTGTGTTCTTCCCGTTATTGGAGACGCTGACACGAGCGCATGACCGTTTGCAACTTCTATGACCTCGTATTCGGTCAGCGCAAGGTCCGCGTTGGGACTTTTTTCGCATACCTCGCGGTAGATCAAGCTCTCTTGGCGGCGGCGAATGTAAGTTTCAACCCTTCCGCTTTTTTCTGCGGGGACACCTTCAAGTATCGCCAAATATTTTTTAAGTACAGACCCGCTTTGCAGACTTTTTGAAAGGGACGCGGCGGAAACTCGGTCCTTTGCCACAAGGACTACTCCGCTTGTGTTTCTGTCAAGCCTGTTCACGGAGCGGAAAACAAATGGCTCGCCGTCCTTTTGCATATAGTGGCAGAGCGCGTTGGCTAAAGTATCGCCGTAATGCCCGTGAGAGGGATGGGTCGGCATGAATGGCGGTTTGTTTGAAGCGATAAGCGATTGGTCTTCAAAAAGGATTTCAATGGGCAGGTCAGTGGGAACTATGTTTTTGCTTGATTGCCCGTCCGAGATATTAAGGCGAAGCACTTCGCCCTCACACAGAACGTGACGCACGGTGACGTGCCGACCGTCCACGGTTATACCGTCGGGCTTTTTCTTTAGTGCCGTGACGGTTCTTGCCGAAATTTTCAACTCTGAAAGCAGGGTTTTGACAGTCCTGCCGTTAAATTCCTTGCCGCAAATTATCTCCATGTCAACCTCGCCATATATTCATATTATTTTACCACAAAAAAGAGAAATTAGCAAGTAGTATTTAACTTAAATGAAGATAATAATAATTCAATCTCTTGTATGCACAAAAAAAGCAGCACTTATTTGTGCATACTGCCAATATGTGGCGGAAATTTAAAAAAACATCTTGAAATCGGGACGGAAAAAGTGTATCATATATACAGCGAAATTTATTTGAAAGGAATATTGTATTATGAAACTTAGTGTTTTAGCTAATCTTTACGGCGCAAAGACTCTGGACGAGACCTTGAAGATCCTCTCAGGCCTTGGCGTACATACAGCCGAGATCGGCGCGGGCGGATATCCCGGAAAGGCTCATTGCAATCCTGCGGAGCTTCTGGCTGATCAGGCGAAGTACGACGAGTTCGTAGCGACCTTCAAGAAGTATGACGTTGAGATCTGCGCTCTTGCATGTCACGGAAACCCCCTTCACCCCAAGAAGGACGTGGCTAAAATGTACGATGAGGACTTCCGCAATGCAATTCTGCTTGCAGAGAAGTTGGGTGTTGATACGGTTATCGGATTTTCCGGCTGTCCCGGCGACTCCGATGCTTCCACTAACCCCAACTGGGTAACCTGCGCATGGCCTCCGGATTACATTGAGATCCTTGATTGGCAGTGGAACGAAAAGCTCATTCCTTACTGGAAGGAAATGGGCAAGTTCGCCCTTGATCATAAGGTGACTCACATCGCATTCGAGATGCACCCCGGTTTCTGTGTTTATAACCCCGAGACGCTTCTTAAGCTCCGTGCGGCAGTGGGTGACGTTATCGGCGCAAACTTTGACCCCTCCCACCTTATCTGGCAAGGAATGGACCCCGTTGCGGCTATCCGTGAGCTGAAGGGCGCGATCTACCACGTTCACGCAAAGGATACCAAGATCGACAAGTACAACACCGCAAAGAACGGCGTTCTCGATACAAAGCACTACGGCGACGAGCTGAACCGCGCATGGGTGTTCAGAACCGTTGGCTACGGTAACAACGAGACTTACTGGAGAGACCTTGTAAGTAACCTCCGCCTTTGCGGCTATGACAAGGTGCTCAGCATCGAGCACGAGGATAGTGTTATGACTATCGACGAGGGACTGCGTAAGGCAGTTAACTTCCTCAACGATATTATCATCGTAGAGGAAAAGCCCACCACGATGAGCTGGGCATAATTTGAAAAACTGACCGCCCCGACACCGTCGGGGCGGTTTCCTATTTTAGCTCACTCCTGATTTCTTTTCGCATCAAAAACAGAACGCACAGATTTATAAGTGCCATAAGCCCTAAAGCAAGGTCGGAGATCTGCCAGACAAAGCGCCCTACGTTGAAGCCGCCTGCAAAGGTGCAGATGAGAAATGCCGCCCGAAAGCAAGCGTGCGCGGTCTTGTTTTTTGTCACATAAGACAGGCTCTCCGAGCCGTAAAACCCCCAGCAGATGACGGTGGCAAATGCGAAGAAAAAGAGTGCCAAGGACAGTGCGATCCCCGCGCCGCGACCAAGCACGGCACAAAATGCTGAATTGACCAGTGCGGCTTCGCTTTCCGCAAACCCCGCAAGACTTTCTCCATTGAAGACGAGCCCTATGGAGAGGGCTGTGAGAGTGCAGAGCAAGATGGTGTCGATAAAGACCTCCACCGCGCCCAAAAGTCCTTGATCAAAGGGGCTTTGAGCGTCGGCGGTGCTGTGCGCCGTGGGCGCGGTTCCGCACCCCGCTTCGTTCGAGATAAGGCCGCGCACTGCACCGTACCGTACGGCTTTGGCAAAGGTAAATCCCGCCACTCCCGCACCGCTGCTTTTTAGAGAAAAAGCCCCCTTAAATATCTCGGAAAAAACGCTTCCAAGCTGTCCACGACCGAGCCAGATGACCGCCAGACACATGACCGTATAGAGCAGAGTCATAAGCGGGATTATCACCCGCGTAAGTGGTGAAATGTCACGCTTCCCAAGCAAAATAACTACACCTGCGGCAGCGGAAATAAGAGCTGCTATGGGGAGTGCGGGAAACCCCGAAATTTCGCTGAACGCAAAGCCCGCCGCATTTGTCTGAAGCATACTTCCCATTGAAAGGGCGCTCAGAACGCAGAGCAGGGAAAAGAGCGCGGGGATAACACGCGCCAGGAACGGATGCCCCTTTTCCGAAAAGAAATCTTCCATGTAGTATTGCGCGCCGCCGTAAAACTCCGTGCCGTTTCGCCGTCTGTGACGTATGCCAAGCAGAATTTCGGCGAATTTCAGCACCATGGCGGCGAGGGCGCAGACCCACATCCAGAACACCGACCCAAGTCCGCCCAAAAGCAGGGCGCCCGCAACTCCCGTAATGTTTCCAACGCCCAACGTTCCCGCCAACGCCACCGACAGCGCCGACATGGGACTGACCGCCCCCACCCTGCTTCTTTTTTGCTTTCTTTTCTTTCTGAAGATGCAAAATCGCAAATAAAAGAGGAAAAACACCCCCATAGAGATCAAAAGCGCGGGCAAAGCCGTGCCCGTCACGTATTTGCAGAGAAATTCAAGCATTTTTATACCTCGAAAATAAGGGAATTTTACTGAAGTATACTTGAGGACCCCTGCATTTATGACAAATTCCGCTTTTAGCAGACGAGTTTTGGGTCTGTTAGAAGACAAAATGTGAATTATATGTTAATTATGAGAAAAACACTTGATTTTTCCTTATTTTGGTGTAGAATATGTTTTGGAAGTTGGCAGTCGCGCGTTGCGAGTGCTAAAAAACAAGAAATATCGGAAATCAAGTCGATTTTCGTTTTTAGGAGGTTTTATAATATGACAATCAAGCCACTTTTCGACCGCGTAGTTATCAAGTCGGTTGAAGCAGAGGAGACCACAAAGAGCGGATTCATTCTTACCACCGCTTCCCAGGAAAAACCCCAGATCGCCCAGATCGTGGCGGTCGGTCCCGGCGGAATGGTTGACGGAAACGAGGTCACAATGACCGTTAAGGTCGGCGACAAGGTAATCGTCAGCAAGTATGCGGGCACAGAGGTAAAGTGCGACGGTAACGAATACAATATCGTAAGACAGAGCGACATTCTGGCAATCGTTGAGTAAAGGAGATAAAACACATGGCAAAGGATATTATTTACGGAATTGAAGCAAGAAACGCACTGCTTCGCGGTGTTGATAAGCTTGCAGATACGGTTAAGATCACATTGGGCCCCAAGGGCAGGAACGTAGTTCTTGATAAGAAGTACGGCTCACCCCTCATTACAAACGACGGTGTTACCATCGCCAAGGAGATCGAGCTTGAGGACGCGGCTGAAAACATGGGCGCACAGCTTGTAAAGGAAGTTGCTACAAAGACAAACGACGCGGCAGGCGACGGTACTACTACTGCAACGCTTCTCGCTCAGGCATTTATCCGCGAGGGTATGAAGAACGTAACTGCGGGTGCTAACCCCATGATCCTTCGCAAGGGTATGAAGAAGGCTGTTGACTGCGCTGTTGAGCGTCTGGTGGCAAACTCCAGCCGTGTGAGCGGCACACAGGACATCGCAAGAGTCGGTACTATCTCCGCGGGCGACGAGGTTATCGGTAACCTTATCGCTGACGCTATGGAGAAGGTTTCTTCCGACGGCGTTATCACAGTTGAGGAGTCCAAGTCTGCCGATACTTATTCCGAAGTCGTTGAGGGTATGCAGTTCGACCGCGGATACCTCTCTCCCTACATGGTAACAGATACGGATAAGATGGAAGCTGTTATCGACGATGCGCTCCTTCTCATAACAGACAAGAAGATCTCAAACATTCAGGACATTCTTCCCGTTCTCGAGCAGGTGCTTCAGGCAGGCAAGAAGCTCCTTATAATCGCAGAGGACGTTGAGGGCGATGCTCTTACAAACCTTGTTCTGAATAAGCTCCGCGGCGTATTCGTATGTATCGCTGTAAAGGCTCCCGGCTTTGGCGACAGAAGAAAGGAAATGCTTCGCGATATCGCAACGCTCACGGGCGGTGAGGTCATTTCCTCCGAGCTCGGTCTTGAGCTTAAAGACACTCAGCTGGTTCAGCTCGGACGCGCACGTCAGGTCAAGGTTACAAAGGAAAACACGATCATCGTTGACGGTGCAGGCGATCCCGCAGAGATCAAGGCGAGAATTTCCCAGATCAAGGCGGCTATCGAGACAACGACTTCCGATTTCGACCGTGAAAAGCTTCAGGAAAGACTTGCAAAGCTTTCGGGCGGTGTAGCGGTTATCAAGGTCGGAGCGGCAACAGAGGCAGAAATGAAGGAGAAGAAGCTCCGCATCGAGGACGCTCTCAATGCAACCCGTGCTGCAGTTGAGGAGGGTATCCTCCCCGGCGGCGGTACTGCTTATTTGAACGTAATCAATGACGTCAAGGCTCTTATCGACACTGTTGAGGGTGACGAGAAGACGGGCGTTAAGATCGTTGTAAAGGCTCTGGAGGAGCCCGTTCGTCAGATCGCGGCAAACGCAGGTCTTGACGGTGCGGTAGTCGTAAACGAGATCCTGAATTCCGGCAAGTCGGGCTATGGCTTTGACGCATACAACGAAGAGTACGTTGACATGATGGAAAAGGGTATCGTTGACCCCACAAAGGTAACCAGAAGCGCACTTCAGAATGCGGCATCTATCGCAAGCGTAGTCCTCACTACCGAGGCGGTAGTTGCAGACCAGAAGGAAGAGACACCCGCATCCCCCGCAGCTCCCATGGGCGGCGGTATGGGCGGAATGTACTGATAAAGTCAGAAAAGAAGACCCCGACGGCTTTTTGCTGTCGGGGTTTTTGATTTTCTTCTTGAAATTTGTTTTTTTGCTTGCAAGAGCAACAAATAAGGAAAAATGTTGTCGAAACTGCACAAAAACGAGATAAAAATTTTTATGTTCGGTGGCACTTAAATACAAAAAAACCTCTTGAAAAATGAAAAAAAACCATGTATAATAAAAAAGAACTCGGCAAAATACAGACCGAGAAGTCAATACTACAGGAAGGAATTGTTTTTCGTTACCCCCGAATTACACTATGGTGACACAAAATGGCTACTATCGAAACCAAAAAGATCAGAAATATCGCGTTGCTGGGACACGGAAGTTCCGGTAAGACGTCGCTGGCGGAGGCTATGATCTACGCTTGCGGCGCGTCAGACAGAATGGGAAAGACTCCCGACGGAAATACTGTCTGCGACTATGACGACGAAGAGATCACGCGCGGTTATTCAATAAATGCCGCCGTTGCCAACGTTATGTGGGACGGCGTTAAAGTAAACATTATAGATGCTCCCGGTTATCTGGGCTTTGTAGGCGAGGAAATGGAGGCTATCCGTGTTGCGGACAGCGGAATTATCGTAGTTGACGCAAAGAGCGGCATTGAGGTCGGCACCGAACTTGCATGGGAATATGCAACGGGCGCAGGTATCCCCAAGGCGTTCTTTATTACAAAGTGCGATGATCCGGATGCCGATTTTGGTAAATTGTTTGGCGAGCTTCACGAGGAATTCGGCCACGCTCTGTGTCCCGTATTTATACCCGTAAAGTTTGCTGACGACATGGCAATGGTTGACCTGATGGATATGAAGGCGTTTACATACGACGCGCTGGGCCGTAAGGTAGAGATACCCATGAAGGACGAATACGTTCAGTTGACCGAGGAATATAAGGAAGCGTTCAACGAGGCTATTGCCCAAACTGACGAGGCGCTTCTTGAAAAATACTTCGGCGGCGAGGAGATCACTCACGACGAGGCGGTTGAAGCGCTTCACCAGGGTATTATCAACGGCACTATCGTCCCCGTTTACTGCGGCGCATCCTCCAAGATGTGGGGCGTAAGAAGCCTGCTTGACGCTATCAACGCATCCTTCCCCCGCCACACCGCAAAGCATACCGAAAAGGATACGGCGGGCGAGCCCGTTGCCATTGATCCCGAAGGAAAGACCTCTATTTTCGTATTCAAGACGGTTGTTGACCCGTTCGTTGGAAAGATGTCCTTCTTCAAGGTAATGAACGGTACTCTCAAGACCGATATGGTATTAAAGAACGCAAGAACAGGTGCTTCGGAAAAGGCATCCAAGATCTATACTCTTGTGGGAAAGAAGCAGAACGTGGTTTCCGAGCTGGCTTGCGGAGATATCGGTATGCTCGCAAAGCTGTCGAACACGGCGACAAACGATACGCTCAATCTTGAGGGCTCGGTTCAATACGCTCCCGTTAAATTCCCCGTTCCCAATATGTCCATGGCTATCGTTCCCAACGCAAAGGGCGACGAGGATAAGATCTCCCAGGGTATCACCCGCCTGCTTGACGAGGACTTCACGGTTAAGTTCGAGAATAACGCAGAAACGAAGGAAATGCTTATCTACGGTATGGGCGACCTTCACCTTGACGTTATAGTTTCCAAGCTGAAGAACCGCTTCGGAACCTCCGTCAAGCTGAATACCCCCAAAATTCCCTACCGTGAGACTATCACAAAGCCGGTTGACGTTGAAGGTAAGTATAAGAAGCAGACAGGCGGTCACGGACAGTACGGTCACGTTAAGATCCGCTTTGCTCCCGGCGAGGGCGACGGTCTGACATTTACAGAGTCCACCGTTGGCGGTTCCGTTCCCAAGAATTTCCACCCCGCAGTTGAAAAGGGTCTTCTTGAGGCCATGACGAGCGGTGTATCGGGATATCCTGTAGTAGGTATCGCGGCTGACCTTTACGATGGCTCTTACCACGACGTAGACAGCTCGGAAATGTCTTTCAAGCTGGCGGCGGGTCTTGCTTTCAAGGAGGCTATGAAGACGGGTCGTCCCGTGCTTTTGGAGCCTGTCGGTAAGCTGCTCGTTACTGTTCCCGAGGACTTCGTGGGTGACGTTATGGGCGACCTTAACAAGAGACGCGGACGCGTTATGGGTATGGAAGCTGCAGAGATCAAGGGCAAGACGGTCATCGAGGCTGAGGTTCCAAAGTCCGAGATGCTTGATTATACTATCGTTCTCCGTGCACTGACACAGGGTAGAGGATACTTCTCATTTGAGTTCATCAGATACGATGAGGTCCCCTCTGCAATAGCGCAGAAGCTCATCGACGCTTACAAGGCGGCAAACGGCGACAACTGATAAATAATAATTGCTCCGCTCGGCTTTGTCCGAGCGGAGCTTTGTTATTGTATTTTTATATTACCTTTTCTGTACCGTGGCGGTCATGCCGACGGTGTTTTTATTTTGTGTTTTCTTCAAAGATGATTCCGTCGCACTTCGGCTTTGATTTTGCTATCTCGCCGTCGTTTCTCGGTGTCCACAGTAGCTTGCGGGCTCCAAGCATTACGCAAAGCTTGGCGGTGAGAGGGAATTTGTCCGAGAAATCGTAAGCCACGAAATCAACGCGGCACAAAAAATTCAAAAGCAGGTGCTTTAGGGCAAATCCGAGAGCTCCTTTTGTTTTTGTCAGATCAGCCGAAAGTATTCCGCGGGGGACGTCGGGACGGAGCTTTGCAAAGGAGCGGATAAGCAGGGGATTGAAGCTTTCGACGAGGATGTCGCCCTCATATGCTTCCAATTCCTCACAGACTTTGGGGCAAAGCGCGGTGTCTCCGCTTTCTCCTTTGAGTTCTATCAGGAGAGGCACCTTTCCGTCAACAAGCTCCAATACCTGCGAGAGCAGAGGGATCTTTTCCTCGGTCAGAGCAAGATTCAGCTCCTGAAGCTCTCCGTAGGTCATCTCGGAAACCTTTCCTTTTATGCCCGTCATTCTGTCGGTGGTGTAGTCGTGAAAGACGACAACACGCCCGTCGCGGCTCAGCTGAACGTCAAGTTCAATGCCGACGCCTGTTTGAACGGCTTTCCCAAACGCACAAAGCGAGTTTTCGGGCACGCCGTTTCCGTGAAGACCGCGGTGGGCGTAGTCGCGCAGATAAGGCTCCATTCTTTTCCTTGCTTCAAGGTTTGGCGCAATAGCAAAGATTGTCAGAAGAACCAGCGCGGCGGCGATGCCCACGGCAATATATACGGGAAACATCAGTCGTTATCCCCCAAACTTTCAAGAACGCCCTTCGTGTCTTCAGGACGGCTGTCGCCGTGACGCACGAGAAGCATCGTGACAAATGCAAGTCCAACGCATACAGCCGAGTAGGGGAAGAGGACCTCCATGCCTAAGCTATCCATCAAAAAACCGCTGAAAACGGGTGTAAATGTTTGCGCCGCCATTGACGCGGTGTAGTAAAATCCGGTGTACTTTCCGACGTTTCCGCCGCGGGAAAGCTCAACGACCATGGGGAAGGAGTTTACGTTGATGGTTGCCCAGCCGATACCGCACATAACGAACAGAATATTCATGGCGATAGTGGGACTTGCGGCTGACATGAACCCTGCGATACCAAACGCAGCACCAAGCAGGATTACGCCCGCGAGAATAGTTTTCTTGCGCCCGAACTTGGAGGCTACAATACCTGCGGGAAAGTAAGCTGCGATAGCCGCCGCCTGTGCTATTATCATTGTCAGATTGTAATCTTTTTCAAGAATTTTGGACGCGTAAATTGAGTACTTGCTGGTCACCGCGTTGTAGCCCAGATACCACAGCACCACGGAAGCCAATATCAAGAGAAGGGAAGCAAGCTCACCTCGCGAGAGAGGTCTGTTGCCGCCGTTGCCGTCCTCGGACTCGTCTATGCCGTTCTCCTCGCTGACTTTTTGCATATCTTCAACGAATTCGGGCTCACGTACCTTGCAGATGAAGATAACAAGAGAGATCAGCATGATAGCGCATACGATACCTACGTAAAGTGTGTAGTCCATAAGCTGATTTTCTATCTTCCCCGTGCCCACGACCATGCCCAGCACAAGCACCGCAACACCGCCCAATGAGCCCATGAGGTTAATTACCGCGTTGCCCTTTGAGCGCAGGGGCTTTGGGGTAACGTCGGGCATGAGAGCAACGGCGGGCGAACGAAAGGTTGCCATTGAAAGAAGTGCCGCCAGCAGTATCGCTATAAAGAGGATAAGAGGAGCGGGATTCGATTCGGTTACGCTCCAAGCGTATGCCTCGCGGGCGGGGACAACGTAATTTTTATAGTTTTCGGTGCCGTTTTTTGCATCGTTCTCGGCAGTGAAGGACAGCCATTCGTCCTTTTCAAAATCGGAAATTTCAAACTTTTCGCCGTTGGGGGCAGTCAACTCTCCACCGTCAAAATTGTAGAGCACCTCAAGTGTCTCGGGACTGTCAAAATCGGAGACGTCCTTAATGTTGCGAAGCTGCATGGTGTCTGCAAATGTCAGTGCAAGGAAAGAGATTATTGCAATTATCGTACCTATAACGATAAACGGAGTTCGGCGTCCCTTTTTGCTCTTGCAGCGGTCGGAGATCGAGCCGAACAGCGGAAGCAGGAACAGGGCAAGCACGTTATCAAGCGCCAGAATGATGCCCGATAGTGTCTGGCTCATGCCGAATTTATTCGTCAAAATAATGGGAATAATATTGTCGTAAGCCTGCCAGAAGGCGCAGATGAGGAGAAATGCAAACCCTACGTAGAGTGTTCGTTTGTAATTTAATTTCATGTTTTTTGCTCCTTCGTGTTTTTATCGTCTACTATATTGTTCAGCCAGATGCCGCTCTTTATGAGGAAATAGCCGATGACACATTTTATTATTTGCAGGGCGTTGCAGAAGAAGTAAAGCAGTTCGATGGAAATGCCCGTAAAGTTTGCCAAAATAAAGGCGGCGGGGGATACGATGACCCAGGTGAAAATGCTGTCAAAGAGCACCGTAATAAATATTTTTCCCCCGCTACGCAAAGTAAAATACACGGCGTTTGCGTATGCTTGGATCGGCAAAAGTGCGGCGGAGATAATAATAAGACGCTGTGCCAGCTGACGGACGTGAGGTTCGGTGTCGTAAATTTTCGGGAACAGACCCGAAACGAGAATAAGTACGGTAAGCGAGAAAAGAGATACAAAAATTGAAAGGGCAATAAGCTTTTTGTCCTTTTCGATAGCCTCCTCGATCTTGCCCGCACCCAGCAGCTGACCGATGATGATTCCCGTGGAAACGCCCATTGCAAGGAAGGTGACGTTCAGCACGTTTACGAGCGTGGAGCTGATGTTGACCGATGCAAGGACATAGTGACCTCTCAGGGAATAGCACTGGTTGAGCAGAGCGAGTCCAAGTGACCAGAAGGTCTCGTTGAGCATAAGCGGCAGACTCTTGAGAGTCACCGCGCCAAGAAGCTGAGAGGGAATGTAAAGCTTTTTGAGGAGTCCGCGAACAAATGGGAATCTTGCGGTGTGCCTGTGTGAATATATAATGATTATGGCTGCTTCCACGTATCTTGAAATGACCGTTGCGATAGCCGCGCCGTCGGTGCCAAGTGTCGGCGCACCAAGATATCCGAAAATAAGAATGGTGTTGAGAACGAGGTTCACGAAAACGGCGCAGATTCCTGCCGCCATGGGGACTACCGTTTCCCCCGATTCGCGCAGGGAGCTTGCATAGCATTGGCTTAGTGCAAATGCAGGGATACCTGCCAGCATTATGAGCATATATCGTCTGCCGTACATGAGAGTGTTTGCAATGTCTGTGGCATCGCCCTCGCCCTTCAGATAAAGCATTATAAGCTCGTTGCCAAAGAAAACGAAAATTCCGCAGCCGATAATTGTCAGAATGGTTCCAACCAGCAGCTTGTATCGGAGCATAAAACGACAGCCGTCGTAGTCTTTTTTGCCAAAGAATTGGGCTCCGAAAATTCCCGCGCCCGAAAACGCGCCGAAAAACGCCAGATTCAGAACAAACAGCAGTGTGTTTGCCACCGCGACCCCCGACATCTGTACGGTGCCAACACGGCCTACCATTATGTTGTCAAGCATGTTGACGAAATTTGTGATTCCGTTTTGTATCATTATAGGAACGGCGACGCCCAGCGCCATTCGGTAGAAGGCACGGTCGCCTATGTATTTTTTGAAATTCATTTTAAAATAATTCTCCTTTGCCTCGCATTTGCCGAAGCGAAATTTTACCGTTTAACATTTTAACACAAAGTGCTCAAAAATTCAAGTGAAAAGCAGTTTTTGTTTGTCATTTGTGAAAAAAGGTTCAAAATGCAATACTTTTTGTGCATGTAAAAATCAAAAACAGGAATTTTTGCCGTATATGGCCGTTTTTGCAAAAAAGTCTTTACTTTTTCTTTGAATTGTGATAGAATCAACTTGTTGAAAAAATACTCAAAACAGGAGGAAAATTATGAAAAAGACGGTTTTAAAAAAGTACGCGGAGCTGATAGCACGCCGCGGCGTTAACATTCAGAAGGGACAGGAAGTCATCGTTATGGCGGGTCTTGACCAGCCCGAATTCGTTTACATGGTAGTGGACGAGTGCTATAAGGCGGGCGCGGGAAAGGTGGTAGTTGAATTCGACTACCAGCCTCTGACAAAGCTCCACGTAAGACATCAGAAGCTGGCGACTCTCGGCAAGGTTGAAAAGTGGGTAGAGGAACGCTGGAAGCACTACACAGAGGTACTTCCCGCAAGGATCTACCTTGAATCCGACGATCCAGACGGATTGAACGGTATAAATCAGAGTAAGCTTGCAAAGGCGGGCGCGGCGAGAATGAAAGTTATCAAGCCCTACCGCGACGCTATCGACAATAAGCACACGTGGTGCATCGCAGCCGTTCCCGGCGAGAAGTGGGCAAAGAAGCTTTTCCCCAAGCTCTCGAAGAAGCAGGCTATTGAAAAGCTCTGGGAGGCTATCCTTTACACCGCGCGTGTTGACGACGATCCCATCGCTGCGTGGAACGCTCACAACGAGGATCTGGCAAAGCGTTGCAAGTACCTCAATGACCTTAATATTGAAACACTTCACTATAAGTCCTCAAACGGCACCGATTTCAAGGTAGGGCTTATGCCCGAAAGTAAGTTCGCGGGCGGTGGAGAATACACGCTTTCAGGTGTTTACTATAATCCCAACATTCCCTCCGAGGAATGCTTCACGTCCCCCGCAAAGGACACGGCAGAGGGTATCGTTTACTCCTCCAAGCCCCTGTCCTATAACGGTCAGCTTATTGAAAACTTCAGCATTCGCTTCGAAGCGGGAAAAGCCGTTGAGGTAAAGGCTGAAAAGAACGAGAGCCTGCTCCGCGAGATGATCGGCATGGACGAGGGCGCATCTCGCCTTGGCGAATGTGCGCTCATTCCTTTCGATTCGCCTATCAATAACTACGGTCTCGTCTTCATGAATACACTTTTTGATGAGAACGCGTCCTGTCACCTGGCACTTGGCAGAGGATTCTCCGAGTGCATGAAGGACTATGATAAGTTCACCCTGAAGGAGCTTCAGGAGAAGGGTCTCAACGACTCGATTATCCACGTTGACTTCATGATAGGAACAGAGGACCTTGACATTACCGCCACGACCCGAGACGGCAAGAAAGTAAAGATCTTTGAGAAGGGTAACTGGGCATTCTGATCATGACCCGATTTATCTTTATCAGACACGCTCAAAGTATTGCAAATGATAAAGGCGTGTTCATCGGACACATAGATTGGGACTTGTCCGAGCTTGGATTTCGTCAGGCAGAGGCGCTTGGACATTACTTGACAGAGCAGGGATTTAAGCCTGACGTCATCTATTCAAGCGATCTGCTACGCCCCTGCCATACCATTGAGCCCTTTGTGAGAGCAGTCGGTAAGGAAGTGATCAAAAACCGACAGCTCCGCGAGATTTACGCAGGTGATTGGGAAGGTAGAAAGTTTGATGACCTGCTTGAAAACGAGCCTGCCTATCAAATTTGGAAGCAGGACATCGGTCGCTCCCGAACGGGCGGCGGCGAGAGTGTTGCAGAGCTGTACGACCGTATAAACGCCGAGGTCGACCGCCTGACCGCGCTCCACGACGGACAGACCGTCATGATAGCCACTCACGCCACTCCTATCCGTTGCCTGACGGCACGGGCGCAGGGTGTTGGACTTGAAGGAATGAAGGATATTTCATGGGCATTCAACGCGTCGATCAATATTTTTGACCACGACGGAGAGAATTTGGTTCCTGTTGAACTGAATTGCCACGATTTTCTGTTGAATATGAACTCCGAGCTTCCGAAATCATGTTAAAATAAAAGCCGACGGCATAGCCGTCGGCTTTTTTATAGGTATGGATTTACGGAGCTTGTGTCTCCGCATTTTCAAAAAGCGGAGCAAAGGTTTCTTTGTTTGTGACGAGGTTGAAATATTCGTCAAGCTCGTCTATCGTCATTCCGTCGCGGAAAAGATTGTCGGTAAGACCAAGCTGTGTCAGCAGTCCGTTTGTATATTCGATCATGTCTGCCGTCCTGCTGATGTAATACTTATTGTTTGATCCGGATTGCTTTTGGTAAAAATCCTCGGGCAAGCAGATCTTATCGTCCTTAACCGGAACCAGATCCGGCTTGTTCATGTCACGGTCACCTAACGGCATCCAACCGTATGCGGTCTTACAATCGTACTCACCATAAAGAAGATGCGGATAATCTATATAACCAAAAAACATCGAAATGAAGTATTTTTCTCCAGAGACTATATCTGCGGCGAACTCGGATTCTATCAAAATAATATCATCGTACTCAGCCATTATTTCGTCCTTGTTAGGATAGTCCAACACGAAATTAAGATAAGTCTGTGTGCGGTCTATGCCCAACTCTTCTTCTTTTTCTATCATAGCCTGAGTGTTGAAGAAGCTTTCATCGGAATAAGCCGTTGCCTCGAATTTTTTGTGTATCTTTGCCGGAAATATAGCAAATTCACTCTCCCTTGTTTCTCTTCCCCCTGTGAATGTGAGTACGGATTCACCGCCCGCCGAATCAACCGTCAAAATCGGCTCTCCGAATTCAGCAATTACGGCAGACTTCCTATTGAAAGCCGAATATTCGGTCATAACCCATTCCGGTGGGCATACCGTATGAGTATCAATGTACTCGTAGGTATCTTGATTGGATGTTTCTCGCGTTTCCGATTGCACAGCTTCGGTATCGTTCTCGGTATGCCGTCCGTCGTTGACAGGAATATTGTTGCAGGAAGTCATAAGAAACAAGACACTCATACAAATTGCAAAAATTTTCTTCATTTATTTAACCTCCTTTTTATCGAGTCACCGAAATAGTGAAAGCTTTCGTAGAAGAAACAGAGAAATTGGTGACCATTAAAATAAATTTGTTGTTTGAATTATTTAATCCGAAATTGTCAATTTGATAAACGATACGCGTCTCATCGCTTTTTGTGTGTTCTATACTAGATGATGAATTGATTCTGGTAAACAGATTGAAAAGACAATTTCCAGTTGATTCCGCCGTAATATAAACAGTCCCAATATTCTCGGTATATGAATAACTAAAATAGTGATTGGAAAGTGGAGCAATACTATTATTTGTAATGAATGACGGAATGTAGTTTTGCTGCGAACACTGAACTGCTGGCCAAAGGTCCTGAATATAATAATCTCGCGCAATCTCAAAACCTAAGTTTTGATTAGTCGGGAATAAAATAGCTATTGACATTTCGTCGAAAATAGCATCGAAATCAAATCTTTGCCCATTATATGTTCCGTATATCGATTCAAATTCTGGAGAAGTATTATCATAATTTTCAAATATGTTTTTTATTGTTGACCAACCACCATGATTTTGATAAATACACAGCGGAAAAACAAACGCACCGTATTCACGTGTCGCTGTATCAGATGTCAAGGACAAGTTGGGCGTACCGACAAAATCTTCAAGGTAGCCGCGAAACTCGCTGAATCCAGCTGAGGAATTGAGATAATTAGGATTGGAATAATTTGAATAAATCAAAGATGCCATGGTTGCAAAAGATTCATTAAACCATAAGTCCGCACCGACAGTTAGGTATTTAATCATGATCGCATGCATAAACTCATGCGCCAAGGTGCGCTCTGCTGTTCCATTTTGGACAATCGGAGTATGGATAAGGATATCTGATCTTCCACCAGTATATGCACGTGTTCTACCAAGGGCTTGTTCAATTGGTGTGATGTATAGATACAAGTAATTCCCCGAGCTTGTCGGACTGGCGAACCCATTAGTAATACAAAAGTATCTGTATATGTTTGTCAATTGTGACTTGAACGCATTAAGATTTGACAAATTATTGGTGAAGTCATTTGCGTTATACCTGATTTGCATTGTGTAACTTCCAAAACCAATGTCGTAAGTACTGTCATATTCAATGGCAGCCTCGTTAACAGCTCTACCTTCACCGTTCATAACTTGAACACAATTATGCTCGTATAACAGTTCGCCATTTTGCAAATATATATCGCTTTTTTCCTCCTCGGTAATTTTCCCGAGAGAGCAGAGCAAATCAGCTTTTTCTATTTCGCTGTAATCTGAAATATCAAAGCTCTTGGAATATCTGTAATTTCTGCCGTTCGTAACGATGGTTCCGCTGAGTGTATAGCTGTTTATATCTTTGAAATTCTTCGAGGTGTCGAGCTTTCCCGTTTCTTTTAAAACAGAACTTTCGCTATCTTCAACTATATCGTAGTCGGTGTAAACTTCCGTTCCGTCGGCAGCTCTAAAAACGGCGTAGAAGCTACCGCCGCTGTAATCTGCTTCTGCGGTTGCAATAGCCGACAAGATAACGCTATCATTCGTTCTTGTGGGAATGATAAATTGTGTATGCTTGGATATGCCGTAATTAGCGGGAAGTGTCTCTACGCTTATAGTATATGAGCAATACAGCGAAGGCTTGACAAATTCAAAATCTCCGTCAGCATCGGCATATACCGATCTTTCGTAGGTCTCAACGTAATAAAGGAAATTACCTGTCTCGTCGTATTTGGGGGCTGACGAATAAATTTCTATCTCAATATCAGACAGGTCAATATTATCTCCGCTGACTACCTTTCCTGAAAAAACTTGGGTTAATCCTAATGCACTCGTTGATACGATCAGACAGAAAAGCATCGAAATACATACTAATATTGATGTTATGCGGTATCTTTTTAACATAGTTGGCTCCTTTCGGTGTTGAAAACCAAACGTCCTTACTGAAATTTTCGATTTCTGTCTGCATCGTTATCACTTCCTTTCTTTTCCATTTGCAACTATATTGTATCATAGACCTTGGTGAAAGTCAATATAAAAAGTTTGTATGTGATCGTATTTTTTTGCAAAAAACACACATTACTGCGCATAAATTCGTCTCGAACTTGTCTTTTTATCTTGCTGGTTTTCCTTCTTTTCTCCTTTGAAAATTCCGCGAAGCCACCTCATATCCTCGCGGTCGATAACGCCCGTAAGACGAACGAAAATAAGATAGATCAAAACCGCCAGAACCGAGCACAAGATAACCTGTATCCTCACCGAAAAAGGAGGGTGGAGCAGGGTAAAGGCAAGACGGGAAAGTGTCACCGCGCCCGCCGCCGACAAAAGTGGGGAAAGGACCAGCCGATCGATGGGGAGCTTTATTTTTGTCACGTCAAGCAGACGCATAAAGCTGAGAGTGAAATTGATAAGCTCGGTGATATAGACCATCAAAATATACCCCGAAATGCCCTTTGCGGGAAGCAGAACGATGACTAAAATCACCGACAGAAGCGTGTCTAAGATGTTTACGTTCATAGTAAAGACCTGCTCGCCTAAACCTTTCAGGATAGAGTCTGTGACGCCGTCAAGATACATGACGGGAATAAGCGGAGCAATTTGCCGAATGTAGCTTGATACTTCCTCGCTGTCGTATAACATCTGCCCAAACTCACCGGAAAAACAGAGCATTATCGCCGCCGCACCCATGGAAAATATCAATGAAAACTGCAAAGCACGGACGGTTATGTATTTTATGTGATTTTTCTCTCCGCGCACTGCGCTTGCTGCCAATTCGGGGATCAGCAATCCGCCGAAAGCCGACAGTATCGCCGTGGGGTACAGCACCGTGGGGAAAGCCATGCTGTGGACCATTCCGTAGCCCGCCAGAGCCATGTCTTGTGAAAGTCCGCTTTTCCGCAGATTTTTGGGTATGAGAATATGCTCGATGGTGAGCAGTCCCGAGCGCACGTAAGTTCCCAGCGCCACGGGCAGGGCAATGGCGCAGATCTGGCGCATGACAGCGGAGGATGGCAAGGGCGACAGCTCTTTACCCGGCAGAGAGCGGTCTGTTTTGAAAAGAAGAAAGGAAATTATGCATGCCGAAACCTCGGATATGACGTCCGCACCCACCAATGCGATGCAGGCGTACCCCGCACCGCGATCCAGCATTATGAGAAAAAACCAAACGGTGAAGCCTATTTTTATTAGCTGTTCAAGCACTTGATAAATGGCGCTTTTGTATACCCGCTTCACTGCCGTAAAATACCCGCCGAAGGCGGTGGTCAGGGAGATAAACGGCAGAGATGGCGCAAGGATCATCAAAGGGTACACAGTCCGCCCGTCTCCAAGGATTTTTTCGCCGATGGGTTTTGCAAAAACGAACAGCACCACCGCCGCGCCGCACCCGAAAATAAGGCAGAGAAGAGTGCATTTTTTCATGAATTTCCGCGCCAGCCCTATGTCGTCGACGCCCATTGCCTCCGAGACCGTCCTTGTGACCGCCAGCCCGATGCCTGAGGTGGCAACGGTCAAAGCGAATCCGAAAACGCTCATGATAAGCGAGAAAAGCCCCATTGCTTCGGCCCCCGCTTTTGACGAAACGTAAACACTGAAACTGACGGCGATGCTTCGCATTGCAAGTGCCGACAGAGCCATTAATGTGGCGTTGCCCAAAAATTTCCGCAAATTGCTCATGTATAAACTCCTAAAATAAAACGCGATTTTTCATATTTTATGAAAAAAAACCGCCCGATAGAAGATTTTTCTTTACATTTGAAGAAAATGATGATATAATTACAAGGTGAAAAGAATTTTTCGCAAGGAGGCGGAACGGTGGAGAACGCGAAAAAATTGAAAAGAACGACCGCAAAAATGGCAGCCGTACCTCTTGCCGTTGTGCTTGTGACTGTTGTGTTGCAGCTTGGAGTGCGGTTCCTCGGAAGAATGGGATTTTTTTCTCGCCTTCTGGCGAGCGAAACGGCCGTCCTCTTGATAAAGAGCTTTTCGCAGGTGGCGGCTTACCTTTTTGCGGTCCTGTTTGTCAGATACGTAATGGGACGGGACCTGATGAGAATAAAATTTATTCCGAGAAAGGGCATAAACCCCGCTCCCGTAGCCTTGGCGGCAGTGGGAATTATAATCGCGCTGTCCAGATTCACAGCCATATTCAACGATACGTTTTTTGGTTTCTTTGACAGCGGACTCAAGCAGGATATTTTCGCAAAATACAACATTTTCGTGATACTTATAACCACCGTTATTATCCCTGCGTTTTTTGAGGAGCTTGTGTTCAGAGGACTTATCCTGACCAACCTTTTGCCACATGGCAGAACGTTTGCGATAATAGTCAGCGGTATAATATTCGGCGCTGTCCACGGAACGGTCAGCCAGATACTATTTGCCACCCTTGCGGGTATCGTTCTTGGCTGGGTGTACGTTGAAACGGGCTCGATTTGGTGCGGAATATTTGTTCATTTTATCAATAACCTGGTGAGCGTTTGTGAGGGGGCTATCATATCCGCTCTTCCTTATAATACCGCAATGAAGTACGTTTACATTATTGAAATAACCATTCTTTTGATTGGTATAATTTCCGCTGTTGCGGCAGTTTCCGCCATGAAGAAAAGAAAGGAGCAGGCGACCGAAAACGGATTTTTCGGTGTTACCCCCGCCACATTCCGAGGCGCGGAGAGCAATATGGGCTTGCGGAACTGCATAGCGGCGTTTTTTAACCCCGTTATGATAGTTTTCCTTCTGTATTCGTTTTTGCCTATAATCCTATGATAGCAGATGAAATTTTTATGAGCGCGGCTCTGACCGAAGCTCAAAAGGCGGCGTTTGCCGGCGAGGTCCCCGTGGGCGCGGTGGTCGTACAAAACGGCGAGATAATATCCCGTGGGCGGAATACAAAAGAAACAAGAGGTGTAGCCACGGGACACGCCGAGATAGAAGCTATTGAAGCGGCTTGCCGCGTCTTGGATTCTTGGAGACTTTCCGACTGCACCATTTACGTGACCTTGGAGCCTTGCCCTATGTGCGCGGGCGCAATTGTGAACGCAAGAATGGGCAGGGTGGTGTTTGGCTCGTCTGACCCAAAGGCGGGTGCCATGGGAAGTGTACTGAACTTTAACGCTTATCCTCTGAACCACAAACCCGAGATCACGTCGGGAGTGCTTGAAAACGAGTGCAGTAAGCTTCTTTCTGCATTTTTTGCATCAAAAAGAAAATAAAAGCGCAGGAATTCTTCCTGCGCTTTTATTTCATAAGTTTTTCAAGCCTGCTCATTTTTTTGAGTACGTCGCGGAAGAGAAGCAACTCACACTTGAAGTCCGCCGCTCTGTCCTTGTCCGTATAGGCTTTCAGTCCCACAAAGTGACGGTCTATTTCCTCGACTATTCCGTGACTGACCGATAGGGAGGTGCGAAACCGAACCCGCTTCCAGTATTTTTCGGCTTTTTCGATGCTCTCGAGCTTGTCCTTGCTTGTTGCGATCACGTCCAGATGCTCGTCAAGATCCCTTGCTACCGATAAAATAAAGGTGCGGTTTATGACGATCAGAAGCAGCATAAAAAAAAGAATGATAAGCGTCGCCGCGAAAACCCTCATTTCGAATCCTTCCTTATATATAGGAGCTGGTCGCTGTCGTCAACACCCAGCAAATAAATTGACTCCATAGGTTTTTTAAGCTCCTTTAATTTCTTGTCGAGCCACGCACGGCTCTTGCCCGACTTTTCCAGATTGTTTGGACAGATTTTGCCGTCGATCACAAGTAAATGAAGCATGCCGCTTTCCTGCGGCTCCATGTCGAACATATCTGCCGTGGGCGGAGAAAAGCGCGCTTTTGGGATGACAGTCAGCTTTCCGTTCTTTTCGAGTATGGCATACTCAACTTGCGTGGGATTGGTGCAGTTGGCACCCCGCAACTCGCACATAAGCTCCTCTAACGATATCCTGTTTTTCTGTAATTCTTTCTGGTCTATTTTGCCCGCTCGGATAAGTATGGCGGGACGTGCGGACAGAATACTTTTCAGTGCAGGGATCTTTATGAGTGCCACCGAGGAGATGACTTCAATGGAGAGAAGCGTGATTATGGGAATTACTGCATATAAAACAGGCAGATCGGTATTTTCTATTGGGGTCACGGCTATCTCGGATACCATAAGAGTGGTCACAAGATCGGATACCTCAAGTTCTCCTATTTGTCGCTTTCCCATAAGACGCATGGAGATTATCAGTACCGTGTATATAATTACCGTTCTGAGAAATATGGTAAGCAAACAAAATCACCTCAAAACTTATCTTTGGCGACAGAGAAACTGTTTATTCTGTACAAAATAAAAAAATCTTTAAAAATGTCTTGACAAATAAAGGTGTTTGAGGTATAATGTGCAAGTCGCTGTGTGAAAACGCTTCGAAATAAGTTGAAAAAGATTGAAGAAATTTTGAAAAACCTATTGACAAAGTGAACGCGCGGTGATATAATAGACAAGCTGTCCCGAAAAAAGCGGGGGAACAGCGGATTGGTCATTGAAAATTGAACAACAAGAGATGAAGTACAAAGCATATGCAAATGTGTGAAAGACGAATCTCGCAATTTCTTGAGAATACTACTCAAACAAAAGTAAAACGAGCAGATGAAGCTCTAAAAAAGGTTTTAAGCCGAAAGGCTTGAGATAGAATTTTTTAGAGAGTTTGATCCTGGCTCAGGATTAACGCTG
>JAZRTK010000011.1:0-7814 GCA_045651985.1 Eubacteriales bacterium
CCAACAAAAACCCCCGCTTTTCCTTACAGAACATATGCTTGCTTTTTATTATATAAGCTTTTTCATAGCAAATTTTATCTCGTCGGGACTGTACCCGTATCTGGCCAGGGCCGCTGCCATCTTGCGGCGTTCTTTTGGCTCGTCGGGCACACGACCAAACTTTTTATCGGCAAGTAGGTAGCAATTCTCGGCAAAATCGGTGTTCTCCACCAGCAGCATCGCCTTATCAATGCTGTCGCTGTCAAAACCCTTTGCGCGCAGCTGAGCAAGAATACGCGTTCTTCCCCAAAGCTTGGAAATACACTTCTTCACTTCCGCTGCAGCCACATTTTCTTCACGGACGTAGCCCTTCTCTGCCACCATGGCCACCGTTTTTTCAGCCACGTCCGAGGAGAATCCCCGACGCATAAGCTTGACCTTGAGAGAAAACAGATTGTTGTCCCCAAAAGACAGTATGTTCAATGCCTTAAGGTAGCATTGGCACACCTGAGAAGCTTCAATCAGGCTATCGTAGGTTGCGGTATCCATGATCCCCTTTTCGGGGCGGAGCGCAATATACTGCTCGGACAAAATATCAAAGCTGCTTCTTTGCAGGTGCGTCCCCTCGGAAATTTCAAAATCCAGGCGAACCACGTTTCCGCTACCCGACGTTGACAGTCGCTTCAAACAAATCTCCATTTTCACCTCGTACCGTCGTCAGCAAAGCTCGCTCTGATCGGCAAAATTATTCCTCGTCCAGCTTGAGAGAACTAAAATCAATATCGTCGTCTTCGTCCTCTTCCAGATCGAAGTTCTCGTTATTAAGGCTTCCGTCTGCGCTTGCCGCGCGGATCTTTTCCTCGATCTCCGCCATAATTGCGGGATTTGTCTCCAGGAACTTTTTAGCGTTCTCCTTACCCTGTCCGATACGCTCTGAGCCGTAGGAGAACCAAGCACCGCTCTTCTTAATAATATCTAGCATTACGGCAAAGTCCAAGATCTCGCCCGTACGGCTGATTCCCTTACCGTATAGAATATCGAACTCCGCGGTTCTGAAAGGGGGAGCCACCTTATTCTTTACAATTTTACACTTCACGTGATTTCCGTAAACCTCGCCGCCGTCTTTTAACTGTTCAGCCTTGCGCACATCAATTCGAACGGACGCATAGAATTTCAGCGCACGACCACCCGTGGTGGTTTCGGGGTTACCGTAAATTACCCCCACCTTCTCACGAAGCTGGTTGATAAAAATAACGACGCAGTTGCTCTTTGCGATAACTGAGGAGAGCTTACGCATTGCCTGCGACATAAGTCTCGCCTGCACGCCCACCTGGGAGGAGCCCATATCGCCCTCGATCTCCTGTCTGGGAACGAGAGCCGCGACCGAGTCGATAACGACTACGTCCACCGCGCCCGAACGAACGAGGGTTTCGGTAATATCAAGTGCGTCCTCGCCGCAGTCGGGCTGGGAAACAAGCAGGTTATCAATATCAACGCCAAGATTTCTCGCGTATACGGGATCAAGGGCGTGCTCGGCGTCAATAAACGCCGCCTCGCCGCCGATCTTCTGCACCTCGGCAACGATATGGAGCGCAACGGTAGTTTTACCCGAGGATTCGGGACCAAAGATCTCAATTATTCTTCCTCTGGGCACACCGCCGATTCCCAGCGCCATATCAAGGGACAGTGAGCCTGTATGCACCGCCTGGACCTCCATACGGCTGTTCTCCCCCAGCTTCATGATGCTTCCCTCGCCGAACTCCTTACGGAGCTGAGCCAAGGCAGTCTTCAGTGCCTTCTCTTTGCCTTCCTTATCATTTACGTCGATCTGTGCCACCGACTTGACTCTTGTTTCACCTTTTTTCATTCTTTCTCACGCCTCCCGTTTTTATAAAGAGCAGAAAATGCCCCTCGGATATCTTACGGCACTATTCTACCACGCAAATTTCACTTTGACAATAGTTTTTCAAAAAATATTTTCCGTTTTCGGAAAAATATCGCGGTCGGGATTTTCGGTCTCGACCGCGATAAGTTTATTGTTCCAAAAACGGAAAACGACACTTGGATTTTGATTCGTTTTTCATGTACCTGTTCCAAACAGGAGAGTATAGAGATTTGCGGTGTCGACGGCGGCATCGTTCTTGCCCGGAGCTTTTGCCGCGACCACTATGTATTCTTTACCCGAAGATTTGATCTCGCCAACACTCGCCAAGCAATTCAGACCCTCGTTGGTATATCCCGTCTTGCCCGCAATTATCCTCGCCGTGTCGGTCTCCGCAAGATTTCCGAGGCGGGAGAACATGGTATTATACATGATGATCCCGTCGGGGTTCTGCTCGTTTGTCGCCTTAGCATGGTAAGTTCTGCTGGACATTATCTCGCGAAGATAAGGAACGTTCAGCGCGTACTGAAGAATGAGCGCGATCTCGTGTGGAGTTGAATAGTGGTTATCGTCGTGAAGTCCGCTGGGATTTTCGAAATGGGTATTCGAAAGCCCCATTGAAAGCGCCTTCTTGTTCATCATAGCAACGAAAGCATCAATGCTTCCTGCCGTATAGATGGCAAGGGCATCGGTAGCGTCACCGCCCGAGGGAAGCGCCGCACCGTAGAGAAGATCCTTTATCGTGATCGGCTGATCCACATCAAAGCCCGCAACGGATGCGCCGGCCACAAACAGCGGGTCGGTTATTTCCTTTGTCAAGGTGAATGTATCGTAAAGATCCTCGCAGTTTTCATAAGCCACGATAAGGGTCATGATCTTAGTCATGGACGCGGGGTAGATCATGCTGTCGGGGTTCTTTTCCGCAACAACTCTGCCAAGTGAGGGGTCGATCATAATAACGTATTCGGATGCCACCTGGGTCGTGAGCGTCAGCGTGTATTCGTCCGATATCGCATATTTAACCCTTGTCGGTTCGTCCGTCGCGTCGGTCTCGGGGACAGTGTCCGCGGGGGTCTCGATAAAACTTTCCGTACCGCTGTCCTCACCCGAAACGGGCTTCGACGCTCTCTGCTTTACTACGGCGAAAATTACGCCCGCCACGATCACAGCTACCACAAGGACTATAAAGAGCAGCTTCCAGCCGTCAAAATTCCCCCCGCCCGTGTCGTAGCTCCGCGGTGTTGCAGATCGGCGGTATTCGTATGTATTACGAGGGGGATTTACGCCCGAACGTCTGTTTTGCTGCGGTCTGTTCTGAGGAACGTATGGGCGCGCGGGGCGCTGTCCTCTGTATCCGCCGTCGCGCCCCGGATTTACCTGATTTGAATTTCCGTTCATATCTCTTTCCTAATTTTGTTTTCAGTATGTGTAACAAAACGCACCCAAATTTCGACAGTAATAATGAAGTCCCGTGCGTCAAAAAATATTCCTTTATATTTTACCACAAAAAAATGAAAAAGTATAGTGTTTTTTGTCAATTTCAAAATAAATTTATTTCGGTTGACTTTTCCCTTTGTGTATAGTATAATATTTTTGTGGATTTATCTAAAAAATACGACCCGAAAGGACAGGAAGACAGGAATGGAAAATATTAAAAACGTAACGGTTGTAATTCCCTCTCTGAACCCCGACGAAAAGCTTCGCGGGGTGGTCACTTCCCTGCTCTCTCTGGGCTTTGGCGACATCGTTATGGTAAACGACGGCTCGGACGATGAGCACGCAAAGAATTTTCCGTCCCCCGAGGAATTTACCTCACTGACGCTATTGCGCCACAAGGTAAACCGAGGCAAAGGTGCGGCGCTGAAGACCGCCTTTAAATACATCATTGAAAACCGCCTCGAAACCACGACAGTCGTGACGGTTGACGGAGACGGTCAGCACAGAGCGCAGGACGTTCTCGCCTGCTGTAAAAAATCCGCCGAAACGGGCACCTTGGTGCTGGGCGTGCGCGACTTTTCCCTTTCCCACGTCCCTGCCCGCAGTCGATTTGGCAACAAGACCACTTCCCTTGTGTTTAAGGTGGCCTGCGGCATGAAGATATCAGACACGCAGACGGGCCTGCGGGCAATTCCTGCCGCACATCTTGGAGATATGCTGACCATTGATGGCGACAGGTTTGAATACGAGACGAACATGCTTCTCAATCTGAAAAATCTCGGAATTAAAATGAGCGAACAGACTATCGAAACGGTCTACATTGAGGAAAACAAGACCTCCCATTTCAGACCCATTCGCGATTCTTTGAAGATTTATTCCCTCATTTTAAAATTCATAGCCAGCTCCGCCATAGCGGCGGGTCTCGACCACCTGCTGTTCTTCTTGATAAAACTGTTTTTCGGGAAATATTTCGTTCCTTATTCGGTGCTTATCCCAATAATAATAGCAAGGATATTTTCCTCTGTGACTAACTTTGTATTAAACAAAAAAACGGTATTCAAAAACGATGGAAATATTCTCGGAACTCTCGTGAAATATTACGTTCTCGCCGTTCCCATGCTCTTTATCTCCTGCATCGGAATCGACTGGGTATCCTCGGCGCTCGGTGTCACGAACGTGGCGTTCATTACGCTTATCAAAATAGTTATCGAATCGATCCTTTTCCTGCTGTCCTTCAGACTTCAGAGAGAATGGGTCTTCTCCAAAAAAAGAAAGGACAACAAATGAACCAGAACTCCCCCAAGCGGGAAAAGAAGATAGCCTTTTCCAACAGCGATTATCTTGACTACGCAGGCTTTGACCGAAGAACCCCCAAAAAGCATCTGACCGCAGGCACGGTAGTCCGCCGCATACTTCTCGTCTTCTTTTCACTTCTGATTTTTATAATTGTTTCGGTCTACACACTCATTTTTACCGTGGCGCACGGTCCAAGCAAGACTGTCCGCGACCTGCTGGTGCAGGCGGCAGACCAGGCAAGCGCAACCAAGTGGGTGCCTTATCTCTTTCTTGACCGTGGCACGGTAAAGGACATTCTCGATCAAAGCGAGGTCGTAAGCAAGGAAGTCATCTCCCTTCAGGACTACGCGGACAAGGACGAGGACGGCGTTTCCGATGAGAAAAAGGACGAATGGGAAGGAACGCAGGACGGACTGCGGTTCTTTACGATCAAAGGCTCCACCTACACCGCCTACATGATGATAATAAGGGACCCTTCTCGCGTTTTCGTTGGCACGTCCAGCGATTTTCAGAGCGGAAAGCAGGGAATAAACATCTTTGACGCCGCCGCAAAATACGGCGCGGTCGCCGCTATCAACGCGGGTGAGTTTTCCGATCCCGGCGGAGTCGGAACGGGCGACAATCCAATAGGTCTTACATATTCTCAGGGTGAGTGCGTCTGGAACGATGGGCAAAAGCGCACCTTTATCGGCATTGACGAAAACCACCGTCTCGTTGTGACCGAGCCTATGACGAAGACTAAAGCCGAGGAGCTTGGCATACGAGACGCGGTGTCCTTTCAGCGCGGAAACGTACTTATAACGAATGACGGTGACAACATAGTTCTCCACCGCGCCGACGGAAACACAGGCACAGCTCAAAGGACGGCTATCGGTCAGAGAGCCGACGGTGCTATTATTCTGCTGGTAACCGACGGCAGGACCGCCAGCAGCATCGGTGCCACGCACAACGACGTAATTGACGTAATGGTCGAATACGGCGCAGTGACGGCAGGTATGCTTGACGGCGGCTCTTCCGCCATGATGTACTACGAAAATTATTTTAACAAGTACGGATATGACACAGAAAAGCTTGACAAATACCAAAAGCGCGGTCTTGTAAACAAGTACAAGGCTTTCACCACACCGCGAAAAATGCCTACGTTTTTCATGGTCGCACCCGTCGGTGACGGCAAGGAGGGCTGAACGTGAGACAAAGAAAACAGGCATCGGTATTTTACAGAATCTTTGCCATATGCTGGGCAATGCTCCTTGCTCTGCTCCTTGCAGGTGTGTTCATTCTCCGCTCATATCTTGCGGATTTTGAGGCAACACGTCCCGAGCACGTAGCTCGTGATATGTTCGAAAAGTATTTCACCGATTTTGACGCACTTAAAATCCTACGTGACACGGGAGTTCAAGACCCCGAGTTTGATACTCTGGAGAACATGGCGGCAAAGATCGAAGAGAATATCAAAGGAAAGGAGCTTTCCTATTCTCCCTCATCGGTGGGGCTTGACCACACAAAAAAAGCTTATTACGTAAAATACAGCGACGGCGACCGAGATGTTAAAGTCGCGACCTTCACTATTGAAAAAAGCGATAAAAAAAGCAAAAAGGGCTTTGCCACTTACGGGCTTGGCGACATTGAGCTTTACTGCATACCTATTGCCGACGTAACGATAAAAGCTCCCACGGGATACACCGTGACCTTAAACGGCAAGCCTGTGGGCGCACAGTATGTAAACGGCGACCTTATTGAGACCGAAAGCTGCAAATACATGAGAGACGGGGGCATAGGGATAACCTACACCCTTTACACCGTCCCGGGACTTTACAAGACCCCCGAAATCAAGGTCACCACCCCCAAGGGCGAGGACAGTGCGGTTGAGCTGAAGGATGGCGTGTACGAGGCGCAGATAGTTTACAGTCGGGAGCTTCAAGAGCGCTTCGGTCAGCGAATGATAAACGCGGCAAAGGCTTACGCCACCTTTATGCAGAATGACTGCAAATTCCGTGCGGTGGACCCATATTTCCTCACGGGCACCGATATTTACAACCAAATAAAGACCTCCCAGAATATGTGGGTAATCGACCACGACAGCTACTATTTTGAGGACGAGTCTGCAACAGAATTTTACGAATACGCTGAGGGCGTTTACTCCTGCCGAGTAAAATTAAAACACGTGCTCAAGCGCTCTCGCATGGAGGACCACGTTGACTACATGGACGTGACCTATTATTTCATTATCGACTACGGCGACGGGGTGGTTTACGCCAGCTCCAACAATTAAAGGAGAAGAAAATGATAGAATTTATAACCAACATCGACCTTGCCATACTTGAGGCCATACAAGGGATGAAGTGCGCTTTTCTTGACGTAATCATTCCTATCATTACCAGACTTGGCGGCGACAAGGGATTGTTCTGGATAACTATCGCAGTTATCGCTTTGTGCTTTAAAAAGACCCGCAAAATGGGTCTTGCCATGGGCTTTGCGCTTATCTTCGGTCTCGTCGTCGGAAATCTGACCTTAAAGCCTCTTATCGGAAGGATAAGACCCTACGACTTGGCAGGCTACGAAGCGATACGCGACGCGCTTCTGGTGAAGCCTCTAAAAGACTTTTCATTCCCCTCGGGCCACACCCTCGTTTGCTTTGAGGGCGCAACGGCGATCTTCCTGCACAACAAAAAATGGGGTGCCGCCGCCTTCGTCATAGCCGCTCTCGTTGCATTCTCACGGCTTTATCTTTTCGTTCACTATCCCACCGACGTACTGGGCGGCATCATCCTCGGCACAGCGTTCGGTATTCTCGGAACCATGCTCTCCAAATTTATTTTCAGTTCATTTGAAAAGAAGAATCAGCCTACGGCTGACTAAGGTGAAAAGATTGAAAAAGCTTTCTTTTTTAATATTGGTACTTACCTGCGCGTTAATTCTCTGCGCCTGCGGCGCAGGCGTGATCTCGGACGGGATCAGAGATACCCTCCCTTCCCCCGATGTTCCCACCTCCCCCGTCCAGCCCGACGAGCCAAAGGATCTTGATACTCGCATATCCTTTGCGGCAGTTGGCGACATGATATCCTACACAGGCACGATAAGAGACGCCAAAAGCTGTGCCGTCGAGGGCGGCCGCACTTACAATTTCGCGCCAATATTTGCAAACGTGCGCCATATTATTGAGGGTGCGGACATTGCCTTTATAAATCAGGAAACAAGTCGGAGGCCAAGCGGTCTTAGG
>JAZRTK010000012.1:0-19656 GCA_045651985.1 Eubacteriales bacterium
CAGTACATTAAGAGCTGCGTTCTCGCATCTACAATGGGCCCCGGCGTGAAGATCAATCAGGCTAAGCTGGGTTAATGAAAAATAAAAAAATTGGGACTCTTTTTAAGGGTCCCGATTTTTTTTGAACCTTTTTAAAGCATCTTAATTTCGTTAAAATTATTGACATTTGGGGGAATTTGTGGTACAATAGCGTAGACTTGTTGAATTGTCAACAAGTCGGGACGTAACACTTTAATTTCCCCCATATATCTTTTGACGTATGGATCAAGATAAAAAGGTAAGGTAATATGATAGATAACACCCCAACCCATATCCCCGTATTTTTTTCGACCGACGATAATTATGCTCCCTATCTTGACGTGGCTGTCAGATCACTGATAGCAAACGCCTCAAAGGATTTTGAATATAGAATTATTGTCCTCAACACAGGCCTTGACCTCGATAATATTGCAAAGATCAAGAGAAACGAAAAAGCAGGATTTACCATCGATTTTATAGATATATCCGAGTACGTAGAAGAGGTGAAATCACATTTTAAAAACGTGTATCACTTTTCGGTGGTGACCTATTACAGACTTTTTATCGCATCGCTTTTTCCGCAGTACAAAAAGATCGTGTATCTTGATTGCGACGTGGTGGTAGTCGGAGATGTGTCCAAGATCTATTTTTTGGACATGAGGGATAATATACTTGCAGCCGTTGCTGACAGTCATGTCAGAAATACGCAGGAATTCAGAGATTATGCCGAGGTCGCCATTGGAGTAGATCCCGACGGGTATATAAATGCAGGTGTGCTGGTGATCAATCTTGAGGAATTCAGAAAGAATAGTATCAAGGAAAAATTTATCCGCCTCATAACCGAGTATGATTTTGATCTTCTGGATCCCGATCAGGCATATCTGAATTATCTGTGCAGTGGGAAAATTTTTGCTTTGGACGGCAGCTGGAATAGTGTACCCGAAAATATGCGCCCCGAGGACGAAAAGAACATCGTCCACTTTGCACTTTATAAAAAGCCTTGGCAGTACGATGGCATAAACGGCGGCGATTTGTTCTGGGAATATGCAAACAAATCCCCTTTTTATCAGTTGATATTGCAAAGAAGGGCGGAATTCGGTCCTGACGAACGGGCACGGGCACAGTCTGTGGCCAAGGAAATAATAGAGCATGCAAAGGCAATTGTCCGCTCTGATTACACCTTCGCCAAAATAATGAATGGGAGATGAAAAATGGAAAAATCTTCTCATAAATTAGAGTTGCTCAGACGGATTGCGGAGCTTGAGGAAAAGGAGCTTTGGCATCTTGACGTAGAGGACGATCCTGAGACCTATCCGCTCATGGCGGACAAGGTGGATTATCTGAACGAAAAGCTTTCAAGTAAGATAATGAACAAGGTTGCCAACATCTTTGGTGCTCGGTTTTTCGACAAAATGATAGCAGACGGACAGCTGATCATAAAAGAGGTTCGCGGAATTGAGAATTTTCGGGCTGTTGAGGGCGGCAAGATCGTTACCTGCAACCATTTCAGCATCTGCGACAATTATGCCGTTTGGGTGGCTCTGCGCGACCATATGGACGGTAAAATGCTTTATAAGGTCATTCGCGAGGGAAATTATACAAACCCTCCCAAGCCTTTTGGACTTTTTATGAAGCATTGCAATACATTGCCGCTTTCAAGTCAGAAATCAACCATGATGAAGTTTATGCGCGCATTTGCGGAGCTTCTGCGGCGCGGTGAAACGATACTTATTTATCCTGAGCAGGGAATGTGGTGGAATTACCGCAAGCCCCGCCCCATGCAGGACGGTGCGTTTTCCTTGGCGGTGCGCAACAACAGCCCGATCGTTCCGATTTTTATTACTATGGAGGATAGCGCTGTCCTTGACGGTGACGGATTTTTCGTTCAGGAATACACCATGCACGTGTTGCCTGCAATCTATCCCGACAAATCTCTTCCTCATGCACAGGCGAAAAGGAAGATGATGGAGGAAAATTACGCCCTTTGGGTGAAGACCTATGAGGACTTTTACAAAAAGCTTCTGGTGTATAGCGAATCATGAAACTTTATCTCAGTATTATAGGAATAGCGATGCTATTGATTGGCACGATTAATGTAGCTTTGGGCATCTCTTCCGTGACTTACGCAGTGATCTCGGTGATTTTGTGCACTGCGCTTCAATTCGCCCTAGACGGTCTTATCGCAATAGTGATAAATAAGCTCCCCGACAGGATTTTTGGTGTAGATAACCCTGCATATCGGGTTTTTGAGTGGGAAAAGAGGCTGTACAAGAAGCTGAGGGTGAGAAAATGGAAGGATAGAGTATGGGAGCTGGGAGGACTCGGAGGATTCAGCAAAAAGAGGCTTGCTAAACCGGACGATCCTGCTTACATAGAAAAATTTATTATCGAATGTAACAAGGGGGTGCTTACACACAGGCTTTCCTATCCCGTAGGATTTTTGCCTATGCTTATGTTCCCCAACGTTTGTGCGCTTTCAATAGCTTTTCCCGTGGCGGCGGTGAATCTTTTTCTGAATATCCTGCCAACTCTTGCTTTGCGGTACAATACCCCCAAGCTGAAGGCAATACTTGAGAGAACGCGAAGAAAAAGCACATAAAAACAGCAGAGAGAAGAAAACTCTCTGCTGTTTTTTGCAGAAAACACGTTTCCTATTGCAAAATTTGCTTGATTGTGATAAAATAATATGGAATATATTCATAAAACGTGTGAAAACGGTTTTATGATTGAACGTACGAAGACACGCAATGGATCTTTTGAAAGAAAGGAAGGCTTTGGATATGCCCAACAGAACGTCTGCTTATTCGGGTAGCTCATATTCGAGAGCGCGCCGCAGAAAGAGGATAGTCAAAACAGTTTTGCTTTGCCTTTTGGTAGCGTTTATAGTCTTTGGAATCGTGGCGGTGGTGATGATATTTACCACGCCGACAAAGCCTGCAGATAATAAAAACACGTCCGCCGACGCGCCTGTTGTCACCGATCCTATTGAAACCGAGGCGCATGTGGAGGGATTTGACGTTATTGAGGTGGACCTGTCCCAGCTTCACCGCGGCGATCTGATACTTGTCAGCGGTGAGCATGAATACAAGGCAACGGACGAATATAAGCTTCTTGAAATATATTACAATCGCAAAAAATACGACGGCGGTGCAAGAGCCTACCAGCTCAGCGGAATCGATCTGAAGCTGGCGGATTTTGTTTTGACGGAGCTTAACGCCATGAACGAGGCGTTTTACGAGGAGAGCGGACTTGGCGGTCTGCTTATCCGATCCGCTTACCGCTCACGGCAAGAGCAGAAGGAGCTTTACGACGCAAGAGTTGAAAGGGATGGAGTGGCAAATGCGGAAAAGTACGTAGCCCGACCCGCTCACAGCGAGCACGAGACGGGACTTGCATTTGATATGTCGGTCTACGTTGACGGAGAGAACACTTACATCTCCGACGAGCCCGAATACCGACCTATCTATTCAATGGCATACAAATACGGATTTATTTTGCGCTATCCTGCTGACAAGGTGATGATCACGGGTATAAATTACGAGGCTTGGCACTTCCGCTACGTTGGACTGCCTCACGCCTACTACATGACTGAAAAGGATCTTTGTCTTGAGGAATATATTGACCTTTTGAGAAACGAATACAGCTATTCCGACGAGCATCTGAAGGTCAGTGCGCCTGACCGCGACGGAAAGGTGAGAAATTACGAGATATATTTCGTCCCCGCGGATACGAACAACGGCAAGAATCAGGTCATCGTTCCCCGCGGATACGAATACAGCATATCGGGAAATAATGTTGACGGATACATCGTCACAGTCGACCTTGATGTACCGAAAAAATAAGATGGGAGGGATAATATGACAGAAAAAAGAACAAGAACGGCAGACGTCATTCTCACGGCTATTTTCTGCGCATTCATATTGGCAATAGGACTGCTCATATATATTCTTCCCCAAAAGAGCTTTTCGGAAAACGAGAACAGTGAGCTTCAGACCTTTCCCCAACTGACCTACGACAGCTTTATGCACGGGAACTTTACACGTGAGTTGGCTGAGTTTTACACCGACCAAATTCCCTGTCGCGACCTTCTTGTAGGACTGAAAGGGGCTGCCGAGCTGGTGCTTTTTCGCGGCGAGAACAACGGTGTTCTCGTTGGCAAAAACGGACACCTTATATCAAAGCATTTGTATACAAAAAAGAATTACGACAGTCTGACGCTCAACGCGCTTGCAATAAAGAGCTTTGAGAAAAACGCCGCCGAGCTTGGCATCGATGTGACGGTGTCGGTGGTGCCCAGGGCAATTGACGTGCTGACCGAGTATCTGCCCGTGCTTTATGACGGGACTTATGCGGAGCGGGCTTGGCAGACTTTGAATGAGGCGGGCTTGCAGTATACGGACCTGCGGGGAATGATGCAGAGCATGGGAAGTGCTTCCTTCTTTAAGACCGACCACCATTGGACGACCGACGGTGCATACGGCGCGTACCTTATGCTGTCGGACAAGCTGGGCTACAACCCCTTTACCACGGCAATAAATTACGAGATCGCAAGTAACGATTTCAGAGGAACCACCTATTCCGACGCGGGAATCCACGTTCTTGGTGGCGAGGAATTCAAGCTTCCTCACATTGAGGGTGAGGAGGAATTTTTGACCGAGCGTGTCGATTCAAACGGCAAGACGGTGCAGAGCTTCAATGGCTATTACGACGAAAGCTACCTTGATAAAAAGGACAAATACAGCACCTACCTTGGGGGTATCTATCCTGTTATTCGTGTAACGAAGCCAATAGAGGAACGTGAAATGATACTTGTGGCAAAGGACAGCTTTTCGCATTCCTTGGTGCCCTATCTTGCGCAACACTATGACCTGCTTTTGGTCGATACCCGCTATTATACGGGCTCGACGCTGAAATTGGCTCAGGAAAACGGAATTAAAAAAGCGCTGGTGCTTTACGGTATCGACACAATGGCAACGGCAAATCTCAGATATATAGGACTTAAATAAAGAATAGAGGTAAAACATGGCAAATTACAGACGAGGAAGAATAAACGACGAAATGCAAAAAGAGGTCGCGCAGATCCTGCGCGAGGTGAAGGACCCCCGCGTGAGTCGTGCTTTTGTCAGCGTTATAGCAGCAGAGGTTACACCCGATCTTAAATACGCAAAGATTTTTTATTCTTTCCTCAATCAAAGCGACCCCAAGGAGGTGGCACGCGGACTTAAAGCGGCAAGCGGATATATCCGACGCGAAATATCCACCCGTATGAATCTCCGCATCACACCCGAGCTGACCTTTATCCGCGATAATTCTATCGCACACGGCGCGCACATCGCGCAGCTGCTCAACGGCATTACCTTCTCCGAGGATTTCGGTGAGGAAAATGCCGAAGAAAACACGGAAAACTGATTTTTTGATATCGGGCAGAGCCCTGAAAGGAGGACGGAATGGAGATAAAGTATCCTGCGTTTGTTGGCGACATTCTGTCCGTCCTTGCCCAAAACGGACATGAGGGCTACGTAGTCGGCGGAAGCTTGCGTGATATGATACTTGGGAGAGAGCCGAATGATTTTGACGTGACCACCTCGGCCTTGCCCGACCGTGTCTGCGAGATCTTCCGCTCGGCCGGGTACACGGTTATCCCAACGGGGCTCAAGCACGGCACGGTGACGCTTCTTTGCGGCGGCGATCCCGTGGAGGTGACGACCTTTCGATTTGACGGCGAGTACAAGGACTCCCGCCACCCCGAAAAGGTCACCTTTACGCCGAACATCTCCGACGACCTTTCCCGCCGCGATTTTACGGTGAACGCTATTGCCTACAACCCGCAAAAGGGTCTCGTTGACCTTTTCGGCGGAGAGGAGGATATCAAAAAACGCGTTATCCGTTGTGTTGGCGATCCCGAAAAGAGATTTGAGGAGGACGCTTTGCGCATTTTGCGGGCGTTCCGTTTTATGAGCAAGCTGGATTTCGAGATCGACGAAGATACCCTGCGCGGAGCGGAGAAGATGCGAAAGTGCTTGATACATGTGTCCCGTGAACGTATTTTTGCCGAGCTTTCGGGTTTACTTGTGGGCAAAAGCGCGGGTAAATCTCTTGAACTTATGAAAAAAACGGGTATATTGTCCGTGATATTTGAGAGCTACGATGACTATCTGCCCTTGGCGGAGACAATAGACCGACTGTCTCCCGTACTTTCTGTGCGACTGGCGGCTCTTTTTATGAACGCACCATTCGGTCCGCGGCAAGGTTGGATAAATTCGCTGAAACTGTCAAACGGGCTGAAAACTCAAGTGCTGAAATTGCTTGAAGTGAGAAATGTGCGCCCCGAAATGTCGCTTTATGGCGCACGCAGATTTTTGGTGCGGTACGGTGCGCTTTCGGATCTTGCCTTTGAGTTGATTTTGATGACGGATCTTGATCCCGACGAATTTGAGCCCTTCCTGTGCACTGCGCAAAAAGAGGCTTTTCCGAGAAGCATAACGGAGCTTGCAGTAAACGGCGGTGACCTTATTTCTGCGGGATTTGAGGCGGGACAGGAAATTGGCGACCTACTTGAAAAGCTTTTCGATGCCACTCTTCTCGATCCTTCTCTCAACGTCAGGGAAAAATTGCTTGAAATGACAAAATCGTACAAAGAGTTTGTTTAAACTCTTTATTTTGAAAGTTTTTTGGGTTTGGGGCTTTTTTCAAAAAGCCCCAAGTACAGCTCTCTGTGAGGATATTATGCAAAGAATAAAAGAGACAAAAGGAAGAATAATCGGCGTGGATTTCGGCGAGGTGCGCACGGGCGTTGCCGTGTCGGACACCGGCCGTTTTCTGGCTTCGGGAATCGGATACATAAAGGTAGGCGGGATTGAAAAGACCGCCGCGAAAATAGCGGAGATTGCCGCTGAGCAGCAGGCGGGTGCCGTCGTAGTTGGCTGTCCTGTGAACATGGACGGCTCCCATGGGCCGAGAGCTGAGCGTTGCCGCGCCTTTGCACAAAAGGTGGAGGAGCTGACGGGACTTCCCGTTGCCATGATGGACGAGCGTATGACTACAATGGCGGCGTCCAGATTTTTAAACGAGACGAACACCCGAGGGGCAAAGCGCAAGACTGTTATCGACACCCTCTCGGCACAGATAATTCTGCAAAATTTTCTTGACAGACTGAAGAACACATAAAAAATCGGAGGAAGAAAATTGCTTTTTTCATCATTTGAATTTATATTTTTGTTTCTGCCGATGACCTTGGCGCTATATTACGCCGCACCCATGAAGATACGGAATTTCGTGTTGCTCGTCATGAGCATCATCTTCTACGGCTGGGACGTGAAGCGTTATATTTTGCTTATGCTTGCTACCATTGTGCTGGATTACGCCATGGCTATCGCCGTTGCGGCCGCGGTAAAGCGTGAGCGCAAAACGACGGCAAAGTGGCTTCTGGCGCTGACGGTCGTGCTCAACCTGTCTATCTTGGGCTTTTTCAAATACTTCGGCTTTGCTGCCGATATCTTATCGTCCTTGACAGGAATTGCTTTAAATGTGCCCGAGGTGACTCTGCCCGTGGGAATTTCATTCTACACCTTCCAGTCTTTGTCCTATGTCATTGACGTTTACAGGCAGGAGTGCGCGGCACAGCTTAATCCCGTTACCTTTGGCGCTTACGTAACTATGTACCCCCAGCTTATCGCGGGTCCTATCGTACGCTACGTGGACGTGGAAAAGCAGCTGCAGAAGCGAACTCACAGTTTTGCAATGTTTGCGGACGGGATCCGCATTTTCACCGTGGGTCTTGCCAAAAAGGTGCTCCTTGCCAACCCTGCGGGCGAGATGTGGAAGAACTATCTTGAAATGTCTGCCGACGAGCGGAGCTTTGTTGGTGCGGTCATGGGCGTTGTGTTCTTTACGTTCCAGATATATTTTGATTTTTCCGGCTATTCTGACATGGCGGTGGGTCTTGGCAAGATGCTTGGATTTGAATTCTGCATCAACTTCAACTATCCCTACACGGCAAAGAGTATTCAGGATTTCTGGCGCCGCTGGCACATTTCGCTCTCCACCTGGTTCAGGGAGTACGTTTATATTCCTTTGGGCGGTAACAGATGCTCTGTTGTGCGCCATATTTTCAATCTGTTTGCCGTTTGGGCTTTGACGGGTCTGTGGCACGGCGCGAGCTACAATTTCGTCCTTTGGGGAGTGTTCTATTTTGTGCTTTTGACCTGCGAAAAGTACGTTTACGGCAAGGTGCTCGCAAAATTGCCCTCGATTTTGCAGAGGGTGTACACTCTCTTTTTCGTCGGTATCGGCTGGCTTATTTTCGAGATGACGAGCGCACAAAGAATTGCTTCTTATCTGCCTTCATTTGTGGGAAGCGGCGGATTTGCCAACGCCTCCGACCTGTGGGAGGTTGCCAGAAACGCGCTCTTTATCGTCATTTTGGCAGTAGGCTCCACTACTCTGCCCGTCAAGCTCTGGAGAAAGCTTGCATCAAAAACGACAGTTATGTCATATATATCAATACCCCTTTGCATGGCGGCTATAATTCTTTGCTGTGCGTACCTTGCAAGCTCGGGATTTAACCCCTTCCTTTATTTTAGATTTTAATGAGGTAGACTTATGATTGACCTTATATGCAAGCTTTTCGTCCGCGAAAACGGACAGAATCCGGCGGAATCCCCTGAGCTTCGCCGAAAATACGGGACGCTTGGAAGTATCGTGGGGATTATTGTGAATCTGTTGCTCTTTGCGGGCAAGATGGTAGTGGGAACTCTGACTGCGTCGATCTCAGTTACCGCTGATGCGGTAAACAACCTGTCGGACGCAGGCTCGTCGGTAATATCGTTCATCAGCTTCCGACTTTCCTCAAAGCCCGCCGACCGCGAGCACCCCTTTGGTCACGCGCGTACCGAATACGTGGCGTCAATGGTGGTTTCTTTCCTCATTATCCACATCGGCTGCGACCTTTTTATTGACTCCCTTTCAAAGGCTGTAAAGGGCGGCGAGGAGACACGTCACGGTCTTGTGACCATGATAGTTTTGGGAGTATCCATTTTTTTGAAGCTTTGGCTCTGCCTATTTAATCGGAAGGTCGGAAAGAAGATAAATTCAGGTGTTATGCGCGCAACTGCCGCCGACAGCTTATCCGATGCGGTGGCTACCTCCGCCGTCCTTTTGGCGGCTGTTATTTCCATTCTGACAAAGTATGACATTGACGCGTATATGGGCATGCTGGCGTCCCTGTTTATATTCAAATCAGGCTTTGATATTTTCCGCGAGACCTACGACTCTCTACTTGGAAAGCAGCCCGAGGAGGAGCTGGTGCAGAACGTGGAGCGCATTATTTTAGCGCACCCAGAGGCCATCGGAATCCACGATCTTATAGTACATAATTACGGCCCCGGCCGCTGCTTCGTTTCCTCCCACGTTGAGGTTGACGGCTCCTGCGACATTTTTGAGACCCATGACGCAATAGACAACATGGAAAAGGAGCTTTTTGAGGCGTTGGGGGTTCACTGTATCATTCATCTTGACCCTGTGGCGGTGGGCAACCCCGAGGTGGATTCTCTCCGAGAGAAAACTTTGGGATCGGTGCAGAGCATTGACGGGCGATTGAACATTCACGATTTCAGGATCGTTCCGGGAAAGACCCATTGCAACCTTATTTTCGATATCGCCGCGCCTTTTGAGCTGAAAATGACCGATGAGGAATTGGCTGACAAGGTTGCGGACAAAATCCACCGAGAGGACGGCTATTATTTTGCCGTGATAACGGTTGACAGACAGTAATGGCAAAAGGAAAATTTGAAATAAGCATGACCGACGGGGGCAATTACACCTATCGTCTTTTGACCGTCGGCGGCAGGGTGGTCGCCCTTGGGGGGGAATACAAAACCCTCCCCGTGTGCAAAAAGGGGATAGCCAGCCTGCGCATAAATTCGGACGCGCCCGTGTGCGATCTGACGGCGGAGTTTTCTGCTGAGCGTGAGCGTGCCGCGGCTGAAAAATGTCCTAAAATTGAGATATTTGCCGCCGACGGCGGCTACGGCTATTGCTATCGTGTGAGAGCAAAGAACGGCTCGGAAATTGCCCGCGGTCAGGTTGCGGGTACCAAATCGCGCTGTCTTGAAGCGGTTGAAACCATGAAAAAGATAGCCTTCTCGGCAGAAAGCGAATTGAATTTCTAAATAAAACGGACACTTTTAAAGTGTCCGTTTTATTTTCGAATATTTTGTCCCGCTCTCCCATATAATTGCATCGAGAGTGAATTATCACGGGAGGAAAAATCATGTTCATCTATTCGCTTCGTGCAAATACCGTTAAATTTTTCGGCGTGATCTGCGTTGCCTTGATCGCGCTTATTACCCTTATTGCGTTCATTCCCGCATACGAGCCGGATATGGCAACGTCGGGAAACGCGGCGGATCAAGTCAGCGTATCTTACAGTAAGATAAAGACCAACGAGGACAGAATAAAATTCCTGTCCCAGTTCGGCTGGGAGGTTGACGCGCAACCTGTGGAAGAAAAGGAGGTCGTTATCCCCGCCGAGTTTGACAAGATCTTTGCGGGCTACAACCAGATACAGCGCGCCCAGGGGCTCGACCTTGGCAAATACAAAAAGAAGAAACTCATGCGCTATACATATAACGTGACTAACTACGACGGTGAGGGTACGGTTTATGCAAATCTTCTGATCTACCGCAATCGGGTGGTCGGAGGTGACATCTGCTCGGCAGACGCGGGCGGATTCGTGCAGGGGTTTGAAAAATAAGAAAACGGGACACTGCGGTGTCCCGTTTTTGTCTTTTAAAGCTCAAGCGCCATGTCGCCTGTTTTGATAAGTCCTATTTTTCTCATTATCTCGTTGAAGACAACGGAGAGGACGGCGGGGAGAACGATACAAACAAGGGCAAGTCCGACCCAGAAGAAAGCGTCCTTTTCGGGGGTTGCTGTAATAATTCCGAGAGGTCCTACAAGACCGCAAGTACCCATACCTGCGGAAACGCCCACACATTCAAGCTTAAACACCATAGTGGAGATGGGACCCGTTACGGCGGACGCCAGAGTTACGGGAAGCCAGATAATAGGCTTACGGACGATGTTGCCCATCTGGAGCATGGAGGTTCCAAGTCCCTGTGCCACGATGCCGCCCCACTTGTTCTCGCGGAAGCTGATGACCGCAAATCCAACCATCTGCGCGCAGCAGCCTGCCGCCGCCGCGCCGCCTGCCAGACCTGAAATGCCGATCATGGCGCAAATTGCCGCGGAGCTGATAGGAAGTGTAAGAATGATGCCGACCACAACGGAAATGATGATACCCATAAGGAAGGGACGAAGCTCCGTGGCGGTGTTTATGAAATCGCCGAGCCAGTACATTGCAACGGCGATCCAAGGGCAGACAAGCTTTGATACAAGCACGCCCGAAAGAATAGAAACGGTGGGGGTCACGATGATGTCTACCTTGGTTTCTTTTGACACCAACTTGCCAAGCTCAACTGCGATAATGACCGCGATAAACGCACCTGCGGGTCCTGCGGTCAACGCCTTTTCAACGCCTCCGATAGTGAACGTGTCTCCGATAGCGTAGCCAGCGTAGCCTACCGCGCCCGCGCAGTACATGACCAGCGGGGGAGCCTTCAGCGCGTTTGCCACCGCAACGCCGATAACTGCACCGCTGACAGCGGTTGCATATGTAGCGGTTTCAATGAGAAACGCACCGACCTGTCCGGGTATGTAGCCGCCTATGGTCTTGAAAATGGTGGCGATGAGCAGGGAAGCAAAAAGTCCCAGCGCCATTGCGCCCATGGCGTCGATAAAATAACGCTTGGCGGAAAATTCAATGTCTTTTTTCTTTAAAAAATTGCCGAATTTACTCATTTTATTAAAGGTCCTTTCGCAAGATTGCATTTTTATTCATCTTTTGACATATATTTTACTACGAAAACCCCCATATGTCAAGGTATGCGGTGGTATTTCCCAAATTCTGTGAAATTTCAACATTTTTCGGACAAATTTTCCTCTCTCCTATTTACATTTTTTTAATTTGTGCTATAATTAAGAGGTGAATTTCATTTGAATGAGAGGTCGAAATCATGAATATATATGAAGCCCTTCACCGCTTGGTAAATTACGCTGTCAGAACGGGACTTATTGAGGAATGCGACAGAGCTTACTCTCTCAACCGTCTGGCGGAGATCTTGAAGCTTGACGAGGTAGAGGACTGCGGCGTTCGCCTGTCGTTGCTTTGCGAGGAAGACGAGCTTGAAATCGTACTTGGTGCTATTTGCGACTATGCGGCAGAAAAGGGACTTATCGAAAGCAACACGGTAGTTTACCGCGACCTTTTCGACACCAAAATAATGGGTGCGCTTACTCCCAGACCGAGCGAAGTGCAGTCAAAGTTTACGGCACTTTACAATGAGAGCCCCGAAAAGGCTACCGATTATTTTTACAATGTCAGCCGTTCAAGCGACTATATCCGCGCTTACAGGGTAAAGCGCGATATGCGCTGGTCAGTTCCCTCCGAGTACGGCGACATTGATATTTCCATCAACCTGTCCAAGCCCGAAAAGGACCCCAAGGCAATAGCCGCCGCAAAGCTTCTCCCTCAGGCGGGTTACCCCAAGTGCCTGCTTTGTCGCGAGAACGAGGGGTATGCGGGCAGACTTAACCACCCCGCAAGACAGAATCTTCGACTTATCCCCTTGAAGATAGACGGCTGCGACTGGTTCATGCAGTATTCCCCTTACGTTTATTACAACGAGCATTGTATCGTGCTCAACAGCGAGCACACGCCCATGGCTATTAACCGTTCCACCTTTGGCAAGCTTCTTGATTTTATTGAGTACTTGCCTCACTATTTCATCGGCTCAAACGCCGATCTGCCTATTGTGGGCGGCTCTATCCTCAGCCACGACCATATGCAGGGAGGTCGATACACGTTTGCTATGGAGAAGGCATCCGTTTACAGGAACATAACCTTCCGCGGTTACGAGGATATTGAAGCGGGACTTGTTAAGTGGCCCATGTCGGTTATCCGAATTGCGGGCGAGGACAAGAGCAGACTTGTTGACTTGGCAGACAAGATCCTCGGTGAATGGAGAGGTTATACAGACGAGGGCGCGTTCATTTTTGCGGAGACTGACGGCGAGCCCCACAACACAATTACGCCTATTGCAAGAACGAGGAACGGCAAGTTCGAGCTTGATCTCGTGCTTCGCAACAACATCACCACCGAGGAGCACCCTTTGGGTGTCTACCACCCTCACGTGCAGTACCATAACATAAAGAAAGAGAACATCGGCTTGATCGAGGTTATGGGTCTTGCTATTTTGCCCGCACGGCTCAAGGACGAGCTTGAGATCATGAAAAATATTATTCTTGCGGGCGGCGACCTGAGAGGAAACGAGGCGACGGAAAAACATGCGGATTGGTTTGACGCGTTCAAGGATAATTACACCTTTACGGAGGAGAACACCGAGGAGATTTTGCGTCACGAGGTGGGAATTACCTTTACCCACGTTCTTGAGGATGCAGGCGTTTACAAAAACACCGACGACGGCAGGGCCGCGTTCATGAGATTTATTGACTATATAAATAAGTAAAGCAAAAAGGCATGCATGGCATGCCTTTTCTTTTATTTATATTCCTCTGCCAGTGCCTTGAAATAAGGCAGGGCGCGTTCAACGCGCTCGGTAGGAACGCAAAATGAGATGCGCACATGCCCCGGGCAACCAAATCCGTCACCGGGAACGACGAGCAGGTTATACTTTTTTGCACGCTCGGAAAAAGCTACGGCGTCGGGTTCAAGTGAACGGGGGAAAAGATAGAACGTTCCGCCCGGTTCGACGACATGGTAGCCGTACTCACGGAGATTCGTCACCAACAGGTCGCGGTTCCGCTCGTAGACCGAAACGTCGGCGGTCATATCACAGCATTTTGCGCATACCCGCTGGAATAGGGCGGGTGCGTTGACATATCCGAGGGCGCGTCCCGCACCCGCTATGGCGGCGTAGACGGTCTCGGAGGCGGTCACGCTGTCGGGTACGAGCACGTATCCCATTCGTTCGCCCGACAGGGACAAGGATTTTGACCAAGAGTAGCAAACGATAGTGTTTTCATAGTATTTCGGAATATAGGGAACTGTCACACCCGTAAAAACTATCTCGCGGTAAGGTTCGTCCGAAATGAGGTAGATAGGCTCTCCATGTTCCTTTGACTTTGCCAGAAGTATCTCCGACAGGCGCACTATCGTTTCCTCGGAATAAACAGCGCCCGAAGGGTTGTTGGGGGAGTTGACGATAACCCCTTTGGTGCGAGGCGTGATTGCCTTTTCAAACGCCTCAAAATCAATCTGGAAGCTCTCAATGTCCGCGGGGATAACTACCATTTGTGCACCCGCGGATTCAATAAACACCTTGTATTCGGGAAAGTAAGGCGCAAGGACTATGAATTCGTCCTCGGGGCAGCTAAGACCTGTCAGGGCACAGGAAAGCGCCGCGGCGGCACCCACCGTCATATAAAAATTGTCTGCGCGAAAGTTTACACCGTGGCGCCTCTTTACCGACTGAGCGATAGTTTCACGCGCATTCGTGTCGCCTTGCGCGCTTGTGTAGCCGTGGAGGGTCACGGGGTCGGACTCGCGTATCAGACGGATTATCTCATGGTTTACTCCGTCGGGGGCGGGTACGCTTGGATTTCCGATGGAAAAATCGAACACGTTTTCTGCCCCTATTTCCGCGGCTCTTTTCTTTCCAAATTCAAAAAGCTCTCGTATAACGCTTCGCTGACTTCCCAGCTTTATCATTTTTTGAGGTAACATGGTATATCTCCTTGTGGTTTGTGACTTATATTTTACCACGAAAATACCAAAAAGTACATATTTTTTTCAAAAAGAGCTCGGAAATATTGACATTTTTCGATTTTTGGCGTATAATTTAACTGAAAACTCAAAAAGGAGATCTTTAATTATGGATTTACTCAGAAAAATTTGGCCCACACCTTTTAAAATCGAAAAGGGCAACATCGTTTCTTTCCTCATTCAGCTGATCATCTTCCTCGTGATAGTTGCTGTTGTAGGCTGGCTCATCGCTCTGCTTGCAGCTCTTCCTATCATCGGTATCGTTTTCGGCCTTGTAGGATCTCTTATCGGTGTTTACAACATCGTGGGCATCGTTCTCTGTGTACTTAAGTTTTTGGGAACAGTGTGATTTAAAATAAGAAAAAGCGGCGATTACGCCGCTTTTTCTTATTTTCCTTTTTGCAACATTTTCCCAAAGGTGTTGACAAAGTCAAGTTTTTGTGGTAAAATGACTTAAAATTAAACGCAGTGATGAGAAGTAGTAGTTCTTTTACCTGACCCTGAGAGAGCGGACGGGTGGTGCAAGTTCCGCGGTGGGGGAGAATGAAGTAGTCTCGGAGCGGTCGGGGTGAAGGTCTTGCGCGACTGGTAAGTCCGAACGTATGCTCACGTTACAGAGCTTCCGCTTTTTTTGAGCGGTCAAAGTGCGCGATTTTTCGCGAAATCAGGTGGTACCACGTGTTCTGCGTCCTGACATGGATGCGGAACTTTTTTGTTTTTAAAAAGAATTTATATAAAATGAGGTGTGAAAAATGACAAATCACGAGCTCCCAAAGACGTATTCTCCTCGGGAATTTGAGGACAGAATATATCAGAATTGGTGCGAAAAGGGATATTTTACGCCCGACCGCAAGAACCCCAATCCTTCCTTCTCGATAGTAATTCCTCCTCCGAACATCACAGGTCAGCTCCACAGGGGTCATGCCCTTGACAACACTCTGCAGGATATTCTTATCCGTTACAAGAGAATGCAGGGCTTTTGTACTTTGTGGCTTCCCGGTACGGACCATGCGTCTATCGCTACCGAGGCGAAGATCGTTGAGGCTATGCGCAAGGAGGGCTTGAGCAAGAGCGATCTGGGTCGTGAGAAATTCCTGGAGCGCGCTTGGGCATGGAAAGAGCAGTACGGCGGACGTATCGTTTCTCAGCTGAAGAAGATGGGCTCCTCCTGCGACTGGACACGCGAGCGCTTTACTCTTGACGAGGGCTGCTCCGATGCGGTAAAGGAGGTCTTCGTTCGCCTTTACAACAAGGGACTTATCTACCGCGGAGAGCGTATCATCAACTGGTGCCCTCATTGCAAAACCTCCATTTCCAATGCTGAAGTTTCCTACGAGGAACAGCAGGGGCACTTCTGGCACATCAAATATCCTTTGGTAGGAGGGGGCGGATTCCTTGAGGTCGCGACAACTCGTCCCGAAACTCTGCTTGGCGACACCGCTGTTGCGGTAAACCCCAACGACGAGCGTTACAAGGATCTTATCGGCCGCTACTGTATGCTTCCTTTGGTTGGCCGCCGTATCCCCATCGTTGGTGACGAGCACGCAGACCCCGAAAAGGGAACGGGTTGCGTTAAGATCACGCCCGCTCACGACCCCAACGACTTTGAGGTCGGTCGCCGTCATTCCCTTCCTATGGAGGTCTGCCTCACCGAGGACGCGAAGATCACAGACGCTTATCCCAAGTACGCAGGTATGGACCGCTACGAGGCGAGAAAGGCTATCGTCGCTGACCTTGAAGCAGGCGGATACCTTATGAGCATCGAGAACCTCAACCACGAGGTCGGCACCTGCTACCGTTGCAATACTACAATTGAGCCTATGATCTCTCTGCAGTGGTTCGTAAAAATGGAGCCTCTTGCAAAGCCTGCGGTTGCGGCTGTTCGAGAGGGTAAGATTCGCTTTGTTCCCGAGAGATTTGACAAGAACTACTTCCACTGGATGGAAAATACTCAGGACTGGTGCATTTCCCGTCAGCTCTGGTGGGGTCACAGAATTCCCGCCTTCTACTGCGACAAGTGCGGCGAAACTATCGTTACAAAGGACGGCGAGGCTGTCTGCCCCAAGTGCGGAGAAAAAATGCGTCAGGACCCCGACACCCTTGATACCTGGTTCTCATCTGCTCTCTGGCCCTTCTCTACCATGGGCTGGCCCGAGAATACAGAAGACCTCAAGCGCTTTTTCCCCACAAATACCCTTGTAACAGGATACGATATTATTACCTTCTGGGTCTCCAGAATGATCTTTTCGTCTCTTGAATATACGGGCGAGATTCCTTTTGACACCGTTCTTATTCACGGTCTCGTTCGCGACGCGCAGGGCAGAAAGATGTCAAAGTCCCTGGGCAACGGCATCGACCCGCTTGAGATCATCGACAAGTACGGTGCGGACGCTCTCAGATTCGCGCTTGCAACGGGCAACTCCCCCGGAAACGACATGCGTTTCTCGGATGAGAAGATCGAGGCGGCGAGAAACTTTGCAAACAAGCTCTGGAATGCTTCCAGATTCGTTCGCATGAACCTGACTATCGACAAGGTTATCCTGCCTGATATGGCCGACCTTGCAATGGAAGACAAGTGGATCCTCACAAAGCTGAGCGAGACTGTTGCCACTGTTACAAAGGCTCTTGACAGCTACGAGATCGGCGTTGCCCTCTCCGCGCTCTACGACTTTATATGGGATATCTTCTGCGACTGGTACATCGAGCTTGCAAAGATCCGTTTTGCTGAAAAGGATACGAAAGAAAACCTCATTTGTCAGAACGTTATCTGCTACGTTCTCACAGAGACCCTCAAGCTCCTGCATCCCTTTATGCCTTTTATCACCGAGGAGATCTATCAGGCTCTGCCTCACGATAGCGAGAGCATCATGATAAGCGCATATCCCGAAGTATGCGACAAGCTGAGCTTCGCTGACGATGCGGAGAAGATGAACCGCGTTATCGGAGCTATCCGCGCTATCCGCGCAAGAAGAAACGAGATGAACATCGTTCCTTCCAGAAAGGCGAAGGTTTATATCGCTACCAAGTACGCGGACAGCTTCAATGCTGACAGCGCTATCTTCTTCACACGTTTGGCGTCCGCTTCCGAGGTTGAGATCGCCGAGAGCTTTGACGGAGTTATCTCGGGAGACGATTCGGTACAGATCGTAACCGATGCGGCAAGCATCTTCCTGCCTCTCTCCGACATTATCGACGCAGAGAAGGAAAGAGAAAAGCTCAACGCTGATAAGCAAAAGACTCTGGGAGAGATCGAGCGTCTTGAGAAGAAGCTTTCTAACGATGGATTTGTGGCAAAGGCTCCCGCCGCAGTCGTTGAAGGCGAAAAGGCGAAGCTGGCTAAATACCGCGATACTCTTGCCGGTATCGAGGCGGCTTTGGCAAAGCTTAAGTAAAATAAAAAGGTGTCACCCGCAAGGGTGACACTTTTTTGTTGTAAGTTTTCGCCCGCATTTTTCAAAAGGCGGCGGGGTGGAGGGCACGTCGCCCTCCTCGCTCCTCGCAAGGAGCGAAATTTATTTCTCGGCGTTTCTTTTTGTTAGCTTTTTCCTTGCGCCTTTTGCTGCCAAAGAAAAAGCGGCAGACAGTCTGTGTTATCTAATAGTCTTATTAAAGTTTTGAGTAACCAAAGCAATTTACAAGACCGTCGATCTTTTTGCGTTCCTTGCACTGAGGACACTCGTGAGAGGGGTGGCTTGCATATCCGTCCAAGTCGCGTGGGTTGAAGATCGAGCGGACGGGGTAGCCCATACACTCGTCAACGGTGGAGAAGATGGAGCAAACGCCCGCAACGTTTCCGCCGTAATACTGAATCGCTTCAATTGCCGCTCTTGCGGTGTAACCTGTTGCAACCGATGCCGCTAAAATAAGCACATTCTTGCCCATTACCATGGGGGCAAGGTTGTCGCGGAAGATAAGCTGGCTACCTGTGGTGTGCTCGGGGGTCAGAACGTATATGGTCTGGTGAGCGTTCATGTTCACGAAATCTGCGCGGGTCAGCTCTTCTGCAAGGCAGGTGCCGATGACCTCAGTACCGTCAAGACAGAGGACCGTGTCAACGATGGTATTGTGGTTGTAGTAAGATACCAGCTCTTTGGCTACCGCCTGAGCCTCGGAAAGGCGGGTTTTCTGCATGGTCACATCGATGTAATAATTTATATGGCTGTGGCTGGTTGCAAAGTGACCCGGGATCACGCGCAGAATAAGATTCTTGTTTTTTGTGCGGATTTTGAAAGCCTTTTCGGACAGCATAGTTGAAAACTCCTTTTCTTTTATTATATCACACAAATGGTTGCTTGTCAATAGGGCGCTCTTTGTGCGATTTGACGAAACTCGTGGAATTTTGCTGTCGAAAATAAACTTTGAAGATTTTTGGGAAAAAGGATTGACAAAATTAGGGTATCGTGGTATAATATTTGCGTTCGAATAACGGCGCCATGGCCAAGCGGTAAGGCAAAGGTCTGCAACACCTCTATCCCCAGTTCGATTCTGGGTGGCGCCTCCAAAAAAACTCTTGTTCTAAAAGAACAATAGTTTTTTAGTTATATTCGCCTTTCGGCGAGTTATATTGCTTCGCAGTTATATTCGGCTAACGCCGAGTGATATTGCCCTTCGGGCAGTTTAAGGGCGAATATAATATCACTTTTGCGATAGCAAAAATATCACTATGCCGTTAGGCATAATATCACTCCGCCAACGGCGGAATATCACTAAAATCTCCGTCAATGCGGATACGAGCCACTAAAAAAATGATACATATTGATTGGTTAATATTTTTATGCTATAATTAAGCAAAGGCG
>JAZRTK010000013.1:0-44616 GCA_045651985.1 Eubacteriales bacterium
GTCAGTTCTTACGAGCCATTGACCGTAGTCAGCCGTAACATCGCCCGAAAAGAGGAAAACAAGGGTCTTCTTTTCCTTGTTGAAGTATACTTCGGCATTAGAAGAGTAAAGCTCGATGTCTTTACCGTCTTCGTCAGCCTGAGCATCTTTAGAGCCAATCTGTACCCAGCCGTTGGAGGGAGTGATGTCGGAGAATTGGGCGGGAGGCGTAAAGTCTGCCTTTTCTGCGGATGCAACAAGCGCAAAAGCAGCGACCATTAAAGCAACCAGTCCGAAAATCACCGCGATCTTCTTGATGTTTGTTTTCATAGTGTTTATCCCTTTCGTTGTAAGTTTTTCCAGAATCTAGAAATCAATTCTGTTAGATTATTTTACCATTTTACATCGCATTTGTCAAGAAATTTTATGCAAAATGTATTATTTTTTTCAAAATTGTTTTTTAACAAATAGCAACAGGCCTTTTTAAAGGGTGCGGTCATAATTCTCTTTCCTTTATCATAGATTTGTCGTGAAAGAAAAAGAAAGGCGGGACAAGATGATAACGGACAACAGAAAAAACGAAACAAAGCTTCCAAAATACTTAAAAAACGCGCTCCCCGAGCCCGTTTTGGAGGAAGTCGTGGACTTGGGGTGCGACCTTGAGGAAATAAGGCTCCGCGCAAACAGATTTGCCGAGTACAAGACAAGCTCAAGGAGCCTGCGGGGAAAATACATTCCCGACCGCACGTCAATGGACGAGATACTGTTCGCCCTTTGCGGCGGCTCGGTATACGCCCACGGTGAGACCCTCTGTCAAGGTTATATCCGAGGTGAAGAGGGGGTCAGGGTGGGGGTGGTCGGACACGCCGTCTGCCAAGGCAAGTCAATAACGGCGCTCCAAAACGTCACTTCCTTAAATATACGTCTGCCCGTAAAGCTTTTGCGTTTCTTCGGAGTCGGTACACCTTATCCGGAGCTTGCCGAGGCATCAGCAGGAGGCTTGCTCATCTGCTCACCTCCCGGAGTAGGAAAGACAACCGCACTGCGGTACACCGCACGGGCGCTGGCGGGAACGGGGCACAGGGTCGCGGTCATCGACAGCCGTGGCGAGCTGGCATACGGGCTTGAAGCACCGGGGCTTACCGTTGACATACTCGACGGATACCCGCGAGAGGCAGGGATAGAGATAGCCATCCGAACCATGTGCCCCGACTTTATCGTCTGCGACGAGATAGGAAACGAGGACGAGTACGCCGCGCTTCTGGGTGCGGTGGGAGCAGGGGTGTCAGTGGTTGCCACGGCTCACGCCCAAAGTCCCGACAGCGCATTAAAAAGACAGGGCATAGCCGAGCTTTGCCGACAGGGCGTTTTTTCCTCGGTGGCATTTCTCTCACGGAGCGGAAGCGAGCGTTGCCAATGCGAAATAAGCGGAGTGAGCCTTTCGTGATACTTAAAATTCTGGGCTGCTCGGTGGCACTTTCCGCTTCGATTATTGCGGCAGGGGCTGTGGTTTCAGCGGAAAAGCGCAGAGTTTCACAGCTCCTCGCCTTCACCGCTCTTTGCGAGCGCATGGGACGTCAGATAGAAAATTTCAGCACCCCCGTCTCCGAAATACTGAAAAGCACCGACCCAGTCCTGCTTCGTTCCTGCGGCGCTGTAAATCCCGACACGAAAAGCTTCGGTGCTTTTCTTGACAGCTGTGACCTTGCGTTGAACGAGGAGGAAAAGAGAACGCTTTTCGCCTTTGCCTCGGATGTCGGCAGACGGTTTCAAGGCGATCAGGTAAAGTCATGTGCCCTGTGCTCAAAACAGCTTTCCGAGTTTGCAAACGACGCTCAGATCCTGTTTCCCAAAAAGAGAAAAATGACCTACACACTGTTTATCTGCGCGGCTCTGGCGCTGGTCATAATTCTTATATGACACAAAATTAAGCGAAAGGACGTCGGAGATGGATTTATGGACGTATCACTTGTTTTAAAGGTTGCGGGAATGGGAATTTTGGTGTCGGTAGCAGTTCAGATACTGAGCAAAAACGGGCGGGACGAGCAAGCGACTCTGGTAACGGTGGCGGGCATTATCGTAGTACTGCTCATGCTGGTGGGCGAAATGGGAACGCTTTTTCAGACGGTGAGAGGTGTATTTGGATTGTGAGCGGGATTCTTTTCAAGGCGTGCGGAGTTGCGGTGATCAGCCTTGCTCTGCTGCTTACTCTCAAAGGGATGAAAAGCGACACGGCAATGTTTGTGCGCGTTGCCCTTTCCGTGTCGGCGGTAGCGGCAGTTTTGAGCGCGCTCTCACCTGCCCTGAACTTCGCACGTACTCAGCTCGTCTCCTCCCACACGGCGGGCTACGGCGAAACCATGCTCAAAGCCCTTGGCATCACCTATCTGACATTCATATGCTCGTCCGTCTGCCGCGACTGCGGGGAATCCTCGGTGGCGGCAGGGGTCGAGTCGGTAGGAAAAGCCGAGCTGATACTTCTCTCCCTGCCATTACTGCGCGACATTTTGGGTGTCATGGAGGAGCTGCTCGGTGCGTAAAGTAACTGCACTTCTCGCCGTTATTCTCTCTCTGTTTTTCTTCACGCTTCCCTGTCACGCCACCGAATATTCAAAGGAGTTTGAACAATACAGAGAGGGTATTCCGCAGGAAATAAAGGACGTCCTGCCCGACGGGCTTCTGTCAACAGACGCAGAAAAAGCGGGAGAGGCAGCCCGCAAATCCCTGGGGCTGAGTCGAATACTGACCCTCGTAAAAAACGCTTTAAAAACGGGTCTGCCCTCCGCTAAAAAGCTGCTCGTGCAGAATTTGGCTCTGCTTGTGGGAATTTCGCTTTTCCGCTTGCTGTCCGAAAATTTCGGGGAGTCCGGGACAGGCGACGGCATAAAATTCTGCACGAATTCTTTGATACTTCTCTCTTGTTTGACCCCGCAGGTGGAGGCGGCGCGGGCGGCGGGGGAATTCTTGCGGCGGCTCTGCACTCTTGTCAACTCCATGATACCTATGGTGGGCGTGCTCCTTGCCACGGGAGGAAACGTGACGGCGGCGGTAAGCGAGACCTCCATGCTGGGAGTCTTTATCATCTTCTTTGAGAATTTCTGTTACCTGACCCTCTTTCCCGTCCTTTCGGGGTGCGCGGCATTTGGTGCCGCCGCCGCATTTTCCGACCGTTCAGGGCTTGACGGCGTTTCAAAAGGAATAAAAAAGACCTTCACCTTTCTCCTGGGACTAATGGCTATCGTTCTTTCCGCCGTCATGTCCGGACAAACACTGTTAGCTTCAAAAGCAGATTCCGTCACCGCAAGGACCGCAAAATTTGCCGCGGGCACGTTTATACCCGTGGTGGGCGGCACTGTGGGCGAGGCATTGCGGACGGTGGCGGCAGGGGTCGAATACCTGAGGTCATCGGTTGGCATAGGGGCTATAATCATCATATGCGCAATGCTCCTGCCCACCCTCGTTTCCCTTATTTTGGGGCGTATTTCCCTGTCGCTGTGCTCTTGGTGCGCTTCTTTTCTGGGACTTTCAAAGGAGGCATCGATACTCGGTGATTTCACAGGCTTTTACGGTTATCTTATTGCCGTTTGCTCTATCTGTTCGGTTCTGGTCATATACGCACTTGTGTTATTCGTCCGCATTTCTGCGGCGGTGTGAAAGGCAAAAATGAAACAATATCTCTATTCAATCGTTGCCACGTCGGTAATATCGGCTCTATGCGGCGTACTTTGCCCCGACGGCACGGCACTCAAAAAATATTTTTCTTTTCTCACCTCCGCAGTCCTTCTCTGTGCCACGGTAGCTCCCTTGGCTTCGATAACGGAAGGTTTTTTTGACGGTGCGGGGCTTTTTACGAGGATTGAGCAGGCAGCAGACGCCGATTACAGCGCCGTATGGCAAGAAAGTCTGTCAAGCGCCACAAAAGAGGAGACCGAGCGCGCCGTACGGGACCATATATGCGAGAAATTCGAGGTTTCAGAAAGGAACGTCACAGTCAACTGTTCATTCTCGCAAAAGGACGGCGGACCGTCCCTGACATCAATTGACGTCACCCTGTCGTCGGGAGCGCTTGTTAAAAATCCGCGTCGTATAGAAAGCTATATGTCAAAGAATTTCGGAGTCCCCTGTACCGTTACGGACGGCACTGTTCTTCCGTGGGAATAATTTCACGTATCCGCTCATATCATTTAACAAATCATTTTTTCGGAGGCAAATATGGATATTAAGAAAGTATGGGAAAAGACCAAGAATTTCCTCAAAAAGATTGAGAAAAAAAACTACGTTATCGCAGGCTCGGTTTTGGCTGTGGGCGTTGCAATAACCGTTGCGTGGGTCATGACCGACAGCACCGCAAATAAGGGATTCGACTACTCCCAAAGCTCGGGCATGATCTCCCAGAACTTGGAAGCCGGCAACACAGACCAGCAAGCAGACGACGCAGCCGACTATTTCGCAGTTTCTCAGGCAAACCGTTCAAGAGCACGCGAGGAAGCCATGGCTGTGCTTTCAAGCGTAGTGGAGAGTGAGACTGCCGATCAGGCATCAAAGGACAAAGCCGCAGAGGAGATAGCACAGATCGCACGCGACATTGAGAGCGAGTCCAATATTGAATCTCTTGTGGTGTCAAAGGGCTTTGACGCTTGCGTGGCAGTGGTAAGCGGCGGCACTGCAAGCATCGTAGTTGACAGTGATTCTCTCATCGACAGCCAGCTTTCCCAGATAAACGAAATAGTTTACGAATACACGGGAATCCTCCCCGAAAATATTAAGATAATCCACAAGTAAAATAACGGCGAGCCGTCCGGCTCGCCGTTATTTTTATATTTGATCTGTTTCAATATCGACAGCCTCTCCCAAGGGCAGAGAGTAGATGCAAACTCTCGACGGCTCCCGACCGAAGATCCGCTTTACCGCTTCCCTATAATAGGAAAGCTGTTCGCGGTGGCGTTCCGCAAGCTTTGCACAAGCCAACGACGGATCTTTCCGTTCCTCTTTTGTCAGATAGTCGGTCTTGTAGTCGGCAAGGGTCAGATTCCCCGCCTCGTCCTCAAAAACGAGGTCGATAACGCCCTGAATCGCAAGCTCAGTGTCACCGAGCGCGTGGGCATTCTCCTTGTTTTCGGTAAATTTTGCCGCGGGCAGGAACAGGTTGAATCTCTGCTCGCGCCACATCCTCGCCGAGTGCGAAAGAGTCTCAAAAAAGCTGCTTTCAAAGAATTGCTTCAGCTGACCGAAATCAATAATATCAAGGCTTTCCTCGACGATAAATCCGCGCCGCACCAGCCTGCGAGCCTCCTCCTCGACCCCGCTTTTCTTTGCGTTGTCAAAGTCGCAAAACTGCATAAACAAGTGAGTTGCCGTTCCGCGTTGGGCGGCACTTACACGCTCGCCGTCCTCCAAAAGAAATGCAGGGGCATTTTTGATCTCGGGGATCTCTATCCGCCTGTCGGCGCTCTCCTGCTCAGCGGTGTCGAGCAGCCCCGGATAAAGCCTTGAAACGGAAAGCTTTGCAGGCACGTTCACATGCCTGTCATCGTATGTAAAGTTGAATCTTTCAAGAAATTTTTCGCGGCATTTTTCAACCTCATCGGGATCGGCATCGCTCTCCGCTTTTCCGTCTCTGTCAAGAGGGACCGTCTCGGTCACCTCATCGGGCTCAAGCAGACGCAGATCGCATATATCATCCCTGCCAAAGATGGCGGCAGATATCCAGCTATCCCATGAGGAGGCGTTCATCACACAATAGGAATGGGGAGCTTTTGCCAACTCCTCTATACTCCATTGGCGTCCGTCACCGGAGTACGAGCCCACCATATAAAGACGCTCGCGGGCACGTGTCATGGCAACGTAGAGCACACGCATTTCTTCCTCTGCGTCCTCTTGCAGATTTTGCTGTCTTATGGCCTCAAGAACGGGGTTTTTGAGCACCGCAAAGCCCGTATTGTCGCGGAAATTGGCAGAAACGCCTATTTCACGGGAAAACTCCACCGTGGCACTGCTTGAATGGTGCATATTTCGACCGCAAGAAGTGACAAAACAAACGGGAAATTCAAGACCTTTTGAGGAATGTACGGTCATAATGCTGACAAAGTTACTGTCACCGCTTCGCCCCGCGGGGTCAATAGTCTGATTTGATTCAATGGTATCGCGAATAAAGCCGATAAAGCTGTAAAGCCCCTTAAACGAGCCCGATTCGTAGCTTCTTGCATAATCGTATAGAAGCAGAAGATTTGCTCGGCGACCGCGCACGGCGTAATTGTCTTCGCTATCCTGTCCCGGGGTAGCAAAGGACAGCATGTCCGTATCAAAATAGAGGTAGCGCAAAAGCTGATCCACGGGCAGAACTCTTGCCTGCTCACGGTAAAGCGCCAGCTTTTCGGAGAAATATTTTATCTTTTCTGCCGTCTCGCCCGTTTCACGCTCTGCCGCCTCGCAGAGGTTATCGTAGAGCGAAAGACCTTTCGTTCCCCGTTTTCTTATCCTTGCAAGCTCGTCTAAATTAAATCCGTAAAGAGGCGAGCGAAGAAGTCCCGCCAGATAAACGTCCTTTTGGGGATTGTCGATGACGTTGAGCAGACAGAGCGCCAGCAGCACCTCGGGATTTTCAAAATAACTTTCGGCTTCAAGGGAGGAACACGGGATATTCGCCTTTTCAAGCGCCTGCGCAAAATAAGTTGCCGCCGCCTTGGTTCTTGCCAGAATAGCTATGTCCCTCGGCTCGATACGGCGAAGCGTACCGTGGTCCTCGCAGCATTCTTCACCTCGCAAAAGCTCGCTTATCTTTGACGCCACGTATTTTGCCTCGTGCTCAACTCCCTTGCCGCCAAAGCGCTCGGGGTCAGCTATACAAACCTTTGAATTTGAGGCGTAAGAGCGGATCATGGTAAATTCCGCCTTTTTCTGCTCACGTCCCTCGGGAAGAATAAGCTTTGATGCCCGCAAAGCGTCCTGCTTTACGTACCCAACCGAGTTTTTGCCTTTTTCAAAAGTAAAATCCGAGACCGCGTTGGTCAGCTCAATTACACCGCTGTCGCAACGGAAGTTTTCAGACATGTAAATGGCACACTCGTCACCGAGTGCCGAGTCCGCGTCGGGGAAGGTGTTTTTGTAGCCCGCAAACACCGTGGGATTCGCGCCCCTGAAGCGGTAGATGCTCTGCTTGATATCGCCTACCATAAAACGGTTGTCGGAACGCGAAATTGCGCGAAAAATCGTGTCCTGGACCAGATCGGTATCCTGATATTCGTCAATGTAAATTGCGTCAAATCGCTGCGCAAATTCCTTTGCGTACTCGGTGGGATTCAAGTCTTCGTCAACAAAAAGCTGCAAAGTCATTCTCTTGTTGTCTCCAAAATCAAGGACACCGAGCGACCGCTTTTTCTCGGAAAATTTGCGGTCAAATTCGCAAAGAAGCCCGTAAACCTCGCGGCAGAAAAGCGCGTTACGCGCCAGAAGGTGACGGCAAGCCTCCTCGCTCTGCGCAAAATATTTGTCACCAAGCTTTAAGTAATCGGCACGTATTTTGTCCTGCCTTTTCGTAAAGCTTTCACTTTCCTCGGTCTTCTTTTTGACGCTTCCGCGTTTAACCTTTGCGTACGAGGAAAAAAGCCTGTAAGCTTCACCGTAGTCGCCCGCCGAGATTGCGTCACGGGTGGCAGTAAAATGGTCGCGGTCAAAAAGCACGGCAGGATAATAGCACGCAAGTTCGCTCTGCGCCCGATCGCACAGCTCGCAAAGGACGGGCAAAGCGTAATCAAAGAAATCAAGGCAGAAGCCCTTTATTGCCATACCGCTTCGGCTCTCAAAATACGGATTTTCACACTCTCGCTCAAGTGTTTCTCCGTCGGCTTTGAGAAATTCCAGAAATTCGGGATAACCGGAAAGCTTTGAGTAAAGGGAAATAAGCTCCTTTTCCGCTGTGCTTGAGCCTCGGCTGTCCATAAAGCAATCCATGGCATGGGCAAAATCCCCACTCTCCTCATACTTTTCCGATATAAGCGACGACATTATCTCGTTCATAATAATAGTCCGCTGGTTGGGATCGATTATGCGCGAGGACGCGCCGATGCCAAGAGTCTGGAAATTTTCCTTGACAACGTCAAGATAAAAGGAGTCCATGGTGCAAATGTGCGCGCTTCCCAGCTTCAAAAGCTGGCGGTTAAGATGCCTGTTTGACGGGTCGGCGGCAAGAGCCTTTGAAACCGCCGCGGTGATTTTCGAGCGCAGGTCGGCAGCCGAGGCGTTCGTAAAGGTGACGATGAGAAAACGCCCGATGTCCGCGGGATCCTCACGGTCAGTCAGAAGTCTGATTATGCGCTCGGTCAGGGTCGTGGTCTTGCCCGACCCCGCCGCGGCGGAGACGAGGATAGTTTTATTGCGGGTGTCTATGGCTTTGTTTTGTGCCTGTGTAAATGCCATCTTTACGTTTCCTCCTCGTCGTATTTGATCTTCAATTCACGGCGGCATACGGCGCGCATACCGCAGTATGTGCAAGGACTTTTTCCGTCCTCTTGCGGGGCGATAGATGCGTCGCCGCCCGTAAGCGAACCGACGATAGAGCAGACAGTAGCCGAAAGCCTCTGATTCAGCTCCGCAAAGCCGCCGTCCTCGCCGTTCGGGTCGGGAGAAACACACCTGTCCTCCCTGCCGTTTTTGGAAATAATGCTGCTATCCCCCGAAACGACGCCCCGACGCTTTATCTGCTCGTGTGCAAGCTGCAGGATCTTTTCCTCGCCGCACTCGGCGCTTTCCTTTATACTGCCAAGCTTTGAAGACAGGTAGACCGCACCCGCGGGTATAAGCCTGCCGCCCTCGCCGCAACCCATTTTAGCACGCGCGTCGGCGTGTCCGTAGCATATGTTGAACAGGTATAGAAGTATCTGGACGTTTAGACCGCTCTCGATATCCTTTATCTTAAAATCCTTTTCGCCCGTTTTGTAGTCTACCACCTTGACGTAAACGTCATTTCCTCTCCGCAAAAGGTCAACTCGGTCAACGATTCCCGAAAATACCGCTGTTTTTCCGTTCTCGGCACGGTACTCGGCAGGTTTTATCTTAGCGTCCTCTCCGTACCCTATCTTCATTTCAAAGAAGGTGGGCACAAAGCCGTGGTTTTTGAACTCACCCACAACGTTGCCCGCAAGCAATCGTGAAAGCCGCTTCAGGCGTGAAAGGGTATAGCGCATCTTTGCACTGTCCGATTCAGCGGGCAAGTGCTCTGCGGCGTACTTATCAATAAGCTCGGGCAGAGAGTCCAGCTTCTGCGCCGCCAGCTCTGAATTAAAGCCGTTTTCGTCGGTAACTGAGCGCACAAATTCCTCCAGCACAGCGTGTACGAGCGTTCCCGTGTCGTTGAAGCTGAAGCGATTGCGCTCGTCCGCTTGAAGCTTCAGGACGTAGCTGCAATAGTAGTCGAAATGGCACTTGACGTACTTTTCAAGAGCCGACGGTGACATTGAGATCCTGTCTCCGAATATCTCGTCCGCCGTTTCATACGCAATAGACTGCGAATAGGTGTCGCCCTCGAAGATCCGTCTGTAATACCGTCCGCCCTCTCCCCCGTCCTCCTTTAAAATCGAACGAAGTGCAACCCCCTCGGCACAGTTACCCAAAAGGGAGGCATATTCAAGAGCTATTTTAGGTGTTAAAAGTCTGTCGGCAATAGGCGACTCCGAAAAATCAAAGACTTTTGCCGAGAGCAGAAGCCTCATGCGATCGTACGCCATTGAGGGCAATCTTTGGTCGTCCCCCTGAAGCTTTGCATAGGAATAGGAAACGTAAAGCCCCGCAGACGGACAGGTAACGGCGCGGTAAACGTAGAAAAGTTCTTTGGCGCACTGCTCTCCGCCGTATGAGGACAAAGCGATCCCCAGAGCGGAAAGCTGTTCCTTTTCAATATCGGTAAGAAGTCCCATGGCGTCGGCATTTCTCGGAAAAACACCTTCGTTCATGCCTATGATAATGGCGTATTTGGGTCGGTCCGCACGGAGCATGTTAGCCGATCCTACCGTCACCTCGTCACAGGAGGTGGGGATAGCTCCAACCGAGACACAAGAGAAAACAGTGGTAAGGGCTTCTTCAAGTTCTTGCGAGGTAAAACGCTCCCCCTCGTTTTCAAAGCCCGCAATAATATCAAGCACGTCGATAACGGCATTGTACAGAGTAATTGCCTCGGCGGCGTTCCTCCTATTGCCTCTTTCCTCGTCAGCTTGCGCGTATTCCGAAAGCTGACGGGGAATTTCAAGTGCACAAAGATAGTCAAAAATCGCCTTTGCAAGGTCTTCATTGGACTTTGCGCAGTCAAGATCCGCAAAAAACGTCCTCAACGGCTCGACGATCTGCCGTCTCGCTCTGTTTACACATTCAAGATACGCAACGTCCTCCTCGCGTAAAGGATCGGAGAAGGAATGTGGGTTCATTGTCCAATCGTCCCCGCAAAAAGCTTTTCCAAACAGACTCCATCGCCAGACGTAGTCCTCGAAAAGGTCGGTATCTCGCTGTGCAGTACCGCAGAGACCCGTTTTTATGTAGGAAATAACGTCCTCGCTCTGCCAAGCGCGGTTCTTTATGCGCAGGGCGCAGAGAAGTAATTTTATAAGCGGTTTTGAGGACACGTCGGTGCCGACGGACATATAAAAAGGTATACCCACCTTTTCGAATGCGTGGTCAATAATACCTCTCCACTCCTCGGCATTCCGTGCTATGACGGCGATCTCGCCGTATTTTACTCCCTCTCTCACGAGCCGTCCGATGTGGCACGCCGCCGCCTCGGCTTCCTCGTATACGTTTGCACATTTGACCAGCGTCACACTTCCATCATCGGCAACGGACTCACCGCCTGCCCGCGAAAAGCTCCAAAGCTCTCTTTCAAGTATTTTCAAAGCCTCGCTCTCACTCCGCTTGTTGCCGCAAAGCCATGTGATTTCCGGCTTAATCTGCCGTTTTTCGGCTTGCTTTATAAAGAAATCCACCGTGCTCTTGGTAACTTCAAAGTGCATGGGCAGAGGCTTTTGGTCGCTATAGCAAATAGCGGCAGTCACGCTGTCGGCACCGTCTATCATACGGCAGATCAATCTGTGCTCCTGCTCGGTAAAATCGGTAAATGAGTCAATGTAAACGCTCATACCCGCAAAGAAATCATGCTCTGCCAAAATCCCGTCAAGCGCCGAAAGCTCGTCGTTTCCGTCCCCGTATGTCTCAAGGGACGCCTTGTACGCCGCATAGATGAGAGAAAGATCGCGGAGCTTGCCGTGCAGGGTGCTCATTTCGTCAAGCTCATCTGCCGCGCGCTCAAGCCGGGCGGGGCTTACGCAATACGCCTCGAATTCCTCCACCGCCGAAAGCATAAGGGACGTCAATGCAAGATCGCTGTTCTCACCTCCGCCGTATTTGCACAAAAGCGGGCGGAGAGAGCGCACCGTATTCCACATGGAAAGGGCGCGCGCCCCTGCTGAAATATTGCGGCGGGCAAGTCCGCCGTACTGTCTGAAAACGCGGTTTGCAAGGCGCGTAAAGTTCAAAACTTCAAAGGAAAGCTGAGCCGAGGGCGGCAAAAGAGAGAGCATTCGCCGCTCCGCCGACACAGTCTCCTGCTCGGGCACCAGCAATATCACCTGCCGTCCCTGCTCTATATCATTTTTTATTTGTTTTTCGATCAGGGTGGTCTTACCGCTGCCCGATCCGCCAAGTATCAAATTAAGCATTTGATTTGAACCGTCCTCCAAAAAGATTTGGTTTTATTCTTCAAAAAGCTTCAGATTTCTTAGAATCGTTTCTCTTCCCCGCCACGAATACGCCCGTGCGTTAAAATCTTCGTCGGTCATATTTTCAAGTGCTTTTGCCGTCAGAGCGGGAAGACATTTTTCCGAAAAAAAGTCAATAGGTGAATAGATAGTTCCCTCATTTATTGCCCTTTTCGTGTGCGGACAAGCAGTCTGGCACCTGTCACAGCCCCACACCAGCCCGTGACGGAGGATCTTCTCCTTTTCAACCCGGTCAAGATTCCCTTTTTTCTGGGTCAGAGCCGAAAGGCACTCGTCCACCGAAAGGTCTACGGGACAAGAATCAGAGCAGAGCCCGCAGTTCTCGCAAAAACGGATCTCCTCTGCCTCGCCTTGCAGCTCAAGGTCGCACACGATCTCACCAAGGAAGATAAAGGAGGAATATTTCTCGGTAATAAGCAGGTGATTACGTCCGATTATACCGATCCCCGCCTTCGCTGCGGCGTTCACCTCGTCAATGGGGGAATGGTCCGAAAAGAAGCCGAATTTCGATGTGGGAAGTTCCCTTTTTGCCGCCTCGCAAAAGCGGTGTGAAAGTTCTTGAAAATACAAGTGGTAGTCGCGGGGGACTGCGTAAAGCGAGACGTTTCTGCCATCAATTTCCGCCTCGCGGCTGTAATAGGGCACGGCAAAAATGACCGCGCTTCCGCCCGTCACACCACACCGCTCAAGGAGATACGGACGGATTATCTTGCACTCGTCAAGGGGCAAAATGCCGTACAGCTCGATTTTTTCCTTCTCAAAAAAATCACGGAAAAACTGCGCCCCGCTCATGCCTCGGTCTCCTCGTAGATTTCAAGTAAGCGCTCTTCTATCTCGTTCTTTCTCGCGTCAAGCTCTGCGGCTCTTACGTAGTCGCTGGCGGCGTTCCCGTAAAGCTCCGCGTCGATCTGCTCAAGCTCGCTCTCAAGCTTCTTGGCTTCAAGCTTCAGCTTTTCCATGCGCTTCTGCTCACGGCGAATGTCCGCCTGCGAACGCTTCTTTTCAAGATAACTTGTTTTTTCCTCTGTCATAGCCTTTTCCGCTGTTTCGGGGTGAGCGGCAGCGTAAGCGTCCACGCGTTTCTGACGGAATTCTCTGTACTCGTCGTAACCTCCCGTACCTGCGTGGCTGATGCGGTAATCAAGCAGATCGCCCGTATCGCAAAAATCTCCCGGCGCAATTTCAAGCACGCGGGTAGCAAGTCGGTCGATAAAATATCTGTCGTGGGAAACGGTTACGATAGTTCCGTCGAACTTGGACAGTGCCTCCTCCAGCACCTCGCGGAAATTTATATCAAGATGGTTGGTCGGCTCATCCAAAATAAGCAGATTCATGTGTGAGAGTATCAGCTTGCAAAGAGTGAGCCTTGCGCGCTCCCCGCCGCTGAGGACGCCAACCTCTTTAAATACGTCCTCCCCGATAAACCGAAAAAGAGCCAATGCATTGCGGATCTCGGTCTCCTTCATTGTTGGGTACGCATTCCAAAGCTCGTCCAGCACCGTGTTTGACGGGTCAAGATTCTGGTTTTCCTGGTCGTAGTATCCTATCTCCACGTTGTAGCCCGTCTCAACAAATCCGCCCGTGGCGGCAATTTTGCCCAAAAGTATCTTTATAAGCGTCGACTTTCCGCAGCCGTTTGCGCCCACTATAAAGACCCTCTCGCGTTTCTTTATCATAAAGGTAATTTTATCGAAAAGCTTCTTTTCGCCGTACGCCATTGAGAGATCTTTTACCCAGATAACGTCGTTTCCGCTCTCGCCGCTGTGATTGAAGGTCATGCGGATAGATTTTGGGTCGTTTTCGGGCTTTTCAAGCTTTACCATGCGGTCAAGCGCCTTCTGACGGCTCTCGGCGGCAATAATATTTCGCTCACGATTCCACGCTCTCTGCTGCTCAATATATGCCTCTTGGCGCGCGATCTCTCTCTGTTGATTCTTGTAGTGTCTTTCCTCGATCTCCCTGTCTTTTTTTCTCTGCTCCATACTCTGTGTATAACCGCCGTTATACAGCTTTCCGCGGTGGTTTCCGATGTAAAGAGTCTTGTTGGTTATGCGGTCAAGGAAATAGCGGTCGTGGGAGACGACTATAACGTTCTTTTTGTAGGAAACAAGGTAGTTTTCAAGCCAGGTAAGAGTCTCGATATCCAGGTGATTCGTAGGCTCGTCCAAAATGAGGATATCGGGCTCGCGGCAAAGCTGACGCGCCAAGGCAAGTCTCGTTCTCTGACCCCCGCTTAAGGCGTCGACGTGCAAGTCTCGTTCCTTTTCGTCGAATCCCATTTTTGACAGTATGGAAGCGCAGCGGGAACGGAATTCAAGTCCGCCCGCGTCAACGAATCGGGTGTAAAGCTCGGTGTATTGAGCCGCTCTTGACACCTGACCCTCGTCCTCGCCGTCCTTCAGCTTCTCTTCAAGCTCCGCCAATTTTTTCTCGGTTGCAAGATGCTCGGGAAAAGCAGTGTACATCTGCTCAAGCACCGTCGATCCGCAATCCTCGGAGACCTCAAAAGCCCCCTCCTGTGTGAGGATCCCCACAGTCTTGTCCTTTGAAATGTAGACGCTTCCGCTGTCGGGCTCAAGCTCGCCTGTGATAAGGCGCAAAAGGGTGGATTTTCCGCTTCCGTTTACGCCGATAACGCCCAGCTTGTCCCCTTCCTCCAGAGAAAACGAAATGTTTTCTATAATAATCGCCGTCCCTCTTGACCAGGTGAGGGACTCTACGCTGATGGTCGTCATTTTTATCTCCTGTTAAAATCTTATCTTCAGTTCTTTTGCCACGCCTAAAATTCTGGCACTTCCCGCCTCAAAATCCTCAGGGGTCAGCTCAATGGGCTCGTATTCCTCGTTTTCGGGCATGAGCAAAATTCTTCTGCCCTCTCGGTGAAATCGCTTTACGGTTGCGCTGTCCCCGCCCACAAGGCAGGCGACGATGTTGCCTTCGTCCGCATACTGCTGCTTGCGGAACAGCACCAGCGACCCATCCACCATTCCGCAGTCCTTCATGCTGTCGCCGCGGACGGACAGGAAAAAGTAATCCGATTTGTCCTCGCCGCGCCCGATCTCCGCCGTTTCGTAGCCAAGAAGCGTTTCGTTTGTGACGATAGGCGCGCCCGCACGTATCTCGCCCACGATCGGTACCCTCGACGCGCCGTCGTGTCGGGGCACGGATTCAAAATCCGCAAGGCACAAAAAGTCCTCGCCCATAAGACGCTCCAGTGGAACGTCGAAGTATGCGGCAATTTTTTGCATTTTGTCGAGCTTTGGCGTAGAACGTCCGCTCTTCCAGTCGCTGAAGGTGGAATTTGAGATGCCCGTTTCCTTTGCGACCTTATACGTGGTCGTGCCTTTCATAGAGAGAAGTTGTTCAAAATTAACATAACTCATTCTTTTGAGCCCTGCCTTATCTTGTAAATTTCGCTTATTTTTTCTTTTTTTGGAAAATAGGGGTTGACATTATTACGGATTTGCGTTATAATCAAGCCATAATATTTCGGTTTTTGGAAATATTACGGAATTCTTAATTATATTATACTCCCAATCGGCAGTTTTGTCAAGTGACCTGTCGGAAAAGAGCAAAAAAGAAAGGAAAATGTAGAAATGTGTAAATTCTGCCGGCAGGATAACTGCCCTCAAAACTGCCCAAGCTATGGGCTTTTGCCACCAACTGCCTCAAACAGACCCCGCCGCTTTTGCAGAATATGTTTGGGTCTGATCCCCTCGGGTGACGTGGCATACAGATCGGGAAAAAGGTTCGTTTGCTACAGCTGTGCGGAAGAAATGGACATTTGCGATCTAATGCGGATTTGCGAAATCAAAAACCGTCGGGAGCTTATCTCCATCCTGGGATTTCAAGTCGACTGAGGAGGAATATCCATGCCCAATATCAACACAGGAAAGTTCGCCGACGTCAAAAATTTTCTTGAAAGCTACCTTATAAACAAAAAAATGATCGAAATGCTCGCATACGAACGGGAATATTTTGGCGCGCAAAGTCAAGGAGACGGTTTTCTTATGCTGCCCGGTGGCGACGAGGTGCTTTTACGCTCGAAAATGTTCAACGTGCGAAAATTTATCACCACCCTTGAAAACAACAACTGTAAATTGCTTCTATACTATCATTACGTGCGCGGAAATTCCGTCGAAAAATGCGCAGAGCTGCTCGGAATCAGCCGTACAAGCGGCTTCCGCCTAAAGCGGAGAGCTTTGGAGCTTGCCGCCGAGAAATTTTACGCGCAGTTTACTCCCGACGGCAAGCCAATTTAGCCCTTCTTAATAAAAAATTATCGTTTTTCGATAAAAAACTATTGACAAACAGATTTTCATGTGATACAATGCTGGCACAGCCAAAATTTACCGAAAGGGATCTTTACACATGAAAAACCAGTCAAAAAAGATATCATTTTCAGTTCTTGTGGCAATAGCCATGACCCTTATCACCGCTCTTTTGGTGGTATCAATGACGGTCTTTATGCCGTCCATTCTCGACTTCTACCTTGAATACGTGGACGGCGGAAACGCAAGCTACATAAGCAGGAACAAAGCGCCCGTTCTTATTCTGCTCTACACGGCACTCGTCCCCGTCTACGCGGCGATAGCGGGACTTCTGCTTCTCCTTTCAAACGTCCACCGCTCGCTTATCTTCACCCGCTCGTCAGTGCGCCTTATCGGTCTTCTCGCAGCTTGCTGTTACGTAGAATCCGTCGTCTTCCTGACGCTTTCCCGTTATTTCATCTTGGGCGCGGTACTCTGCTTTTGGGGACTCTCATGCTGGTAGTCCGCTCAGTCCTCGCTCAAGGCACCGAGATAAAAGCCGAAAACGATTTTACTGTGTGAGGTGGCAATATGATAATAGTTAATCTTGACGTCATGATGGCAAAGCGGAAAATTTCGCTGGGCGACCTTGCGGATCGCGTAGGGATCACCCCCGCGAACCTGTCCATTTTAAAGACGGGCAAGGCAAAGGCCATCCGCTTTTCCACTCTTGACAAAATTTGCAGGATTCTTAACTGCCGTCCTGCAGATATTCTCGAATACGAATACTCCGAGAACGAAATGGAGGACTAAAATATGGACAACACTTTTGCACCCCAGCCAACCCCGACACGCATAGAGTACGGTAAAACAGACGTGACATTCGCCTGGGTATCCATCCTTCTCGGTTATCTTATGATGTTGGCGTCACCCGCAACTCAATATCCTCTGGGAATGTTTCTTTTCACAGCCATTTGTTACGGCGTGACATTCTATTATATAAGGAAACAGAACGGCAACCTGCGCGGTGTGCGCTTGGCACTTCCCGTCAGCGCTCTGGCGCTCAATTTCGGACTGCTCATAAACTCAAACCACACGGTGATTCGCGCCGTAGTAGCTTACAGCTTTTTTGCTTACGTTTTGTGGATATACACGGCATTTGACGGCGAAAAAGAGCGTTCGCCCTTTGACGCGTACCTGCTCGGAGGACTTGGCAAAGCTCTGACGGTGCTTCCCTTCGGCTCCTTTTTCTCAGTTTTTGAGAGCAGCAGTCAGATAAAAAGCTCCGCAGGAAAGCAAATAACGAAAACCATAGTAAGGATTCTCCTCGGTCTTATGATCGCGGTCGTTCCCACCATCGTGATCATGATTCTCCTGTCCTTTGACGAGGGATTTTCCCGAATAGTTGAAAGGATCTTCGACTTTGACCTTTCGGGAATTTTCCGCCACATTGGAAAATTCATTTTGGGAATCCCCGTTGCCATGTACCTTTTCGGACTTCTTTATTCCGCATCGTCCGGCAGATACGGCCGCGGCATAGACCGCGAAAAATGCGCGTCGGCGGCAAAAAAGGTAAGATTTGCGCCAACATCCATGGTATGCGCCGCGCTGACCCCCATTATCTGCCTTTACGGCATATTCTTCTTTGCACAGCTTGAATATTTCATCTCCGCTTTCTCCGGCACACTTCCCCCGCATTTTACTTATGCGGAATATGCGCGTGAGGGCTTTTTCCAGCTTTGCGCCGTATCGGTCTTGAATCTGATAATGCTTGCCTGCGCCTACCTGTTCTGTCGTCGGCAAGACAAAGCGCCCATGATCTTAAGGATATATTGCACCGTTCTGTCAGCACTGACGTTAGTGCTTATCACAACGGCGCTTTCCAAGATGATAATGTATATCGACACCTACGGACTGACCGTCCGCCGCGTGCTTGCGAGCTGGTTTATTATCCTACTGGCGGCGATCTTCGTCTGCATAGTAATTGCAATATTCGTAAAGAGTTTCAATCTGACAAAATCCCTGTTCGTTGTCTTCCTCGTTCTCTTTGCCCTGCTGGTGTTCTGCAACGTGGACGGAATGTGCTATTACTACAACGCCAACCGTTGCATTGACGGCACCCTTGACATATCGGCATTTGAGGGACCCGAATACAGATACGGAATTCAGATCGACGAGTTTGCTGTCACTGCACTTGACAAGGTTGCCCGCGATGCCGAGGGAACAAACGTAGGGATAAAGGCGTCAATGCACTTGATGAACATGGCAAAGAACGACCCCTACCGAAAGGACGGTTTCTTTTCTCAAAACCTCCCACGGATATTGAGGGAGAACGTGCTGAATAAGTATAGATAAGAGTAAACCGTCGCCAACAGCGGCAAAGCTCACCACAACCCACCGCCCGCTTTTTCTTTGGCGGCAAAAGGCGCAAAGAAAAAGCTTGGCAAAAAGAAACGCCGATGGGAGCATTTCGCCGCTGCGGCGGCGAGGAGGTCTCCGCGACCTCCACAGCGCAAGCTTTTGAAAAAGCTTGACCAAAACTTTCAATTCGGACAGCGATGCCCCCACTCACATAATCTTTTCCAAAAAGCTTTCAATAAAAAAACGGCGGTTTTACCGCCGTTTTTTATTCCTCCGTATCGTCGGAATACGCCTTGATACCACCAAGACGTCCCATTTCGCGAAATCCGTCGACTCCCGCTCTCTGCATGGCACCGAAAATTCGATAGCGCAGACCTTTATGCTTTCGATCAAGCTCGGAGAGCAGCTTATTCATCTCCTCTCGCTGGGTGTTGCCGTCAGCAGGACAAGGAGACTCAATGACGGGAAGCTCATTTCTCGAAGCAAAATATTTCACGTCCTTTTCGGGCATATAAACCATTGGTCGGATAAGATTCAGCCCTATACGTGAAAGGTAGGAAACGGGAGAAAAGCACCCTATCCTGCCCTCAAAGAACAGGTTGAGCATAAAGGTGTCCACCGCGTCGTCAAAGTGATGCCCCAATGCCACCGACGTACAGCCCAGCTCTTTTGCCGCCGTATGCAGCGCACCGCGGCGCATTTTTGCGCACAGAGAACAGGGGCTGGCTTCTTTTCGAACGTCAAAAACTATCTTGGCTATCTGGGACTTTACCACATGGTATTCCACCCCAAGCTCGTCGCAGAATTTTTGAATAGGCGAAAAGTCAACGCCCTCAAATCCCATATCAATGGTAATGGCAATAAGCTCGAATTTCTTTGGATAAAACCGCCGCAGCTCTGCCATACCCGCAAGAAGGGTCAGAGAATCCTTGCCCGCGGAAACGCCAACAGCGATCTTATCGCCTTCTTGTATCATTTCGTAATCGTCAACTCCTCGGCGTATAAAGCTCAGGAGTCTTTTTGTTTCGTTCATCTATATTGCACCTCAAAAATTGCAGTTTTCGTATATCTTTGTCGCTCGCTCGGTCTGATTTCCCTTTTCGTCGGTCAGAATGAGAGGCTCGGTCACACGAACATCGGGCGCGCCGCCCAGCTTTGATTCAACCAGCACCACAGACGGCTCGCTGTCAGCTCTGGCGCAAACGAATGTCATTCGCTTTGGCTCGAGCTTTGCGTTTCGCAAAGCGGAGATCAGGTCGATCAGTCTGTCGGGACGGTAAACGCAATAGAAAAGCCCGCCGTGCTTCAGCATCTTCGCCGCGCTGCGGCAGAAATCGTCAATAGTACCGCAGACTTCGTGGCGGGCAATGTATTTTTCGTCGGTCTCGTTGCGCTTTCCGCTGTCGGTCTTCATGTAGGGCGGATTTGAAAAGACCACGTCAACCTCCCCCTGCGTATCGGCATGAGACAGCTCACGAACGTCGCCGCAGATAACCTCTATTTTATCGGAAAGTCCGTTGAGAGAGGAATTACGCCCGATAATATCCGCAAAGCTCTCCTGCACCTCAACGCAAAAAACCTTTTTGAACTTTCCTTTTGCCATACAAAGCAGCGAGATTATGCCCGTCCCCGCACCCATATCTATTGCCACCGCATTTTTCTTTTCGCGCATAAATGCCGCCAAAAGATATGCATCTGTGCCAAATGTCAGACCGTCGCGGCGCTGTATCAGCCGCAGATCTTCATTTATTTCGGTCATGCTTTCGTTTTCGAGTAAAATTGGCATGATCTCTCCTTTCTTTAACACAAGGGGGCTGTTGTGCTTTGGCACAACAGCCCCGTGTGAGCCGTCAGAACGACTTGATGTAACTGAATTATTCAGCCTTGGGTGCGCCAACAGGGCAGTTGCCTTCGCATGCACCGCAGTCGATGCACTTCTCAGCGTCGATTACAAACTTGCCGTCAGCCTCGGAGATAGCGTCAACAGGGCAGTCGCCTGCGCATGCGCCGCAACCGATGCACTCTTCTGCATTGATCTTGTAAGCCATTTCAGTGTCCTCCAATAATAATTTGATTATTTATGACGTTGGAGATTTGTCTCCTTTACGTACATTTCACGTCAATTATACCACGTTTGCAAAAAAATTCAACCGTTTTTTGCAAAATACCAGAAATTTTTATGGATTATTTGCTCCGATCGGGTTCTTCGGCGCTCTGCGACTGGGCTTTGGCGGGCTTTATTTCTGTCACGAGCTTTTTGTCGTAGAACTTGGGAGGCGCGTCCTTGTCGTTTATCTTGACCTTGACCAAACCCGCGATAGGATTGATCTCGGTAACTACGCCCACTCCGTCCTCGGTCTTGACCGTGGAATCAACGGGGGGCATAAGCTTGATCTCAGCCTGATACGCCTCATGCTCGTAGCGCAGACAGCACATGAGACGACCGCAGGTACCCGAGATCTTGGTGGAGTTGAGTGACAGGTTCTGTTCCTTTGCCATCTTTATGGACACCTGAACGAAGTCCGACAGGAAGGTGTGGCAGCAGAAAGGACGTCCGCAGACACCCAGACCGCCGATAGTCTTTGCCTCGTCGCGGATACCTATCTGGCGCAATTCAATTCTGGTGCGGAACACCGACGCCAAGTCCTTTACAAGCTCGCGGAAGTCAACGCGTCCGTCGCTTGTGAAATAGAACAGCAGCTTTGAGCAGTCGAAGGTGTATTCAACGTCCACAAGCTTCATCTCAAGCTTGTGATCGGCTATCTTCTTTACGCAGATGGTGAACGCCTCGTCCTCTTTCTTGGTATTCTCGGCGTGTCGGTCGTCGTCCTCCTTGCTCGCCGCACGGATCACGGGACGAAGAGGAGGGACTATCTCGGACTCGTCCACCTGTGTGTTTCCGACAACAACGTAGCCGTATTCAAGCCCCCTTGCGGTCTCCACCACGGCATGGTCGCCGTTTTTCAGGACCACATCACCGGGCGCAAAATAATATACCTTTCCCGCTCCGCGGAATCTGATGCCCACTACGTCAACGGGATGCTCGGGGGGCTTCTTTTCGTACGTTACAGGCTCGGGAAGCTCCGCAGGCTCAATATCGTCCTCCACAGGCTCGGGGTCATAATCCGAGCCGATAGTCAGCGAATAATTTGTATATCCAAGCTCGTTTTCAACAGCGGAGCTTTCTATTTCCTCTGTCTGAACAGGCTTTTCTTCTCTGTTCTGCCTGTCGGGGCGTCTGTCCTGACGGTGACGGTTTCTTCTGTTTCTGTTATTTCTATTGTTTTTGGAGTTCCCCCCCTCATTTCTCTGACGGTTTTCGCCGTTGCGGGGTGCCTCGCCCTCGTTTTTGGGAGCGTCCTTTTTAGGAGCGTGTACGTCAGCCATAAAGGAGAAGGCATCGTCTGCCGAGCGGGTCCTTATGCCGCCCTGTTCTCCGCTTTCATTGTTTCTGTTCTGATTTTTATGGGGCTTTTTGCCATAAAAGGGTCTGCCGTGTTTTTTGTTGCGGGGTCTGTTTTCCCCATCGGCGCCCTTGGGCTTATTTTCGTTATCCATATTTGCTTTTTATTCCTTTCCGCAGCAGCAAAAGCCGCCGTTTATATGAGCTTGCACTTGGTTGCAAGCGAAAAAGTTATAAGACGCACATTTCCGTTGGCGCAAGTGAACTCGATCGCCTCCTCCACCGCATCGAAAACGTTCAAAAGGTCGGAGGTGCTCAAGGCAAACGACACGTCCTCCGCTTCCTCCCGCGAGGAATAGAAAAGGAGCCTGCCCTCGTCACTCTTTTTGGCTACGATAAGGTCGCGCAGAGCAAGTCTTATCTGTTCAAGACAGAGAAGAAGCTCGTCTCTTTTCTGCGGAAGCCTTGATATAATTTGCACACCCGCCTTTGGCGAACGGCTCTCCAGCGCCGAGATAAACTCTTTGGCAAGGGAGCGCCTTGCAGTGATCGGCTCTCGCTTTTTATCGTCAAGAAGCTCAAGAGCCTGCCCGATGCTTCCCGACGAAACAGTCAGAATATCCGCAAACTCCTGCGGGAGATTTTTGCGCAATTCCTTGGCTCTCTCGTCCATTGAGCAGATGTATTTTTCCACTTCGTCTGCCGTCAGGCTTTGCATTTTCAGCTCTGGCGCACGGCTCCGCACCGTTTCAAGCAACGCACCGCTGTCCTCGCAAAGCAGCAGAAAAACAACGTAGGGCGGCGGGGACTCAAGAGTCAGAAGAAAGGCGTTTTGCGCCTGATCGTTCATGATATGAGCGTCCTCGATAACGTATACCTTATGGTCGGTATCGTTTGGCAAAAGGCGCACGTCCTCGCGGACAGAGCGGATAATATCAACGCCAAGACGGGTCTTTGTGGGATCCTTTTGCACAAAGATAAGATCGGGAGAATTGCCCGAAAGTATCTTTTTGCAGCTTGGGCAAAGTCCGCAGGGCAAGGGCAGATCACCATCGTCCTTTTTTTCGCAGGAAAGCGCCGCCGCTATCTGGTATGCCAAGGTGTGCTTGCCGCTTCCCTTTGCGCCCTCGATTATATACGCATGAGAAAGCCTACGGCAGAGAATATCCGACGCCAAGCGCTCACAAAGCGCCCTATTGCCTACCACGGCAGGAAATGCAGTTTTCAATCCTCGCACCCTCTCATTTTTATTTTTCGCCGATTGTAATTATACCAAAAAAAACGCCGAATGTCAAGTGCCGCGATCAAACGGCGGACCAAAGGTGGGCAAAAAGCGCTCGGTCTTTTTTAAAGCACCGAAGCGGCGGTTTTATGCCGCCCCTCCCATTTTTGCATATAAATTCATTATATTTTTCTTGATTTTCCGCCATTTCTTTTGCATTTTCTCCGTTTTAAACAAATACATATTTTTCTTTTGAAAAGGACATATTTGACCCAATCTGTGGAAAACTCTGTGGGAACTGTGTAAAACCTCGGCGCAAAGCAGGCTGTTTTTAATTTTGAGTTGTGGAAAAGTGGAAAACCCTGTTTAAAACTTTCTGTGAGAAAAAAACAAATTCGTCCTTTTGCACAAAACCCATGCAGCAAGACAAATGAATAAAATTCACTCTCTCAAAGACTGCATGTCCACCAACGCAAATAAACGGTATCTCCCTCTGTTTTTCTTTATAACACGTCATTTTCTCACCTTGCAAAAAAAGTTGACTTTCTTTTTACATGAGTATATAATAAAATTAACAAAGTTACTTTTTGAACACCCATACGCCGCTGGACAGCTGCTGATACAAAACAAGAAAACCTAAACAAAACGGGAGAATATATTATGGAAGAAAACAAATTTTCGAAATTTTACGGCGCGGTCTTTCCCTTTTGGGAAGATCTTCCCGCAATCGAGCAAAAATTCGTTTGCGACAGCTCGTTTGAGATCAATTACAAAAAGGGCACTCACATTCACGACGGAAGCGAGTGCTCGGGCGTTTTTATGGTACAGAGCGGCTGTCTGCGAATTTACATAATGTCGGAGGAAGGCAAGGACATTACCCTTTACCGTCTGCACCCCGGCGATATGTGTATGCTGGCGGCGTCCTGCGTCATTCAGGCGATCACCTTTGACGTATTCATCGACGCCGAGGAGGACAGCCGATGCTTTGTTATTTCGGGTCCCGCGTTTGCCGCCCTTTCCGAGAGGGATCAGGCGGTGAAGATATTCGCTCTTGAAACGGCAGTAACCCGATTTTCCGACGTCATGTGGGTAATGCAGCAGATATTGTTCATGAGCATGGACCGCCGTCTGGCAATATTTTTGACAGAAGAAAGTGCCCGTCTGAAAGCGGACACAATAGAGCTTTCCCACGAGCAGATCGCACGTTACATGGGATCTGCCCGCGAGGTGGTATCAAGAATGCTGAAATATTTTGTTTCCGAGGGAATCGTGGAGCTTTCCCGTCGGGGCGTTAAGATCACCGACCGCAAAAAGCTCCGATCACTCGCCCTGGAGCATAGCTAAAATTTCAGCCTTGGGGCGCGCACCTACCGACTGCGCCACCACCTTGCCGTCGACAATAACGGCAAGCATGGGAATGCTCATAACGCCGAACTGCTGTGCAAGCTCGCCCTCGTCATCAACGTTTACCTTTCCGACAGCGTATTCGGGGTGCTCGGCAGCGATCTCCTCAACAACGGGAGCTACCATGCGGCAGGGACCGCACCAGTCTGCATAAAAATCAAGCAGAACGGGCTTGCCACATGAAACGACTTCATTAAAATTGTTCTTATTTACATGAATTACTGACATAAATTTTACCTCTTTTCCTTTTGGTATTCTTATTTTACCCCCTTTTTCAGTTTTTTTCTGTGACAAGGTCACATTTTTTTAAAGTTTTGTAATTTTCAGAAATAATTTCCGACTTTATTTATGAAAGGCCTTCAAATACGCGCAAAAGGAGGGGCGAAGGACGATTATGGACGACGAAAAGATCATTGAGTTGTTTTTTGATCGCAACGAGTTGGCGCTCGGTGAAACAGAAAAGAAATACGGAAGATATTGCTTTGCCATTTCTTTTAGAATCCTCAATTCGAACGAAGACAGCGAAGAATGTGTAAACGACACATGGCTCTCCGCATGGAACGCGATCCCGCCCAAAAGGCCCGACAGCCTGCGGGGATTCCTTGGAAGGATATGCCGAAACATCTCCCTTGACCGACTTGATTTCCTAAAAGCCGAAAAGCGAAACGGAAACGTGACCGAAGCGTTTGAGGAGCTTGAGGCATTCCTTTCGGGCAGCGAGGAAGACATCGAGCAAGAAATGTTTATGCGCGAGGCGGTGAACAGATTCCTTGAATCCCTTGACCGCAAGACCAGAATAATTTTCATGCAAAGATATTGGTATTTCTGCTCGGTTGCAGAAATAGCGGAAGGCATGGGAATAACGGAAAACAACGTCCGAGTCACCCTGCACCGCACCAAGCTGAAGATGAGAAGCTTTTTTGAAAAGGAGGGTATTACAATATGAAGAGAAAATACGACCTGATGCAATACGCAGACGACAAATATATTGAGGAAGCGAATCCGCTAAGACGGGTTCACCGCGGCAACAAGCTGACCATTTTGGCGGCGGCAGTTCTGACACTTTCTCTGCTTGTGGGCGTGCTGTCCGTCTTCCTTCTTCCCGCGAACGTAAAAGACGAAAACGGCGGCAGACCGCAGGGCTATCTGGCGATCCAAAGTGGGATTCAGGGCTATCTTGAAGAACACGGAACGTACGCCAGAAAGCAGCAGGAAAACAAGGAAAGTTTCTGGGATAATCTTCTTGGCTTTTTCGGGGCGGCGTCCAAAGGCGAGGCAACTGACGGTGTCATGAACGGCGGTTTTCTCTATGGAGACGCAATGGACGGCGATGTCCGAGATGACGTAGTGGCCGATTATTTTGAAGAATATTCCCCCGAAGCCGCATTGCCAAATGAAAAAGGCGAAACTGACAACTCCTCGGTAGAGGTCACCGACAACCAGGTAGAAGGTGTCACCGAAGGCGACCGCTTCAAGAGAAGCAACACCCACATCTTCTATCTCGACCGTTACAGCGTGCTGAAGGTCTACACCATTGAGGGACTGGATTCAAAGGAAGTGGCGTCACTTTACGTTGCGTCCGACTTTGAAGAGGAGATAGCTATCACCGAAAAGCCCTGCAATACCGAGGTGAAGGAAATGTTTCTTTCCCCCGACGCAAAGACTCTGACACTTATCGTAACCTTTAACTCAGTCGAAGACGGCGCAATTTACACAGGGATAGTGAACTATGACGTCTCCGTGCCCGAGAACATCAAAAAGAGCGCGGGCGTGGTTATGTCGGGCGATTATCTTTCCGCTCGCTTTATCGACGGCAAGCTCCTTGTTATGAGCAGTCAGAAGCTCTACGAGGAAAAGCTTTACACAGACGACAAGGTTGATTTTTCAAACGAAAAGACTTATCTGCCTCAGATATCCACCGTTAACGGCGACCTTGAGACCTTTGCAGAGGACGACATCATTATCCCCGAGGAGACATCTCGGCTGTGCTACACCAACGTGACCGTCCGCGACGGCGTGACACTTGAAAGCCTTGGCGACAAGGCCCTGTTCTCCCACAGCACCGACGCTTACGTAACACGCGACCGCATCTATCTCACCAGCATCTGGGCGAAGATGACCGAAAAGAGCAACGGTACTATCCGCGACGCTATGACCGACATCACATGCCTGAAAATTGGCAGCGGTGAGTTGACAGAGGAAGGTGTCGTTACCGTCCGTGGCTACGTCAAGGACCAGTACAGCATGGACGAATACGAGGGTATTTTGCGCGTGGTAACGACCACAAATTCCACCGAGTATTACAATTCCAATTACGTCAGCTACGGATACGACGAAAGATTTTCTATTGCTACCGCAACGGGACGCTCAAATGCAAGCCTTTACTGCATCGACGCTGCCACCTTTGAGGTGGTTTCCGAAGTCGTTGACTTCGCACCGCCTCACGAGGAAGTGCAGTCCGCAAGATTCGACAAGACAACGGCTTACGTCTGCACGTCTATCGAGATGAGCGACCCCGTATTCTTCTTCGATCTCTCCGATATCAACAACATCACCTACAAGGACACAGGGACGATCGAAGGCTATTCAACCTCTCTCGTAAACCTCAAAGACGGCTATCTGCTTGGCTTTGGCGTCGTTAATTGGAGCGATGCAAAGATCGAGATATACGAGGAGACCGAGAACGGCGTGGCGTCTGTCTGCGACCTCACTATCCCCGAGGCTGATATATCTCACGAGCACAAGGCTCACTATATCAACCGCGATGAAAACCTCATAGGTTTCGGAGTCTACCACCGCAACGGAACAGGCAAGACCGAATATATCCTGCTCGGATTTACGGGAGGAGAGCTGATTGAAATAATCCGCGTTGAAACAGGCTTTGACCTTGACACCCAGCGCGCAACTCTCATCGACAATTATTTCTACATCCTCCATTCCGACGGACTTATCGTAAAGAAGCTTTATAACTAAAAAATTCACCCCCCGCAGACCTTGGTCTGCGGGGGGGTGTTTTAATAAGACGTATTTACCACCGCGTTTTTGATGTTGTACTTTGAAATAACATCCTCGTGGACCACGATATCGTCCTTGAACTCGGCCAAGCGCTGGCTAAGCTTTATAGTAATGAGATTAGGCTCAAAGTCCGTAAAGAAATCGGCGTTGGAGGACGCCTGATAACCGCCCTCGTCAAGCTCCTCGCGTAGGATTATGTGGATTCCGTATTCGGATCTGACCATTGCAAATCCGCCCACTTCAAGCTGAAAAGCAAGATCGACCACCTCCGTCACGTACTGCGAGGTCTTTGTAAAATAGTAACCGCCGGGGTACTGCTCGTTTGCCTTGTCCTCACTGTACTTATCCATAAGCGCGGCAAAGCTTTCGCCCTTGGAAAGCATATCGAGTATTCCCTGTGCTTTCTTTTCCTGTGCGGCTATCTCCGCGTCGGTAAAATCGCGGGTCGCAACGTTTCCCTGCTCGTCGTAGGTGAAATTGCCCTCGTCGTCGGTTATGGGCTTGTTTGAAGTGTATAGGAATATCTGTTTTACGCGCACGTAGTTTTCTTTATAATATACGTCCTTTTCCTCGTCAGTGATCTTCTCCTGACCGTTTGCGCCGTAAAGGTATTCTTCAAGGTAATCCAGCTTCGCTTCAATTATATAGACTTCGCGTAAAATATCATAGTTTACGCCGTAAGCGGAAAGATAAGAATTGAGGGTAGATTTACTGCCGTCTCCTCTCTCTTTGAGGATCTTCTCCATGGTTTCGTCTATCTCTTTGATCTCGGATTTTGGCAACTCAAGCCCCAATTCATCAAACAAGTACATGGCAGACACGAAGGTCTTTGCGTTGTCACAGACAAAGCCCGTAAAGACCTCGTTGTAGGTCTTGCCCTCCTCGTTCACCTCGTCCCAGACATCGTCACCCGCACTGCTGTAAACGCCTTTTACACGAGAGAGCCACAGGCGGTACATATTTACAGTTATTTTTTGGTCGCCCAGCTCAAAAGCCACCTCCTGTGCCTTTTTGCCGCAGGAAACCAGTGCTCCGAGCATGGAAAATATCAGAGCAAGCGCCAAAAGTCTTGCCAAAATTTTATTGTTACTCATTGGTTTCGTTCTCCTTTTTTGCCTCATTCATCCGGATATAATCAAAGAGAAGTGATTCAGTCACGTCGGTAGGCTTTTCGTCTTTTTGCAGCCTCAGATTCATATACGGTGCGCCCGACATGACTATTTTTATCCTTCCGCCGTATTCTTTTGACAGGTCGGACCATATCTCCCAGTCAAATTTAGTGGGGAAGATATGAACCTCGGACGCCGATTGCTCCACACGCGTCACTCCGCACCTTATGGCGTACGCGCGGATAAGCGCGATCTGCAAAAGGTTTACAGCCGCCTTGGGCGGTGTTCCGAAACGGTCGTAAAGCTCGTCGGTAATGTCCTCCTCGTCGTACTTGCTTTCAATCATGGCTATCTTCTTGTAGAGTGCCATTCGCTCGGCAGATGAGCCAACATATTTTTCGGGCAGGTAAGCGTCCACGTTCAAGGCAATGTTGCAATCCGGTTTTTCCACTATCTTTCCGCCCTTTTCTTCAAGCACCGCTTCGTTTAGCAGCTTGATATAAAGGTCGTATCCGATAGCCTCCAAGTGCCCGTGCTGCTCTGCACCCAAAAGATTTCCCGCACCGCGAAGCTCCATATCGCGCAGGGCAATTTTAAAGCCCGCGCCAAACTCCGCGTACTCCCGTATAGCTTCAAGACGCTTTTCGGCTATCTCGTCAAGCGCCCGCCCGCGGGGGAATGTGAAATACGCGTAAGCTCGACGGGAAGAACGTCCGACGCGACCTCTCAGCTGATGAAGCTGTGAAAGACCAAGTCTGTGAGCGTTCTCGACTATGAGCGTATTTGCGTTAGGCACATCAACACCCGTCTCAATAATAGTGGTGCTGACCAGAATATCGGTCTCTCCCGACAACATTCTGCCCCAGATCTCCTCCAGTTCTTCCCTTTCCATGCGCCCGTGAGCCACGGTTATGCGGGCGTCGGGAATTGCGGCGGAAAGTCGGGCTGCTACTACGTTAATATTGTCGATATTGTTATGCAAATAAAAGACCTGTCCCCCTCGCCGAAGCTCGCGCCGTATTGCCTCCTCAATGATCAGATCGTCGTGCTCAAGCACGTAGGTCTGAACGGGCAGTCGGTCGCCGGGGGCCTCGTCAAGAATTGAAATATCCCGCAGACCTCCCATTGCCATGTTCAGCGTTCGTGGAATAGGGGTGGCGCTGAGAGTCAGCACATCCACGTTTCCGCAAAGCTGCTTCAGCTTTTCCTTTTGGGCTACGCCGAATCTCTGCTCCTCGTCAATAATTAGCAGACCCAGATCCTTAAATTCAATGTCTTTTGAAACAAGTCGGTGAGTACCGATTATCAGATCCACCTCACCGCGCTTCAATCGGCGCAGAGTCAGAGCCTGTTGCTTTGGCGTGCGGAAACGGGAGATTATATCAACCTCCACAGGGAATGAGCGGAAGCGTGCCAGTGCCGTCTGGTAATGCTGCATTGCAAGAATTGTTGTAGGCACTAAGATCGCTACCTGCTTACCGCCCAAGATCGCTTTGTATGCGGCGCGAAAAGCCACCTCTGTCTTGCCAAATCCCACGTCGCCGCAAAGCAGTCTGTCCATGGGCACGGTGCTCATCATGTCCTGCTTTATTTCCTCTATGGCTACGGTTTGACTGTTCGTTTCCTCGTAGTCAAACGCCGCCTCAAAGTCCTGCTGAAAATCGTCGTCGGGCGGGAAAGCGATACCGCTCAGACGCATACGGGAGGCGTAAAGCTGAATAAGCTCCTTCGCCATCTCGCGCACCGCGCCCTTGACCTTGGATTTCGCCTTGCCCCATTCACCGCCGCCGAATTTCGACAGCTTTACCGTGCCGTCATCGGCGTGGGCACCGATGTATTTCGACACGCGGTCAAGCTTTTCGGTAGGCAGAAACAGCTTGTCGGCTCCCGCGTACTGAATACTTATATAGTCACGGCTGACGCCGTTTATTATCTTGTTTGAAATACCCAGGTAGATACCGATTCCGTAGTCCTCGTGGACAACGTAATCACCCACCTTCAGCTCGGCATATGACAGTATCTTCTGCGTTCCCGCGATCTTTTTGCCGCGCCTTTTTGCGGCAGTCTTCAGATACGCGCCCTTGCCCTGTCCCAAAGTGGAAAGAACGGCAATTTTCGCCGCGGGGAGCTCATATCCGCCGATATAGTGGCGCCACACAAGCTGAACTGTACCGCTTGGCTGTGTGGCAGCTGTAAGCTCATCTTCTTCGGTGCTCTTGAACACGGTATATTCCTCGCCCGAGAGCAGTTCGGAAAGGCTGTTTGCCGCCGCCTCGTTTTCGCAAAGGACGACCGTTTTATAATCGTTTTTTGCAAATGCGGAAAGGTCCTCCCGCAAAAGATCAAAATTCTCGGCATAGGAGACGGTGTGCTTTGTTCGGAAACCGAAAAGTCCGCTCAGTTTTTTACCCGACAGACCGGTCGTCATAGACCCTGCGTGTAAAGTCACGTTCCGATCGCAAAATACCTCAAAAGCTGAGACCGACTTTGTGTAATCGGCATATTTTGAGGAAATAGTTCCCCCTTCCATCAGTTCCTCGATCTGACGGTGCAAAGTCCACTCGGCGCTCTTCAAGCGCTCGTTTACGGAAACGGTACCACGGATGATCACAAGATTATTTTCACCTAAATAGTCAAGCAGACTGACGCGCTCGGGATAAATAAGCGAAATATACTTGTCAGCAAAATTCACCTCAAGACCGTTCTCCAACGCCTGAAGCTCAAGCTCCATTTCCTCTCTTGCACGGCTGTCTTCGCTCTTTTTCAGATGAGAGCTTATTGCTTTTTTCAGCTTTTCCCTCGCCTCGGACGTGATTATAAGCTCTCGCGCGGGCGGCAGCTCGGCGTAGTCTATATGGTCGGTGATACGCTGACTTTCAATCTCAAAAAGACCCATTCTGTCAATGTCGTCACCAAAAAGCTCGATTCGAAGGGGCGACACCGAGTTTTTCTCGTTGCCGTCCATGTCAATATACCTGCCGTAGGGCGGAAAAATGTCAAGAATACCGCCGCGAACGGCAAACTGACCCGCGCAGTCGACGCGGTCAACACGGCTGTAACCCGCATCAACAAGTCTCTTCACCGTTTCATCGAGATTCAAAGGTTTTTTGAAGTCGATACGCATGGAATTCTCACGCAACACCTGCTCGGGTACCGTATAGCCGAGCGCTGCATCGGGCGTTGTGACAACAACGTCAAATTCACCGCTTAAAATTCCATACAACACGTTCAGCCTCTCATGCTCGTACTCATGGGAGGCGGTAATATTATAAAAAGTCAGATCGCGGGCGATAAAAAATCCGCATTTAAGTCCAAATGACGTGAGCAGATTCCGCATTGACACCGCTTCCTTTTCCTCGGGGCAGACCATGAGCGTAACACCGCCCCGCACCTCGCGCACGTCTTCGATCAGAGCCGTGCAGAGGGCGTCCAATGCTCCCGAGCAAAGTCCGCTTGCCACAACGGGCAATCGGTTCTCTGAGCGGTCAAAGCTTTTTTGAACCGCTCCCAGAAGTCCTGCATATTCGCCGTCTCGGCGAATACTGTCGCATAAAATATTCATCTTCTACCTGCGTTATGCTTTTTTTGAGTTGCAGATCTGCATGGCACCGTCCACGTCGCCCAAAAGTATCTTTTCAAGTCCCTGCAAGGCTACCCCGAAGGTCTCAAAAAGCTTTTCCTGCTCGTCCTTTTGAAAGGTGGACAGCACCCAGTCCGCCAAATCGTAATCGGGGTTGGGTTTTGCACCCACACCCATTTTAATACGTGGAAAAGTTTGCGTTCCAAGATGCTCGATTATGCTCTTGATTCCGTTGTGACCTCCCGCGCTTCCCTCTCGACGAACGCGCAAGCGTCCGGGCTCAAGACTTATATCGTCAAAAATAACGATAATATTTTCGGGCAGAATTTTATAAAAGGACGCCGCCGCGGCCACCGCCTCGCCCGACAGATTCATATACGTCTGCGGTTTTATGAACAGCACTCGCTTGCCCGCCACCGTACACTCGCCTGTCAGCGCGTTGAATTTCAGACGATCTATCTTGAAATTCAGCTTTTGCGAAATGTAATCAAGAGTCAGAAACCCGGCGTTGTGACGGGTAAAAGTGTATTTGGCACCGGGATTGCCAAGTCCCACCACGATGTGAGAAATGGTCGATGCGCCCGAATGCTCGCTGTCCTTTTTTATTTTGTTGAAAAGCTCAAATATATCTGCCATTTTACCTATATTCCAAATTTATTTTCTTATTCTCACAAGGCTTGATACGCCCTGCGAGAGTGCCTTGAGAAATGCGTCCGCTTCTCTTTGTGTATTTTTTGCGTTCAGACTTACGCGGATAGTGCAGTCAGCGCTATTGTTATCAAGACCGAATGCAGAAAGCGCCGAGCTTACCGCCCTTGAATGGGACGAGCAAGCCGACCCGCTTGAAACGCAGATCCCCTTTGAGGAAAGGAAATGGAGCATGGTCTCGCTCTTAATGGACGGAAGTCTCAGGCTTAGAATATGCGGAGCGCGCTCGCCCTGCGGAAGATTTATCTCAACCTCTGAATGAAGTCTGTCCGCAATATAATCGCGAAGGGACGCCATGCGGGCAATATCACAGTCAAGGGTCTCAAAGCACTGCGCCGCCGCGCCGCCAAAGCCTGCGATTCCGATAGTGTTTTCCGTACCCGAGCGAAGCCCGAACTCCTGTCCGCCGCCAAGCAGCCACGGAACTATCTTCTTCGCTTTCAGTATGGCGGGTGAGATCCAAAGCGCACCGATTCCTTTCGGACCGTGAATTTTATGTGCACTGACCGTCAGCAAGTCTGCCCCAAGGGTCGAAACGGAAAACCTCCGCTTCATATATCCCTGCACCGCGTCTGTGTGGCAAAGTGCCTCGGGGCTTGCAGCCTTTATCATCTTAAAAGCACTTGAAATATCATAGACTGCGCCCGTCTCGTTGTTCACCATCATGAAGGTGGCAAGAAGAACGCCCTGCGCCTCGGCTTTCACCTGCTCCATGTCCAGCACACCGCCCGCAGTTGAGATGCGGATTACGTTAAAGCCCTGTTCTTCAAGTCTGTGCAAAGCGTTTTCGATTGCCGAATGCTCGCCTGCAGTGGTAAGGATCTTGTTCGCAGTCCTTCTTGATTTGGCAAAAACCGTGCCAAAAATGGCAAGGTTGTCCGCCTCGCTGCCGCCCGACGTAAAGATAAGCTCGCCGTCACGGGGATTTCTTATACCAAGAGAACGGCAGACCGAAGCCCGCGCCTCGCGCACCAATTTCTCCGCTTCAAGTCCCGCCGAGTGTAATGACGAGGGGTTGCCGTAGCACTCAATCGCCTGTGCCATCTTCTCCTTTGCGAGAGGGCAAAGCTCGGTGGTGGCACTGTTGTCAAAATAGATCCTATCCATTATTTGAACTTGAAATTATCAATTATTGCCTGTACCTCGGTCTCGTGGAGATCGTAATTTTCGGGGGTCGAGGTGTAGGTCATGATGTAGAACTTGTCCCCGTGAACGGCGATTATCTGACGGTATTTCAAAGCCTGACCCGCAATCTCGCCCTCAAAAATATAGGACGCCGCAGCCTTACCGCCAAGAACCACCTCTTTTGCTTCCTCTATAACATTGAAATTTTCATAGGCGGCACCGTAGCTTTCCTTGCACTTTTCCCAGTAGGTTGCGATGCTGGGAGTATCAAGCTCGGGGTAGTATGACGTCACGCTGACGCTTGACTTGTCTGCCTGAGAATAGTATCCGCCGTCAACGTCGTGTGAAGGGTTCCATGTGGCTGGAATGTATAGAGAATAAGCCACGCCCTCCCCCGATACGTCCTGCATACCGTCGGGCACGTCAGCGCCCTTTCCGCAGGCGACCATTGTGAGACAAAGCACCGCTAAAATTATAATTGAAGCTATTTGTTTCATTTTATATACCTCTTATTTTTTAATATCGAGCATCGCCTGTGCGGCACTCATGATTCCGATCTTACCGCTCTCATAGGTAAGACCGCCCTGGAAATAAGCTGTGTAAGGAGGACGGCAAGGGCCGTCTGCGCTTATTTCAATGGACGAGCCTTGTGTAAAGGCACCCGCCGCCATAACTACGCGGTCTGTGTAACCGGGCATTTCCCAAGGCTCGGGGGAAACGAACGCATCAATGGGAGAGCCCGCCTGGATTCCCCGACAGAATGCCACAAGAAGCTCCTCTTTTCCCGTAATGACCTGCTGGATAATGTCACTTCGAACCTCATTGTACGCAGGTTCAACGACATAACCCAATTTATCGAACATATAGGCCGCTAAGTGCGCGGTCTTGATTGCCTGTGCTACTGTGTGGGGCGCATAGAAAAGTCCCTTATAAAAACTCTTGTTTATACCAAGCGTTGCGCCAACCTCTGTGCCCGTTCCAACGGTAGTGAGACGGTAACTTGCAAGCTCGATCGCTCTCTCTTTTCCTGCAAGGTAGCCGCCGATCTCTGCCATTCCGCCGCCCGGATTCTTTATAAGAGAGCCGATTATCATATCGGCACCCACTGCCGTAGGCTCCTTTGTTTCAACGAACTCTCCGTAGCAGTTGTCCACCACAACGAACGTGTCCGGGGATTTTTTATGTACGAACTCTGCCGCCTCGCCGATCTCGTCAACGGTCAGGGTGCGGCGGTTGAGATAGCCCTTTGATCTCTGTATCCAGACCACCTTGACTTTTTTTCCATAGGTGTCGAGCATCTGACCGATCTTGTCGTAATCAAACTTACCGTCCACAAGGTCTACCTGCTCATATCCTATGCCAAAGTCCGCAAGCGAGCCGTTTCCGGGAGTTCCCGAAATTCCGATGACCTCCTCCAGAGTATCGTAAGGCTTGCCCGCAACGGACAGCAGAATATCACCGGGGCGGAGCAGTCCGAAAAGACCGATGGATAGGGCGTGAGTCCCGTTTACTATCTGACAGCGCACGAAAGCCTTTTCCGCACCCATGACGTCAGCCCAGATATCGTCTAAGGTGTCACGACCCTTATCGTCGTAGCCGTAGCCGCTTGAAGGGTTGAAAAGCGCCTCGGACACGCGGTGAGAACGGAAAACATCCATTACCTTCTGCGTGTTCTCAAAGGAAATTCTGTCGATTCGCTCAAAATGAGCTTTTAATTCCTGCTCTGCCTGTGCGGCAAGATTGATTATCTCATTTGAAAAGTTCATTTTTGGTTCTCCTGTTATTTTATCTTGATCTCAAGAAATTTTTTATACATATCCGCAGTCTCGCCTGACTTTGAGGAAAGAAATTCGATCTTTCCACGTTCAGTACGCTGGCAAGAAAGCCCTGCCGCTTCAATTCTGCGCTTCGCCTCTCTCGCCGTTCCCTCCGAGCCGTCAAAAACAGCCGTACCGTGCAGGCTTCGCTTAATAAGGTGGCGCACAAAGGGATAGTGGGTGCAGCCAAGCACCACCGAGTCGACCCCGTGATAAGGCGCAAGAAGCTTGCTCACGTAAAGCGCAAGCTCGGGGCTGTCAAGATCGCCCTGCTCGATAAGTCTCGCCAGATCATGACAAGGCAGAGGGATTATCTGCGCCCGCCCCGCGTATTCACCGACCAGCCGTTCGAACTTCTCCTGCTCCAGAGTCGTTGGGGTCGCCATAACGAGCACCGTGGAGCTTCCGTCGGTCTTGCCAAGCTCCCGCTCGCCGTAAAGCACGGCGGGCTTTATGGCAGGCTCTATACCAACGATCGGAACGTCCGGATAGGTCTCACGCAAACGGCGCACAGCAGCTGCCGTTGCCGTGTTGCAGGCAACCACCAAAGCCTTAGCACCCGACAAGAAAAGCCGCTCGGCTATGTCAAAGGTAAGCTTTCTCACCTCATCCGCCGACTTTTCTCCGTAAGGCGCGTTTGCGCTGTCCCCGAAAAATATAAAATTTTCGCATGGCATCTGCTCTGCCAGCTCCAAAAGCACGCTGACACCGCCGACACCCGAATCTATGACCGCAACGGGCCCGTTTCTGTCTGCCATTTTTATTTCCTTACAATTCAAAAAGAATTTACGATATTCTTGAACACGTTACCGCGCTCCTCAAAATTTTTGAACGCATCAAAGCTTGCGCAAGCAGGCGAAAGAAGAACAGTATCTCCGCTCACCGCCATATTTTTCGCCGCCTCGACCGCGCCCTTGAAATCAGGCTCGTATGCGATCTTAAGACCTCTCGCGTCCGCCGCTTCAAGCGCCGACTTTATCTTTTGAGCAGTTGCTCCCGTCAGAACGACCGCCTTGGCGCGCTCAATGAGCGCGTCTGCCAAGGGCTCAAAGGGAATGTTCTTGTCATAGCCGCCGCAGATGACTATAGGCGTTTCCGTTAATGCCGAAAGTGCCGCCGCAGTTCTGGTGGGACTTGAATCTATGGAGCTGTTGTAATATTTTACGCCGTCAAGCTCGCGAACAAATTCCAAACGGTGCTCAACACCGCCAAAGGTCCGCGCCACCTGACGCACGCTCTCGTTCGATACGTAAGGGCGGGTGATTGATATCGCCGCCATATAATTTTCCACGTTGTGCCGTCCGGGGAGCTTGATTTCGGAGACCTTTATAACTTCCTCCTCTGTGACACCGTCCGAGAAATATATAACGCCGTCCCTCACAAAGACCGCACAAGCACCGTCGATTCCCTTTACCGTCTCGGCATAATTTTGCGCCGAGGACGAAAACAGAGTTACGGGAATTTTGCTCTCTTTTGCAAGAGCGTATGTAATTTCATTTTCCGCGTTAAAGGTAACGTGGGAAACAGGCGCGTGGCTAAAAATGTTGCACTTTGCCTGTGTATATTCCTCCATGCCCGTATGCCAATTCAAGTGGTTGGGAGTCAGATTCGTCACGATCGCACGAAAAGGCGAACGGGTCATGGTCTGAAGCTGAAAGCTGGAAAGTTCAACCACCGCAAAATCATTTTCGGTCATTTTGTCCGCCTTATCAAGCAGGGGTGTGCCGATATTTCCGCCCACCCAGACGCGCCCTTTGCCCGTCCGTGAAAGTTCCTGCGTCAGGATCTTTGAGGTAAGCGTGGTGGTGGTCGTCTTTCCGTCGCTGCCCGTGATGCCCAGCACCGTGGCGGGAGTGATCTCAAGGAAAAATTCCATTTCCGAGGTAAGCAGCGCGCCGCGATCTGTCGCCGACTTTATCTGAGGCAGATCGGGACGTATTCCGGGGGCACGGAAGATGATATCTCCCTCGATGCTTTCAAGATAATTCTCGCCCGTTACCAGCGTAACGCCAAGACTTTTCATCTCGTCGGCGATCTCTCCAAGCTGTTCCTCGGTCTTCATATCACGCGCTGTAACGGAGGCTCCCATTCTGCAAAGTAGGCGGATCAAGGGCAGATTCGATATGCCCAACCCCAGCACGTCGCACTTTCCATGCTCTAATCTGCTGTATATTTCTTCTTTGAGCTTCATTTGACTCTCCGATCTCAAAATTTGTCACCTTATATTATATAACAAAACTCAAAAATATTCAAGTCCCCGAGCAATATTTTACCGTTTGCACACATTCTTTTTTAAATTAAGAAATTCTTAATGGTTTCCCCTCTTTTATCTTAAGAAATTTTGTGATACAATATGATCGAAAGATAAAGAAGGAGGGTAACTAAATGAGCCGTATCCTTATCTGCGACGACGAGCGCGACATCGTCTCAGCTCTTAAAATTTACCTGAGTGCCGAAGGCTACGAATGTTTTGAAGCCTACGACGGCGAGCAGGCGCTGAAAATACTAAAAAATGAGAACGTCCAGACAGTCTTGCTTGACATTATGATGCCGAAAATGGACGGTCTGTGTGCACTTGATCTCATAAGAAAAGAAAGCAATGTGCCCGTCATTCTGCTGACCGCAAAGAGCGAGGACAGCGATAAAGTTCTCGGTCTGAACGTTGGTGCAGACGACTACGTAACAAAGCCCTTTACCCCCGCAGAGGTCGTGGCAAGGGTGCGCGCACAGGTGCGCAGATACACGAAATTGGGAAGCAGCCTTCAAAGCGACGGCGACAAGATACTGTCGGCAGGCGAGATCGAAATGAACTGCAGAACACGTGAGGTGCGTGCCTACGGCGACCCTGTTTCCCTGACCGCCACCGAGTACGACATTCTGCACCTGCTCCTATCGCACCCCGGACAGGTGTTCAAAAGCCGTGAGATCTATCGGCTTATCCGCGACGAATCACCCGTGGGAAGCGAGAATACAATTGCCGTCCACATCAGACACCTGAGAGAAAAAATAGAAATAAACCCCGCCGAACCAAAGTACTTAAAAGTCCTTTGGGGACACGGCTACAAAATAGACGCAAAGGAGAAAAAATGATGAAAAGCAACTATTTACTTAAATCTCTTGCGTTCATCCTTGCCGCAGTTATGCTCATCTGCACCGTGGCATCTGCCGCAGGTCTGGTTGTATGCCTTGCTTTCAGCGCGTACAGCGAGGGCAAGGGAGCACTTACCCGCAATCAAAAAGACAGAATACTCGCCGACTACGCATACACTGTTGAAAACTACCTTTTCGACGACCCCGAAAGTCTCAAGGAGCGTCTTGAAGGCACGGGGATACAAGCAAAGATAACGAATCCCGACGGCAGTCTCCACCTGACAGCAGGCGAAGCAGCCTCCCGACCTGACGACTATTCTATCACCTTCAAGTGCGTTTATCTTGACAACTACAAGTACGATGTGGGCACCGAGTCAATGAGAAATTATTACGTTGACACCGATGGAAAGCTCAAGCCCCTGCCCTCGGAAGCCAACATATACTACATTTCGCCCGAAAAAATGGCTCACCTCCTTGAGGTAGGCGGAAAGATAGTAGCGCCAAGCTCGGATATTCCCATCAGCCCTGAGACTCTGCCCTCCTATCCTCACAAAGACGATACCTATCTGCCTGTTGAGTCAGATACCGTAACGCTCCTTGACGGTGATGTGACCGAGATTCCCGAAAACGATTATGAGGACTACCCTTTCCACCCCTTGGAAGACAATTATATAATCCTGCCAAACGGTGCGTTCTCTCCCGTGTACGTATCAAACAAGCCCATCACAAAATTTTACACAGGCGCATACATTTACAGCCAAGACGGTGAGTATGGTCACATCGGGAACATCTTCCCCGAGGACATCGAAAATACCGCTTACTCGGTAAAGCTGACCATAACCGAAGCGTACCATGCAAATAGCACCGACGATTACGAGTTCATTATTCTCGATTTCGTGGGCGACAATATGTATAATTTCCTCTGGCTCACACCCCTGTTTCTTATTCTGACCGTTCTTCTGCTGGTCTACCTGGCTTCCGCATCGGGACACACAAAGAACGGTGTGCGCGAGAGCTGGATCGAGAAGCTCCCCACCGATCTATATCTCGCCATCTGCGCCATCATCTGCTGTATCCCCGCGATCGTTGACGTCGAACATCTCATTTTCGCGGCGAACGACATATACGCCGTAGGCGCAATAATCGGCGTCATGGCGGCAGGATATGCAGTAATACTAATAAACATTATCTTGAGCATAGCACTTAGAATAAAGACCAAAAAGATTTTCTCCTACACCTTATGCGCCATGGTCGTAAAACTTGTTTTCGCGGCTGTCAGATTCCTCTGCCGCGCCGTGACCCACGTCTGCCGTAACATCGGCACGCTTTGGACGAACGTGCTTTGCTCTATCGTATTCTTCTTCTGGACCATCGCTTTGAGCATCACTTGCTCTCGCTACTATTACGACGTGCCCAACGTTCTTCTTATACTGTTTGGAATCACCGTATTCCCTGCCATCTTCATCTACGTTGGCTACCAGCAAAACAAGATAAACCGCGTCTGCAAGAAAATCGGCGACGGGCAGGTTGACTGTAAGGTCAACACCAAATACATGACCCCAAACCAAAAAGCCCAGGCGGAGACGGTCAACCGCATAGGAAGCGGTCTTTCAAGTGCGCTGACGGAAAGAATAAAGAGCGAGCGCTTAAAGACCGAGCTAATAACTAACGTCTCCCACGACTTAAAAACCCCTTTGACCTCTATCGTAAACTACGCCGACCTTCTTTCAAAGGAGCAGTCCTCGGGCACCCCCGACGCCGAGAAGATAAGTGAATACACGGGCGTAATTTTGCGACAGTCCGCGCGGCTGAAAAAGCTCACCGAGGACTTGGTGGAAGCCTCCAAAGCCTCCACGGGCAACGTGGAAGTCACACCCGAGGTGCTGGACGTTGGCGAGCTTCTCTCCCAGAGCGTAGGAGAGTTTGCGGACAGATTTGAGGCAGCGGGACTGACCCCCGTTGAAAGCAAACCAAATGCGCCCGTCAATATATTTGCCGACGGCCGCCACGTTTGGAGGATTTTCGAAAACCTGCTGGTGAACACCTGCAAATATTCCCTTGCGGGAACACGCGTCTATATCGACTTAGCCGAGAGGGACTCTTGCGTGTCCGTAACTATCAAGAACATTTCGATGCAGCCTCTGAACATCAGTCCCGAGGAGCTTACCGAACGCTTTGTCCGCGGGGACTCCTCCCGCCACACAGAGGGCAGCGGACTTGGACTTTCCATTGCAAAAAGTCTTGCGGAGCTTCAAAGTGGGTCCCTTGACGTTGACATCGACGGCGACTGCTTCAAGGCCACCGTAACCTTTAAAAAGGCATAAAAAAATCCCCCCGCAAGGGGGATTTTTTATTTTAATACTCTCCTCGATGTCCGTCGATCATATACCAATCGTCCTCTGCCACCACGAAATGTCCGTCGAAGCTGATTCCCATGAGCCTGAACGCAACTCTCAGCTCGTCGGTCACACGCATGTCGCTGTCGGTGGGACAGGCGATTCCATCGGGATGATTGTGGGATATGACCACCGAGCAAGCCTTTTGCTTATACGCATACTCAACCGCTGTCCTCACAAATATGTGCGATGCGTTGACAGTCCCCTCGCCCAGCTTCTTAAAGCCTATCATGCGGTGCTTTCCGTCAAAAAGCATTATGTGACATTCCTCTGCACGCTTACCTCTGTATTTCTTGAGCAAAAGCGTTCCTATCTTCTCCTCGCTGTCGTATACCGTGCGGTCGGATTTGCCCGTCTTCTCTTCACGGCTTCTCAGCTCATCCATCAGCTTTATCATAACGGCTGTCCTTTGACCCACACCCTCGACCTCCGTCAGTTCGTCTATGTCTGCCGCCAAGATATCCTCAAAGCTGCCAAAGCGTCCCAGCAGAATGTGTGCCGTTCTGTTGGTTTCGCGGCGGGGTATGGAATATGTCAAAAGAAGCTCCAGAAGCTCGTGAGTTTCAAAATGCTCGCCGTCCTCGATAAAACGCCTCCGCATTCTTTCTCTGTGTCCTTTATGAATATTATCGCTTGCCATTTTTTCTCCCCAAATATATTCTTCATATTAATTATAACAAAATACGACGTCATTTGCAATAGCATACGCTGTAAATATGCGTTATTTGGTCAAAATGACCATTGTTCTCTGCTCCCTGCCCAAAAGTTCTGTACTTTATGTAAAAATTAGAAAAAAACGTTTTTTCGGCGGGTTTTCTATTGACAAAACCACTTCACCATGATATAATGATGAAGCATTTTTAAGAATGAAGACCGAAAGGACGGATACACATGGAAAGAATTCATTCAGAATTGACCGATAAGCTGTTTGAGACCATTTTACGCCTCAAGACCGTCGACGAATGTTACGATTTCTTTGAGGACATCTGCACCATAAAGGAATTGCGCGACCTGGCGCTCCGTCTCCGCGTGGCAGAAATGCTGGACGAGGGCAAGAGCTACCAGGAGATAACGCGCGAAACGGGCGCAAGCCCCGCAACCATCTGCCGAGTAAACAAGTGCCTGCTCTACGGACGCGGCTACAAGGCAGTGTTGAAGGAAGGAAACAAAAAATGAAGATAAACGACAACGTGCTCTCTCCCATTGAAAAGGCGGTCTTCTGCTTGCGCAGTCTCTACCGTACCTATGGCTATTCGCAGTACAAAATGAGCAAATTTGAGGAATACGATCTCTACGCGGAGAACAAAAGCTTCCTCATTTCGGATAATATAATAACCTTTACGGGTATCGGCGGCTCTCTCATGGCTCTTAAGCCCGACGTTACCCTGTCTATCGTCAAGAGCACCAAGGACGAAAGATCTTACAAGGTCTTTTACAACGAAAACGTTTACAGGACCGCGGGAAGCGAAGGCGAGTTCAAGGAAATAATGCAGACGGGACTTGAATTTATCGGAGATGTGGACGACGGAGCCCTCTCCGAAGTCATTTCCTTGGCGGCAAAAAGCCTTGAAACAATTTCAGAGGATTTCGTACTTGACATCTCCCACCTTGGCATCGTTGCCGAGGCAGTAGATGCGCTTGGACTTACACCGAACCGCCGTGCGGAGATACTTTCGGCAATAAAAGACAAAAACCTCGGTACGGCGCTCTCTGTATGCCGTGACGCGGGAATCGACGAGGAAAAGACCGCGCTGCTCCAAGCCGTCATCACCTGCTACGGCGAACCCGACGCGGTTCTCTCGGAAATCGAGCCCTTGCTCTCAACCGACGAGGGCAAAGCGGCAGCTTCCACTCTCCGCCGCCAGCTGGAGCTGATTTCCGAATACGTAAATGCGGGCAAGGTCCGCATTGATTTCTCGGTCACCGACGACATGAGCTATTACAGCGGAATCGTCATGAGAGGATTTATCCGCGGTCTTTCAAAGAGCATTCTTTCCGGCGGTCAGTACGACAACCTGTTACGTAAGATGGGTAAGAAAAACTCCGCCGTTGGATTTGCTCTGTACCTTGACCTCATAGAGGAGCTTGAAGAATCCACCGACGCGGAAGTCGCGCCCGCCGATGACGGTCAGGACTATCTGAACATAGCGCTTCCAAAAGGAAGACTGGGAGAAAAAGTCTACAAAATGTTTGCAGAGGCAGGATTTGAGTGCCCCGCACTCCTTGAAAACAGCCGAAAGCTCATCTTTACAAACGACAAGGCAAAGGTCCGTTATTTCTGGGTCAAGCCCTCGGACGTTTCAATTTACGTAGAAAGAGGTGCCGCCGACATCGGAGTCTGCGGAAAGGACATTCTCCTTGAATACACCCCCGACATATACGAGCTTCTTGACATGAACACGGGAAAATGCCGTATGGCTGTTGCCGCAAAGAAGGATTTTTATGATGACGGTACGAAGACATTGAAGGTCGCAACGAAATTTTCACGCATAGCACGCAATTATTACTCGTCCATCGGCCGTGACATTGACATTATACATCTTAACGGCTCTATTGAAATAGCACCTATTTTGGGACTTTCCGACGTTATCGTAGACATCGTTGAAACGGGCACCACGCTCAAAGAAAACGACCTTGAGGTAAAAGAGACCATCGTTCCCATCAGCGCACGCCTTATTGCAAACAAGGCAGGCTTTAAGTTTAAGGGCGCGCAGATCGAAAAACTCCGTGACCATATTGCAAAGCAGATAAAAGAGCAGTAAAGAAAGGCACAGAAAATGATAAAGATATTAAAATACGGCGAGGTGGCAAACAAGGACATTTTCGCCAGAGTTATACCCACCTTTAACGTAGAAGAAATTGTTTCGGGCATTATCGCAAACGTAAAAGAAAAAGGAGACGCGGCGCTCCTCCAATACACGGCAAAGTTCGACGGCGCGAGCCTTTCCGCTCTCGCGGTCACCCCCGAGGAGATAGACGAAGCGGTGGCGGCAGTTGAGCCGAGATTTATCGAGGTTCTTGAAAAAGCAGCCCAAAACATTAAGAAGTTCCACGAAAAGCAGAGGAGAAACAGCTTTATAATCAACGACGAGGACGGCATCGTGGTAGGTCAGAAGATAATCCCCGTTGACCGCGCAGGACTTTACGTCCCCGGCGGCACGGCGGCTTACCCATCTACCGTGCTCATGGACTCCATTCCCGCCAAGGTCGCGGGTGTAAAAGAAGTGGTCATGGTCACGCCGCCCCAGAAGAACGGCAAGGTAAATCCCGTAATTTTAGCGGCGGCGAAGATCGCGGGTATCGACAAGATATTTAAGGTGGGCGGCGCACAGGCGGTAGCGGCTCTGGCTTACGGCACTGAAAGCGTCCCAAAGGTCGACAAGATAGTAGGCCCGGGC
>JAZRTK010000014.1:0-16876 GCA_045651985.1 Eubacteriales bacterium
AAGGAAAGGACAAAAAATGAACCGATTTACACAAAAAGCACAGAACACCCTTAACCGAGCACTGACGACCGCTCGGGAAATGGGTCACACATATATAGGCTCCGAGCATCTTTTGCTTGGACTTCTTGGTGAGCAGGACAGCGTCGCCGAGAAGCTGCTCACAAAGAGCGGTGCAGAGACCGAGGCGGTGAAAAATGCGGTTGAGGAAATGGTGGGGCGGGGCTCTCAGACCTTTGTCAGCGCCGCCGACATGACCCCTCGGACAAAGAAAATAATTGAGGGCTCGGCATACGAGTCCATGCGCCACGGTCAGAACTATATCGGCACCGAGCACTTGCTCCTGGCGATCCTGAACGAAGGGGACTGCGTTGCCGTGAGGATTTTGGAGGAGCTTGGTATCGACACGTCGGGGCTTCGTGAAGAGCTTACAAATTATTTCGGTGAGATATCGAGACCTGCTCAGGCGGGTATTGGAGACGCGGATGTTAAGACCGCAAAGGGCGGCAAGAGGTCGAACATAAAGGGCTGTCCGACGCTTTCAAATTTCGGTCGGGATTTGACTGATCTTGCAAAGCAGGGAAAAATTGACCCCATAATCGGACGAGACCGCGAGACCGAGCGCGTCATTCAGATACTCTCCCGCCGTCAGAAAAACAATCCCTGCCTTATCGGCGAGCCGGGCGTGGGTAAGACAGCCGTGGTAGAGGGACTTGCTCAGAAAATAGCCGATGGTACAATCCCCGAAACACTTCGCAACAAGACCGTTATCGCTCTTGATATTCCCGCCATGATAGCGGGTGCAAAATACCGCGGTGAGTTTGAGGAGCGTATGAAGAACGTAATGGACGAGGTCTCAAAGAACCCGAACATTATCCTTTTTATCGACGAGATACACACCATCGTGGGCGCAGGCGCCGCCGAGGGCGCGGTAGACGCGGCGAATATCATCAAGCCCGCACTGGCAAGAGGCGAGATGCAACTTATCGGTGCTACGACCATTGCCGAGTACCGCGGACACATAGAAAAGGACGCGGCTTTGGAGCGCCGATTCCAGTCGGTGATGGTAAACGAGCCCACACCGCAGGAGTCTATCGACATAATCCGTGGTTTGCGCGATAAATACGAGGCGCACCATGGACTGAAAATCTCCGACGAGGCAATAAAGGCGGCGGTGGAGCTGTCAGTTCGCTATATTCAGGACAGATACCTGCCCGACAAGGCTATCGACTTAGTAGATGAGGCGGCGTCGAGGATAAGAATCTCATCTATCACATCGCCCTCTGACGTAAAAGAGCTTGAAGACAAGCTCAAAGAGCTGTCCCGAAATAAAGAGGAGGCTGTCAGCTCACAGGATTTTGAGCGCGCCGCGGCTCTGCGGGACGAGGAGAAAAAGCTGACGCTGGAATACGAGGAAAAGCGGACGTCGTGGGAAAAATCCAGCAGCCGCTCCGATCTTACCCTCACAGAAAACGATATAGCAGACGTTGTAACACAGTGGACGGGTATCCCCGTCAGCCGACTCCTTGAGGGAGAGGGCGAAAAGCTTTTGCGGCTGGAGCAAACTCTCAAAGAGAAGGTCATAGGTCAAGACCGCGCTATTGAGGTCATCTCAAAGGCGATAAGACGGGGAAGAACGGGCTTAAAAGATCCCCGCCGTCCAATTGGATCTTTCATTTTCATCGGTCCTACGGGCGTGGGTAAGACAGAGCTTACAAAGGCGCTGGCGGAGGTCATGTTCGGCGACAGAAACGCTATGCTACGACTTGATATGTCAGAATATATGGAAAAGCACAGCGTATCAAAGCTTATCGGCTCGCCTCCCGGCTACGTGGGTTACGACGAGGGCGGTCAGCTGACCGAAAAGGTCCGCCGTCACCCATATTCGGTAGTGCTCTTTGATGAGATCGAAAAGGCGCACCCCGATGTGTTCAATATCCTGCTTCAGGTACTTGAGGACGGTATTCTTACCGACTCTCAGGGACGGAGAGTGGACTTTAAGAACACGGTCATTATCATGACCTCAAACGCGGGCGCATCAGTATCGGATAGTGCAAGACAGCTCGGCTTTGCCGTTGCGGGCGAGCAGAACACCGACACACAGCGTGAAAAGACCATAATGAACGCGCTGAAATCCACCTTCAGACCTGAATTCATTAATCGAATCGACGATATCGTCATATTCAACAAGCTGACCCATGAGAACATTTGCTCCATTGCAGAGCTCATGCTTTCCGACGTGGCATCGCGCACGTACTCCCTTGGAATAACCCTTGAATTTGATCCTTCGGTAGCCGAGCTTGCGGCAAAGGCGGGATTTGACGACTTGTACGGAGCAAGACCCTTGCGCCGAGCAATCGTTCGTTTGGTGGAGGATGCATTTTCCACAGATATGCTTGAGGGTAGATTTGTCAGCGGCGACACAGTTATAGCACGTGCCGACGGCGATAAGGTGGTGTTTGAAAAGAAATAAACCAAACGGCGAAGCTAAGCTTCGCCGTTTTTTACCAAAATTCATAAAAAGTTCATGAATCCGCCCCAAAATTATGGTATAATTGTATGCAATAGCTTGAAAATGTATTATCTATTGCGTGAAAACATTGTTTTCACGCATTTGTTTTGCCCCAAGGGCAGGGACGGAAAGGATAGAAAAATGAATTTCGACGTTGTTATTATCGGAGCAGGACCCGGCGGTATTTTTGCCGCTTATGAGCTCGCTCAAAAGAACCAAGATTTGAAAATTGCCGTTTTTGAAGCGGGGCACGAGCTTGCAAAGCGCAAGTGCCCGATTGACGGTGACAAAATAAAGACCTGTATCAGCTGTAAGAGCTGTTCTATCATGAGCGGGTTCGGCGGCGCGGGCGCTTTTTCCGACGGAAAATATAATATAACCAATGATTTCGGCGGCACGCTTTTTGAACACATTGGACGTGAAAAGGCACTGGAGCTCATGCGCTACGTTGACGACATCAACATGAAATACGGCGGAGAAGGCACCAAGATGTACTCCACCGCAGGCAGTAAGTTCAAGAAGATCTGTATGCAGAACGGTCTCCAGCTTCTTGAAGCGTCGGTGCGCCACTTAGGTACCGATATCAACTACTTGGTGCTTGAAAATATATACAACTTTCTGCGCGACAAAGCGACGTTTTATTTTGATACACCCGTGGAGTCGGTGCGCAGAATAGACGAGGGCTACGAGGTAAAAGCGGGTAATACTACCGTGACCTGCCGCGATTGCGTGATCTCCGTTGGTCGAAGCGGAAGCAAGTGGATGGAGCAGGTTTGTCGCGAGATGGATATTCCCACCCTTTCAAACCGCGTTGACATTGGCGTTCGAGTTGAACTGCCCGCGGTTATCTTCTCGCACCTGACCGACGAGCTTTACGAGAGTAAAATAGTTTACCGCACCGAGAAATTTGAGGACAGAGTACGCACCTTCTGTATGAATCCCCGCGGAATCGTGGTAAATGAGAATACTAACGGCATTATCACCGTAAACGGACACAGCTATGAGTCGGAGGGCATGAAGACCGATAACACCAACTTTGCCTTGCTGGTCGCAAAGCATTTCTCCGAGCCGTTTAAGGACAGCAACGGCTACGGCGAGAGTATCGCGCGCCTTTCCAATATGCTCGGCGGCGGAGTTATCGTTCAGCGCTTTGGCGACCTTGTCAGAGGACGTCGCAGTACCAAGAACCGCATTGACGAGTGTGTAGTGCGACCTACTTTGAAGGCTACTCCCGGTGATTTAAGTCTTGTACTTCCCAAGCGAATCCTTGACGGAATAATCGAGATGATCTACGCTCTTGACAAGATAGCTCCCGGCACGGCGGGAGAGGACACACTTCTTTACGGAGTTGAGGTCAAATTCTACAACATGGAGGTCGAGATAAATGAAAATCTCGAGACACGTCACAAAGGTCTTTACGTCATCGGCGACGGAAGCGGCGTGACCCATTCGCTTTCCCACGCATCCGCCAGCGGCGTTTACGTTGCAAGACAGATACTTAACAAGTAAAAGATCGACGGCGCAAGCCGTCGATCTTTTATTTAATAATTATCTCTGTACTTTTTGATTGCGAAATTGTAGATTCCGATACCGAGGAACCCGACGATTATCACGATGCATGAGATGTACACCCAGGCGTCAACCGAGCCGTCGATCTTCAGCTCCTCCCACAGGTCGTTGACCAGCGAAAGAGTTTCGGCGGGCAGGGTCTTATAGCAGTTTTTGTCGTACTCTGCGGCAAAATCAATGTCGGGATAGAGAAGATCCATTGCCTCCTCGCCCATGTAGTTTGCGTACTCGGGGTCTTCAACTACTAATCTGTTGGGGGTTGCGTAGTAGATGTACTCCGCGTTAGCGACAGCAACATCCTTTGAGAGCATGAAGTTAATGTAAGCCTCGGCGGGTTCCTTATTCTTGCTTCCCTTGGGAATACACATGGCGTCAACGAAGTAGTTTGTGCCCTCACGGGGGAAATAGAAAGCCAGATCGGAGTTGTTTTCGTACATACTCAGATAGTCGCCCACGTAATAGGAGCTTATCCATGCTTCGCCGGATTCCATCTTGTTGTAGATCTCGTCCATAACGTAGCTTTGAACGATGGGCTTCTGCTCGGCAAGCTTGGTGAGAGCCTGACGCCACAGCGCCTCGTCGGTAGTGTTTACGCTTATGCCTTCAAGGTACATAGCCGTGCCGAATGCGTCGCGGGAGTTGTTGAACTGGAGTATCATCTTTGAGTACTTCTCATTCCAGAGCAAGTCCCATGAACGGTCTGCCACGTCCTCCTCGTCGACCCGTGCGCTGTTGTAGATAACGCCGATGATGCCGTAGGTGTAGGGTACCGTGTACTTTTCTTCGGGGTCGTAGTAAAGCCCTTTGAAATCGTCGTAAATGTACTGATAGTTGGGGATATTATCGTAATTCAACTCCTCCAGCATATTCTCGTCGGCAAGACGCTTTATCATGTAGTCGGAGGGGATGATAACGTCGTAACCTGTGGCGCCGCTTTTGAGCTTTGCGTAAAGGTCCTCGTTGCTGGCGTAAGTGGAGTAATTTACCTTGATGCCCGTGGCTTTCGTAAACTCTGCGTTTACGTCAAGGGAATCCTCGGAGCCGTCCGAGATGTACTCACCCCAGTTGTATACGTTGATGGTTATATCCTCGGCGGAGACGGGTACTGCCACCGCGCAAAGAAGGAAAACCATAACAAAAGCAGAAAAAGCAGAAAAAAATCTTTTCAACTTAGCCGTTGCTCCTTTTTATAGGGTTATTTTTTTACTTTCTTTTCGCTCTTTGAGCTTGTCACGTTGGACAGGATAAGGAGCAAAAGGATAGCGATGAAAATGAGAGTAGATAGCGCGTACATATCGGGCGTAACTCTCTTTTTGGTCATAGAATAGATGCGGATAGGCAGGGTCTCAAAGCCGCTTCCCACAGTAAAGTAACTGATGACGAAGTCGTCCAGCGAGAGGGTGAACGCCATGATGGCACCCGTGAGCACACCCGGCATGATAGCGGGAAGCTCAACCTTAAAAAATGCCTGCATGGGCGTACAGCCCAGATCCATTGCCGCCTCGGGAAGCTGGGAATCCAGCTGCTTTATCTTGGGAAGGACGGACAGGATAACGTAGGGCAGGTTGAAGGTAACGTGCGCGATAAGCAGAGTCCAGAAGCTAAGATTGTTGTCAAAATGAAGCAGAGTGCCAACGAACACGAAAAGAAGCATCATGGAGATACCCGTAACGATATCGGGATTCATCATGGGGACGTTGGTGACGGTCATAAGCGTGCCACGAAGGTACTGTTTTTTCATTCTGGAAATACCCACTGCCGCGGCGGTTCCGATAACGGTCGCGATGACAGACGACGTCACAGCGAGGATCAAGGTGTTCTTGAGCGCGGCAAGGGTTGCCTTGTCGCTCAAAAGCTCCTGATACCAGCGTAGAGAAAATCCTTCAAAAACGCCTGTTGAGTTGCTGGAGTTAAAGGAAAAGAGAACGAGGATCCCGATAGGCGCGTAGAGGAAAACGAAAATAAGTGTTGTGTATATCTTCTGTGAAAGCTTCATACAACTACACCTCCGTCCTCGTCCGAGAAGTGGTTCATCACCGCCATGCAAATGATTATTATCACCATAAGGATAAGCGAGATCGCCGCGCCCAGGTTGTAATTGTAAGAGGTCTGGAACTGACGCTCGATGGTATCGCCTATAAGGTCGAAGTTTCCGCCGCCCAGCTTCTGAGATATGTAGAAAGTGCTGATGGACGGAACGAATACCATGGTAACGCCCGAAATGATGCCCGACATGGAAAGGGGCAAGGTAACCTTGGTCAGAACGTGAATACCGCTGCAGCCCAGATCCTGCGCCGCCTCGATAAGACGGTTGTCTATCTTCGACATGACCGAATAAATGGGCAGTATCATGTAGGGCAGGAAGTTGTATACCATACCTAAAATAACCGCGCCGCTTGTGTTTATCATATGCACGGGGCCAAGACCTATTTTTGCAAGGATCTGATTGATAAAGCCCGTGTCCTCAAGGATCGCCATCCAGGAATAGGTGCGGATAAGAAAGTTCATCCACATGGGAAGCATGACCAGCATTATCATTATCTTCTGGGTACTCGCCTTGCTTTTTGAAAGTGCGTAAGCCAGAGGATAAGCGATAAGAAGGCAGATAAACGTAGCAATAAGCGCAAAGCTGATAGAACGGAAAAAGATTATCAGCGTACTGCGGCTGAGTGCGTTTGCCACGTTGTCAAGGGTGAACGCGCCCTCCTTGTCGGTGAATGCGTAATAAGCAACGAAGATAAGGGGCGCAATAATGAACAGAAGCGACCATACGGCGTGAGGCGCCGCCAGCCAGCTTTGCATATTCTTGTGCTTCATTCTTCCTCTGCCCCCTCGTTTACGTCGGACAGCTTTTCAAGCTCGTCACTAAATGAGGAGTAGTCTCCGAATTTACCGGAATACTTGGATTTTTTCATAACGTGTATAGCATCGGGCTCGATGTAGATGCCGATGTGCTCGTCCGGTCCTACGTAGTCGGTAGTCTGGATCATCCACTTAAACCCGCCGATGTCCACGATGATCTCGTAGTGAACGCCCTTGAAGGTGACGCCGGTAACAACGCCCTGAAGCATACCTTTTTCGAGTGGAACGACGTCAACGTCCTCGGGACGCACGACGATGTCAACTGCTTCGCCCTTTTCAAAGCCATGGTCAAGACATTCGAAGGTGTGACCCGAAAATCTTGCCTTGTAGTCCTCCAGCATAACGCCCGCCAGAATGTTACTCTCGCCGATAAAGTCGGCAACGAAAGCGTTTACGGGCTCGTTGTAGATGTCGGTGGGAGTTCCGATCTGCTGGATTACGCCCTCGTTCATTACCACGATAACGTCGGACATGGAGAGAGCCTCCTCCTGGTCGTGGGTAACGTAGATAAAGGTAATTCCCGTGCGTACCTGAATGTTTTTGAGCTCGTTCTGCATGTCCTTGCGGAGCTTTAAGTCAAGAGCACCCAAGGGCTCGTCCAAAAGCAGGATCTTCGGCTCGTTTATAAGCGCACGCGCAATAGCAACTCTCTGCTGCTGACCGCCCGACAGGGAATTGACGTTTCTGCGCTCGAATCCCGAAAGATTTACCAGCGCCAGCATTTCTTTTACGCGCTTTCTTATCTCCTCCTCGGGCTTTTTTGCCAGACGAAGACCGAACGCAATATTTTCAAACACGTTGAGATGCGGGAAAAGCGCGTATCTCTGGAACACCGTGTTTACGTTTCTCTTGTGAGGGGGAACGTCGTTTATTTTCTTTCCGCCGATGCAGACGTCGCCATGGTCGGGGAATTCAAAGCCCGCGATAATACGCAGGGTGGTGGTCTTTCCGCAGCCGGAAGGGCCGAGAAGTGTCACGAACTCCTTGTCGTGAATACTTAGATCAATGCCGTCGAGAACAGTTTCACCGTCAAATGCCTTGCGGATATTTTTCAGCTCGATTACGCTATCAGCTCTTGCCAATTCCTTTAATCCTCCAAAAAATAAATGAGATGAAAATTTGAGTGAGGGTAAGACAAATTTCCCGCCTGTTTTTTCAGGCCGGGCAATTCATAATACCCTCTTGGAAATGTATTATAACAGACATTGAAAAAAAATGCAATATATTTTCAAAAATTTCGCAAAAAAATATTGTTTATCGGAATTATTCAAGCTAAACTGCCGTTTTCCTGATTTTTTTGCACAAATTCTCACTTATTCTCGTTTATACTCACTTATTCACGGTTTATGCACAGTGAGCTTGTCCTTGAATAGCAAAAAACCCGCTCGGTAATCGGGCGGGTTTTTTGAAGAATTATTGTACCTAAATTATAAAGGGAGTCTGTGCCAACAGCGTTTACCATGTTGACACCCCTTTTCCTTTATACTCCGGAGTAAGCGGAAAAGCCTCCGTCAACGGGGATAACGATACCTGTAACGAAGCTTGACGCCGCGGGGTCGGTCAGATACTTGAGCGTTCCGAGAAGCTCCTCTGCCTCACCAAATCTTCCCATGGGGGTAGCGTTGAGAATTTTATTCGTTCTGGGGGTGGGAGCTCCGTCCTCATTGAAAAGGAGCGCCTTGTTTTGCGCCGTTACGAAGAATCCGGGTGCGATAGCGTTTACTCGGATACCCGCATTTGCAAAGTGTACAGCGAGCCACTGCGTGAAGTTGGAAACGCCTGCCTTTGCCGCGCTGTACGCAGGGATCTTGGTAAGTGGCGTGTACGCGTTCATGGAAGAAACGTTCACGATGCTGCAGCCCTCGCCGCCGATCATGTCAACGGCAAAAACCTGAGTGGGAATAAGAGTTCCCATGAGGTTGAGGCTGAATACGAAATCAAAACCTTCCTTATCAAGATTGAAGAAGGTCTTTATATCATCTCTTGTCTCGTCGCCCTCTGTAAAATATTCGTTTGTCGTGGTGGCTCTGGGGTTGTTTCCGCCTGCACCGTTGATAAGGACCGTGCATTTGCCCAGATCCGCCAGAACTGCCTGATGTACCTCCTCAAGACCTGCGCGGTCGAGAACGTTTGACTTGTAAGCCTTGGCTATGCCGCCGTTTTTGCGAATTTCCTCCGCCACTTTTTCGGCTGATTCGAGATTAAGGTCAAGCAGGGCGACCTTGTAGCCGTTTCTTGCCATCTCCTCGGCAAAGGACGCGCAAAGAACTCCCCCCGCACCCGTAACAACACAAACCTTTGACATAATTTCTCCTTCTGCCGCTTATGCGGCACAAAATTATTGCATAAAAAACTTTACAAACTTATTATACAACAATGTCTTGGCAATAAAATTGCATATATCGTCAAAAAGTATTGCATTTTCTGAACTTTTTTGGTAAAATACTTGTATCGGAATTGCAAAGTGCCGAAATCAACCCGTTTTTGTTCCATGCGGCAGGGGGAGGAATGTTATGAAAACTCGGTATCACGAATACAAAAAGGAAGATATGTATCTCCACCATACCGTGGATACGTCTCCGCTGGATGAGGATTTTCTCACTCACGCTCACCGCAACTGTGAAATACTCCATTTCATTTCGGGAAAGGGATATTACTCGGTTGAGGGTGTAGACTATCCGCTTGTGCCCGGCTGTACTCTTATCATGCAGTACGGCGAGGTGCATAAGGTGCATATTCAGCCCGACGAGCCTTACGAGCGTATAGTTTTGGAATTTCCTATCCGTCTCATTGAAAAAACTCCGTGGTGTTCGAACCTTGCAAAGCTCTTTACCGAAAAGGAGATGGGCAAGAACAATTATTTCATGGGCAATAAGGAATCCTGCGACTATATTGAAAACTGTATGCGCCGTATGTGCCGAAACTCGTATTCCTCCGACGAGGAAAAGAGGACCATCATAATCTCAAACCTTGTCAGCGTCGTGTGCGAGCTTCAGCATCTGGCGAATACCGAGAAGAACAGGATACCCTCAGGTATACAGTCGGCGGGTATGACCAATGATATTGTGAGCCGAGTCATTTCCTACGTCAATGCTCACCTGACCGAGGATTGGAGCCTTGACACCCTGGAACAGCACTTTTTCTTCAGCAAATCCTATATAAACCGTGCGTTTAAACAGTCCACGGGCTCGTCCGTGTGGGATTACGTTGTGCTCAAACGCTTGCTGGTCGCCCGCGCCATGCTGAAGGACGGAAAAACGGCGACAGTTGCCTCCGCCGAGTGCGGATTCAAGGACTATTCGTCCTTCTACCGCCAATATAAGCGTCGCTTTGGCATATCCCCTATTGATGACAGAAAACTTGTAAAATAAAAAGGAAATTTTTATGGCATTTGATGCAGGAATGCTGTCTTCGTCCATAGCCGAACTTAAAGGCGCGTGCCTTGGAGCGAAGATAGAAAAGATACACCAGCCCGAAAGAGATAAACTCATTTTGATCTTGCGCTCACGCGAGGGCGGTCGGAGACTGCTTATCGACGCGGGTACAAGCAACCCGAGATTCGGCTTCACACAGGCACAAAAGGAAAACCCCGCTCAACCGCCCATGTTCTGTATGCTTCTTCGCAAGCATCTGACAGGCGCAAAGCTGAGTGAAATATATCAGCCCGGCTTTGAGCGTGTGGTTCAGCTCGAATTTGATGCCTACGACGAGCTTGGATTTTCGTGCAAACGCTACCTGATCGCGGAGATCATGGGGAAATACAGCAATCTTATTTTTACCGATAGGAACAAAAAGATAATCTCCCTGCTTCGCACGGTGGATTTTACTACCAGCTCGCTCCGTCAGCTCTTACCCGGCATGACCTACGAGCTTCCACCAAAGCAGAATAAGAAAAATCCGCTGGAAGAGGACGAGTCTGGTTTTCTTGAAGCGTTTTCGGACGCAAGTCCCGAAATGCGTGGGGATAAATTCATCACGGATACGTACCTTGGTATTTCCGCCGCTGTCGCGCGTGAAATATGCTTCCGTTCCACCCGTCATACCGATACTCCCCTGCGTTATTGTGCTCCCGCGTCGCTGTGGTCGGAATTTTCACGTATCATTGATGGTATCAGAGCAGGGGAAAGCGCCCCTTGCGTCGTTTTTGACGGCGAGCGACCCGTAGAGTACGCTTTCACGCCCTTGACCCAGTACGGCGACGAAGCGTTGAAGCACTTTGATTCGGTGGGCGAGACCCTTGACTGCTTCTTTGAAATGCGGGATCACGATATCCGAGTAAAACAACGGGCTTCCGATATTCTGCATATTTTAAACAACGCCGAGGCGAGACTTGTCAAAAAACTCGCCGTTCAGCGTCAGGAGCTTGCGGACTGCGAAAAGGGCGAGGAATACAAGGCTCTCGGCGACCTCATAACCGCAAACATCTACCTGTTGCAAAGAGGCATGACCCGTGTTGCTCTCACCGACTATTCCGAGACCGACGAAAAGGGTGATTTCATTGAGCGCGAGATTGAGCTCGACGAGCGTTTAACACCTGCGCAGAATGCTCAAAGAATGTATAAAAAATACAATAAATCCAAGAACGCAAAGGTGGAGCTGACCCGTCAGATAGAGAAGGCTGAGACTGAGCTTGAGTATATTTCAAGCGTTGCGGACGCGCTGACCCGCGCGGACGGTGCCGCAGAATTGGCGGAAATACGCGAGGAGCTTTACAGCTCGGGCTACGCTTCAAAAATGAAGGGATATACCGTGGCGAAAAAGAAAAATCCCGTGGTGGCAAAGTTTATAACCGACGGCGGTTTCACTGTGCTTTGCGGAAAGAACAACATTCAGAACGAGTATATAACTCACCGCATAGCGGAAAAGAACGACTATTGGTTCCACGCAAAAGGACAGCCGGGCTCACACGTTGTCATGGTCTGCGGCGGGGTAGAGCCGGACGTTGCTGATTTTACTCAGGCGGCGGAGATCGCGGCGTTCCATTCAAAGGCTACGGGCGAAAATATCGCCGTTGACTACACACAGGCGCGCAACGTTAAGAAGGTGGCTGGGGGCAAGCCCGGACTTGTCATCTACCACACTAACTGGACCGCCTACGTGACCCCTACAAAGGAAAAAATTGAGAAGATGAAAAGATAAAGAAGATCGGCGCAGAGGACTGCGCCGATCTTTACTTTGACTAAATCATACAAAACTCTTGATTATTTGATATTTTTGTGGTATCATATAATGAATATGTTTACAGAAAAATGCCTTTTTGGCGGAATCGAGGACGTATGGAAAACACAAAAAACGTAGTGTTCAGAAGTTCGATGCGCGGATATAACAAATCGGACGTAAATAATTATCTGGTTAAATTCAACGCCGAGGCGGCAGAGCGCGAGGAGAGCGCAAGGGCCGAGGCAAAGGCTGCAAGTGCAAGAGCCGAGAAGGCGGAGAAGACTGCCGCGGAGGCACAGAAGCTGGCAGATGAATATAAAGAAAAGATAGCCGAGCTTGAAGCGGAAATAGATGGGCTCGCAGCTCAGCTCCAGCGCGAGCAGGAGGAGAATGTGCGCCTTGAGGACGAGGTGCAGATCGCAGTCAATGCGGAAGACGATACTCTTGAATCGGACGAGTTTGCAGAGCTTCGTAAGAAGGCTGCGCTCTATGATGAGAACAGCGCGAATATCGGCGAGACCCTTATTTCCGCAAAGAAAATGGCACAGGAGATAATCGACCGCGCAAACGAGGAAGCGACAGTACGCGAGGAGCGTTCAAGAGCCGAGGCAGACGCAAGAAAGCGAGCCCTTGAGGAAAGCGCAAAGGCGGCATCCGATTCCGTATTTGCAAGCCTGAGACTCATTTCCGAGGAGGGCAAGTGCGAGGTGGCGGCTGTCCGCGAATACGCGCAAACCATTCTCGAAAAGGCGCTTGACGACATCATGAGCCGAATGAATCAGGGAACTATGAAGCTTGAGGGCATGGAGACCACCATGCTGGGTAAGATACAGGGCGGGGTTTCAAGGGTAGACAACACCCCAAAGCGTCGCGCACCTGAGCGTAAGGCAACCGAATTCTTCAAAAATCTCAAGCCTACAAAACACTGATATATGAAAAAGATAAACGTATCCGAGCTGAAAAAGGCGGCGAGCCGCCTTCGGGCGGGTGACACGGTGAGCCTTTGTGGTACCGTTTACACAGCCCGCGACGCGGCGCACAAGCGGATCGCCGCCATGCTCGAAAATGGCGAAAAGCCTCCCTTTGAAATTGAGGGCGCGGTAGTTTACTACGCGGGTCCCACACCCGCAAAGAACGGACTTGCCGTCGGCTCCTGCGGACCTACCACGTCGTCGCGTATGAACCCTTTCGCGTCTATGATGCTTGATGCAGGCATGGCGGGAATTATCGGGAAAGGTCAGATGAGCGACGAAGTGAGAGAAGCACTGAAAAAACAGGGCGCGGTGTATTTCTGTGCTGTCGGGGGGGCGGGCGCTCTTGCCGCAAAGGCAATTAAAAAATGCGAGGTCGTGGCATTTGACGACCTCGGCTGTGAATCCGTAAAACGAATGGAAGTTGAGAATTTCTCACTTATCGTCGGAATCGACGCTATGGGAAACAGTATATTTGACAGATGAGTATTGGTGAAAAAATAAAAAACGTCAGAACATCAAAGATGCTGACGCAAAAGGAACTTGCGGGGGACACTATCACTCGCAATATGCTAAGTAAAATAGAAAACGGTGTCGCAACCCCCTCCTTGCCCGTTGCAATAAATTTGGCAGAGAGGCTTGGTGTTCCCGTGGGCTATCTTCTGTCTGACAGTCCCGAGGAAGAGGCGCGATTCAAAAAACATTCCTCTTACTCGAACATCGTTCAGGCGTACAAGCTTTGTGAGTGGGAGATCTGCCGCCAGCTTGCCCTTGAGTGTCTTGATGGAAAATATGATGATCAGGAATTGGTCTACTTTGCTTCTCAGTCCGCTTTGCAAATGGGTATCGAGGAGTTTGACGCGGGAAATCTGCGTCCGGCTTGTACTTATTTTGACGAAGCTCTGTTTCTGGCGGAGAACACCGTTCTTGACGGCGGTGTGGCAGCGGCGAAGATAATCCCTTACATTAAATTTATGGAAAATATATCGCCCACCTTGGGGATAGACGGCAGTTTGCCCGACAGGTGCGATTTGACCTACAACTGCGATTTCGCTCTCTACGCTTCGCTTTTCGGCGGGGAAATGAGCAAGGAAGCAGATTTTGAAAATGAGAGCTTCGGTCTTCACCTTAAAGCTATGAGGTTGATAGAAGACGAAAAATTTACCGAGGCGGCAGAGATCCTCGGAAAGATCGCCGCGGATATATCATTACCCATTCCCATCAGGTATTTCGTGTGCGGTGACTATGAAAATTGCTGCAGCAGAACTGGAGATTATAAGACCGCTTATGAAATGTCTCAAAACAAGATCAGAATTCTTGAAAAAATGCTTTCTGCCGTGTAATCTCCTGCTGATCATGCTGTTGATTTCGGCGTGCGCGTCGGAGCCTGTTTATATTGCGAACGAAATAGACGCAGATGAGCTTTGGACCGTCTCGGAAAATATCGTTTTGACGGAAAGCGCCGGGGAGACGGAGAAAAAGTGGAACGGTGTCACGGTTTATTATACCGAATCGGGCTCGGTCTGGCATAAAAGCGCCGATTGCTCTGCGCTAAAGAAATCAAAAAACGTGATCGAGGGAACTCAGGAGCAAGCAGAGTCCGAGGGAAAGGAAAGAGCTTGCAAGAAGTGCGGCTGACCTTTACTCTGATAGGTTTTCAAACAGGCGCAGAAAATGAAAGGCGTCTTTTACCTTCAGCCCCACCATTATCTGTCCGCGTTCCTCTTCGGGCAGACTGATAACGGGAGTGTCGATAGTGCAAAGAAGCACCTCGCCGCGGGCATCGTAAAGTCCGATGATGCCGTCGGTCTCGCGGAGCAGAGCAAAGCCCTCGGGCTCATCTTCAAGCTCCGAGATCTTCGCGCGCAAAACGTTTAATTCCTTTGTTTGAGAGGCGCTGGTTCGGTTGTGAACGGTGGCGGTATGGGCGGCGGTATAAGCCGACAGGGCGGATACGGCTATGCAAACCATAAGGCAGAATGTCAATAGAAATTTTTTCATTTTAATCTCCGTATACAGATATTTGCTTTTATTATCACCGTAAATTCATAATATATTCAAAAAAACGGTGTATAATATTACCATCGAAAAGGATGTGATAGCTTTGAAGATAGGAAAGTTTGATATTCGGCTTCCGAGGAAAAAGGAAAAGCCGACGGACGACCGAAGAAAGAAAAAGAAGAAGAGCCGTGTGGGTCGAGTTCTGATATTCATTCTAAATGCGTTTCTGACCTGTGTGCTCGTGGGTATCATTACGGGCATTATCGTCGGCTGTACCTTTGCAGTTTACGTAAAGAACAATATCGTGCTTGAGATAGACATAGAAAAATACGATCTGAACCTCACCAGCACTACCACGACCACTACCCTGTATTACTACGATTATACCGACAGGGCGGCACGGGAGGGAACTGCTAAGGAAATGGCGGAGATCCACGGCGAGGCTAACAGTATCTACGTGCCTTATGAGCAGATCCCCCAGACCTTGCGTGATGCATTCATCGCCATTGAGGACCATAGATTTATGACTCACCGCGGCGTAGACTGGTACAGAACTATCGGTGCCGGCGCAAACTTCTTCCTTGGCTTTAGGGACGAGTTCGGCGCGTCAACTATCACCCAGCAGCTCATAAAGAACATATCGGGTGAGGACGACTATAAGATCCAGAGAAAGATCCAAGAGATCTTCTGGGCTTTGGACCTTGAAAAGCAGAAGGAAAAGGAGGATATCCTTACCCTTTATATGAACGTGATCAGCTTGGCGCAGAACTGCTATGGCGTTCAGGCGGCGGCGAACACTTATTTTGGTAAGGACGTAAGCGAGCTTACCTTGAACGAATGTGCTTGCATCGCGGGTATTACACAGAATCCTTCTAAATACAATCCCGTAACCCACCCTCAGGATAATGACGACCGCAGAAGAACCGTTCTGCGCCGTATGCTTGAGACAGAGAAGATAACGCAAGAGGAATTCGACGCCGTTTACGACGAACCCATCGTTCTTAACTACACGGTTGATAAGAGCTCGTCTACGTCGATCAACTCCTGGTACACCGACATGGTCATCGAGGACGTGATGAACGACCTGATGGAGGCGGGATATACACAGCAGGCGGCAAGCATGCTCGTATATTCGGGTGGTTTGAAGATCTACACCTGCATGGATAAGAAGGTGCAGGACCTGCTGGACGACGCATACGAGGACGGTCTGATCGGGGACAGCGAGAGCGACATTTTTCCCGCGCACACCAGCGGAATGCCCGCGCAGTCCTCTATGATAATTATCGACCCATACACAAGCGACATTTTGGGGGTTGCGGGTAAGCGCGGCGAGAAGACGGGTAACCGAATCCAGAACTACGCGACCCAGACGGTGCGTCCCGCGGGCTCCTCTATCAAGCCCGTGTCGGTATACGCGCCCGCCCTTGAATCGGGTCTTATCAATTACGCAACTGTTTATGACGATACCCCCTATGAATTTAAGGAAGATAGCTCGATCTGGCCTCATAACCTGCCTGACAGATATGACGGTCTGACCAATATAAACAGTGCCATTGAGACCTCAAAGAATACCGTTGCGGTAAAGGTCTTAAATGACCTTACTCTCGATTATTCCTTCGATTTCTGTAAGAATTACCTGCAGATGGATAGCTTAATCGACCTGCTGGAGCTTTCAAACGGCACAAGACTTACCGACAAGGGCTTGGCGGCGCTGGCGCTTGGTCAGCAGAACTACGGCGTGACCGTACGAGAGATAACCGCGGCATACAGCATGTTTACCAACGCAGGTATATTCAATGAAGCA
>JAZRTK010000015.1:0-7193 GCA_045651985.1 Eubacteriales bacterium
GAATCGAACCCACGACTAATCCTTAGGAGGGACTTGTAATATCCACTTTACTACGGAGGCAAATTCAACGCTGATAATTATACCACCTTTCATAAAAAAAATCAAGGGGGTATATACCGTTTCATGTTGTTTTTTTAAAAAATCAGTCTGTAATATCTTTTCCCAAAAATCTATTGACTTTTTCTTGTCGGTATGATATCATGTATATATAAAATCATACTCAAACGAGGTATTATTATGAAAAGGATCGTTTCGATTTGTCTGGCAGCAATTGTGGTTCTCTCTGTATTGATTGTTTCTGCATTCGCTATCTACGGGGACATTTACATGGATAACGAAATCAACGGTAAAGATGCCGTAAAACTTGCTCAGAAGCTTGCCAATTGGGATATTGATTTCTCGTCAGAGGATGAAAAGAACGCAGACGTTTATTACGACGGTGTGATCAACGCAAAGGACGCAGTTAAGCTTGCTCAGTATCTTGCACGGTGGACTGTTACACTTGGCCCCACGGGCGACGTGGGCGGTGACGTGGGCGGTAACGTAGGCGGTAACGTAGGCGGTGATACAGGAAACGGTAACATCTCCGGCGGAGACATTGAGGTCGGTGCCGACGATATTTTCGGTTAATACTAACAAGTTAAAGCATGTTCGCCTCGGCGAATGTGCTTTTTATTTTGAAAAAAGTAAAGGAGAAGCAATATGGGACTTTTTCACCGCCGTCCGCTGGCACTTGGCGCTCTGCTGTTTATGCTGTCGGGCGCGGTAGCCCTTTTATTTGATGCAAGTTTGCTTTTCCTTGGGGCGGCTTCTCTTGTTTTCGTAATCACTGTTTTAGCAGTGCTGTTATTAAAAAACAAGCGCATTGTTCCGCCCATGCTTTTGATCTTCGCCCTGGTATGCGGCGGCTTTCTGCGCTCGTATTTTTACAGGGCAGACTTCAACCGCATCTTGCGCGAGCACGACGGGAAGATCGCCGAGGTCGAGATGACGGTAAATGCCGTACAATACTCTCTGCCGTACGGAAGCTCCTACGAGGCAACTGTAACGAGGATCGACGGCAAGTCTGCCAATATTGACGTGATCTTTGAGTCAGGCTACGACAGCGGTCTGAAGCCCGGCACAAAGATACGTACCCGCGCAAGCATTTCGGATTTTGCACAAGACGAGAACGGTTTTCGTGAAAAAGCATATTACAATTCAAAAGGAATATTTTTGAAAGTAACGGAGGTTGAAAGTCATAAATTCGATATCCTGACGAAAAATTCGACTACAAACCGCATTGAAATAAAAGCGGGAGCTGTCCGAGACAAATTTACAACCTTGCTCAATCGATATCTACCCGAGGAAAACGGGTTGCCTGCCGCGGTCTTTTTTGGCGACCGCTCGTCTCTTGAGGAAGCGGACAAAATGCACTTCCGCAGAACGGGAACCTATCACCTGCTTGCTCTCAGCGGCATGCACCTGTCAGTGCTTGCGGGAATACTCGATTTCATTCTGAAAAGCCTCGCTTTGAAAAAGGGCAAACGGCTAATTATTACGGCTTCCGTCATAATCTTTTACGTAGCACTGACAGGATTTGCTCTGTCAGTCGTCCGCGCGGCGATAATGCTTTTCATTTCTTATGTTGCATATTTCGCCCGACGCGAAAAGGATTCGCTCACTTCCCTGCTCATTGCCGGCGCGATCATCTGCGCCGTATCGCCTTGCGCCATTTCGGACGTTGGATTTATCCTGTCCTTTGCCACCACATTCGGTATCGTCGCCTTCTATCCGTCGGTAGAAGCGAAAATAATACGCGCCCGCTCGGTGAGATTTGCGGGAAAGGCAGTTTACTACGTGCTGTCATCGCTGGGCATTTCCGTGGTGGCACTCATGTTCGCATTGCCCGTTTCGTGGCTTTACTTCGGCAAAATTGCAGTTCTCTCACCCATAGGAACTCTGCTTCTCTCACCGCTCATTTCAGCTCTTATGCTTTTAACACCTCTGACACTGATCTTTGGCGCAGTTCCTTTGGCGGGAAATGCACTTGGTCATTTGACATTGTGGGCGTCAAAAGGTTCTTCGCACGTTGCCTCGCTGCTGGCTGAGCCGGATAACATAGAGCTGTCCCTTGACTATTCTTTTACACCATTTTTCTTCGTCCCGTTTTTCGCGCTGGTGCTTACCGTTATTTTCTTCAAGTTAAAGCACCTGAAGATCTACTTTTTTGCTGCCCTCGCCGTTATCCTTTGTTTCTTCGCGTTTCACACGATCTACACAAAGAACAGTCCTCTTTCCGCCCAATTTCTCACAAGTGGCGAAAACGAATATTTAATAATATCAAAAGGCGGTCAGAACACGATTCTTGATCTGTCGGACGGCTCTTTTGGAAGTCTTTCTTACGTTGCTGCCGAGGCGGCAAGACGCGGATACTGTCAGATAGACGTCCTGGTCATGACACATTATCACACAAAACATATCTCGGCAGTTTCCAGAATTTTAAAGAACCAAACGGTAAGACAAATAATCCTTCCGCAACCCATAAATGAAAACGAAGCAAACATTTTGCTTTCAATTACGGAAACGGCAAAGGAAAACAATGTGGAAACGCATATTTTCCCTCTCGAAGACGGCTTCACACTGTTTCAAGAGACCGAGGTGACGCTTTCAAGAGATTATATCACCGCCTCAACTCACCCAATACTCGCTCTTGATTTTATGGGCGAAGTCAACATATCGTATCTCGGGTCTTCCTATGCCTCCTATAAAGAGGTGACCGATCTTCGCGAAAATGTGATCGTCGGCACTCACGGACCCGTTCAGAAGAAGCCGTTCTACCTTCCATTGCCCGAAGAAATCCGCCTGCTCTCCTTTTCCGACAGAAACACGGCGGACCTCATGTCAAAGGACTGTCCAAAGCCGCAAGACCACTGCACGATCCTGTTGAATCCAACCATGATAAATATAAAATAACCCGAGCTTGCGCTCGGGTTATTTTTACCGAAATTCATTTACGATCTCCTGCAACCTTCGCTCTGCCTCGTCCGCTCGAAGACGGTCTGCAGAGTAGGAACGGCGCAAAAGATCGCCGGGAATGTACTCGTCGTATTTTTCAAATACGGGCATCTCGGTTCCGCCCACAAGGGCATCGCAGTCAATGCCGAAATCTCTTACGCGCTCCGCAAGTCTCGTGACAAATTCACGCTCGTCGCACTCCATTTTCATAGAAATGAAGTAGCAACCCTCAAACTCAATATTGGATATCCTAAACTCCTTTGCGTTGATGGCAATATACTTGCGCAGAGTCCTGAAGGAGCGTGTTCCCAGCCACGGGAAGATACAATAGCTATAACCTCCCAGATGTACAACTGAACGTCGAAGCATACCCGTATTTCGAGCCAGATGACGTGCAACGTCCAAGCGGTGGCGGGCGTTTTCTTTCAAGTACGGATATACCGTGTCCTCCTCCAACACACGCTTCATGCGCTCAAGGATCTTGGTATGTATCTCGCCGTAATCTCCGGGCCAGGAAACCTCCATTTTGCCCGCGACCGCCTTTACGTATATAAGTTTTCGGGGAATGTCCAGCTCCTCAACCTCCCACACCCGCCCCGCCAGAGCGAAACGGTCGCCCACGGGCGGCGGAGTGGTGATCGTGCCTATCTCGTCCGATTCACATCGAACAGTAAAATCCTCGCTGTCCTTGAAAACCGCGTAGAACTTGAAGCTGCCCAGCAATCGTTCGCCCGCGAGTCCCACGATAAGTCCCTTTTCTTCGGTCATTTCAAGGTAATCGTTTTTCAGCATTGAAATAATGAGGGTCTTGTAGTCCTCTTTCGTAATTTCCACAAAGGGCGGCAGGGACAGTATCTTGTCCGCAAGCTGCTTTGGAGTCAGCTCGCCCGAGGACGCGCAAACGCTGAGTGTCTGCTGAAAAAGCAGACTCATGGGCATTTTTTTGCAATTGGGAGGCTCAATGAAGCGCTCCTCAATATAGAGCTGAATTATGGCGATAGCACGGAGCAACCCCCACGGAATCAGCTGGGGCAATGGCGTGTTTGGGAGCGGGTTTTCCTCTCGGAAAACCATCATCATCTCGGGTGGCTCGCCGCGCCGTCCGCTTCGTCCAAGCCTTTGAAGGAAAGACGAGACCGAATTCGGTGCTTCATTCTGAAGAATACGCTCAAGCCGTCCGATGTCGATACCAAGCTCCATTGTGACCGTAGCGCAGGTGACCGCCATTTTCTCCTCGTCCTTCATCTTCTCCTCCGCCTCCTCGCGAATAGACGCGGAAAGATTTCCGTGGTGTATAAGGAAAATATCGGGGTCGCCTCGCTTTTCGGCTATTTGCCGCAGGGTCGCCGTTACGTACTCGGTCTCCTCACGCGAATTTGAAAAGACCAGAGACTTTTTATTCTTTACGCAATCGTACATGTACTCATACCCCGGGTCGAGCTGTGCTATCTGAGGCTTTTCCTCTCCGCGCTCGGCGCCGTTGTCCTGTGACTGCGCAGCATTTCTGTCCTGAATGTAAAAATGCTCAAGACCAAGCCGCCAAGTTATCCTTGACTGAGGGAAAAGAGGAATGTCCGTTTCTCTACCTGTGCCGCCCGACAGCCATTCAGCCGCTCTCTCGGGGTCGCCTACGGTGGCGGAAAGCCCCACGCGGCGTGGAATATGCCCGATAAGATGCGCAAGCCTGCAAAGCTGACAGATTATCTGGTTTCCGCGGTCTGTGCCCGTCAGGGTGTGAATTTCGTCCAACACGACGTACCGCAGGTCGCAAAAAAGCCGCACCATATCGTTTGAGCGATTGATGAGCATGCTTTCAAGGCTTTCGGGGGTTATTTGCAGGATACCGGAGGGCTTTTCAAGCAGCTTTTTCTTATGGGACGCTGCAACGTCGCCGTGCCAATGGGTAACGGCAATTCCCGTGCTGTCGAGAAGCTCCTTGATGCGCGAAAATTGGTCGTTTATAAGGCTTTTTAAGGGCGCGATATATAGAACGCCGATGCTTTCCGAAGGTTTTTCGTAAAGCTCTGTCAGAATCGGGAAAAACGCCGCCTCGGTCTTTCCGCTGGCGGTTGCAGAGGTGAGAAGAAGGTTGCGGTCGGTCTCAAATATCGTCCTTGCCGCGCTCATCTGCACGTCTCGCAGGCTATCCCAGCCCCGTGAATATATATATTCTTGAATAAAGACGGGAAACCTTGAAAAAATTTTGTCCGCCTCGGTCATCTTGCGTCTCCTTTCCGGTCTGTCAGTTCTTTTTGCTCTCCGCTTTCTGTCTTGATTTCATTTTGTAAAGCTCCTCCGCGGCAAGGCGGGTCTTTGCAACAACGTCACAGCCCTGCGGGAAGCAGTAATAGAGCCGTTTACGGTCTCCTATGCATATAACGTCGCCAATTTCGTACCAGAAATAGTCGGCGTAAAGTGAATATGAGAACACGGGAGTCTGACGGTATTCAAGCTGACCGTCACAGCCCGTCAGCATAAAGCCGTTCTCATCGTGAACGAGTCTTCCCTCGCCCACGCGATAAATTGCCTTGTAGTCCGCCATTAAGCGGATCTCAACGGGGATATCCAGCTTGTATTCGCCGCGCTCAATTTCATCGCGCACCTGATCGCGTTCCCACTTATACCAGTCGGGCACGTGGGTGAATTTCGCCTCGGCATTGTCGCAGGAAAGGCTTCCGTCCTCGCAAAGTGTGTAAGACACTCCACACTCTTGGCATTTAACGGTGATTCCCTTACCCACCATTTTGCCCTCAGTCATGCAGTGTGAGCACTTGTAGAGTACGCGGTTGAGACCGTCAGCGCGAAAAGGCTCGGTGATCTTAATGCCGTTTTCCTTTTGCCATGCAAAATTATCAAAGCTGAATTCTCCTTGGATACGCTCGTTTATCTCCGACTCGGTAAGGGTCTTTGCATCCTCGGGAGAAATGAGGTATTTTACACGCGCGCCGACTTTGACCTTTCTTATTTGAAGCTCATTGTAAAGGGGATTTTTCAAATAATTTCCGTAAGTTATCATGGTCACAACGGGGACTTTCAAAAGCTTCACAAGCCCGCCCAAGCTTGACGGCAAAGGCGTTGCGGTGCCGTCAAAGGAATAGCTTGCCTCGGGGTACATAAGGATCGAGGTTCTGAGGGTCTTTAGAGCGTATGACATATCCCTGATAAGATTCATGTCGGGAACGAATTTTTGCGTCGGGATACAACCGATTGAACGCATGAGAAATTCCTTACCCACAAAGCCGTCCGAGGTGCAGACGATAGAAAGGGATCGGGGATAAAAATAGTGCTCCGCCATTTCCAGATCCAAAAAACAGGAATGGTTCATCAAAATAAGCGCAGGCTCTTTTTTGCCCAGCTTTTCCATACCCGATTCGGTAAATTTTGCGCCAAGTCTGAAAAGATCAAAGGCGGAAAACGCCTTGATTATCCACTTCAAAATAAAAAGCGGCTTTCTTGGCTTTTTGCGCGGGGGCACGGGAATCTCCAGAACCTTTTCATAAGCTTTGTTTTTTTGCTTGATCTTCATTTTTTCTCCAATCTGTCTCGCAGAGGATTTTCATAACACCATTATAATATACAAATGAGTTTTTTTCAAGAAAAAAATCATGGAATGTTAAGATTTTAGCTCCACAGTGGATAACGTCCTCAGCGTCTCGCTGCCACAAAAAATTGTGTTCGACCGTGACGAACACGCGATAAATGAAAAAGGGCAGCCGTGGCTGTCCTTTTTTATAGGGGGTTGAACCCACATTTGCGCCATCTCTCTCTTAAATCGTAAATCGTCACAGCGCAAATTTTTCATGTTTGCATAGCAAACATGAGTGGGTTCGACCGTGACGAACACGCCATAAATGAAAAAGGACAGCCGTGGCTGTCCTTTTTTATAGGGGTCTGAACCCACATTTGCGCCATCGCTCTCTTAAATCGTAGATCGTCACAGCGCAAATTTTTCATGTTTGCATAGCAAACATGAGTGGGTTCGACCGTGACGAACACGCGATAAATGAAAAAGGACAGCCGTGGCTGTCCTTTTTCATTTATGGGGTGAGCGATGGGGGCCGATCCCACGACCACCAGGGCCACAACCTGGCGCTCTGACCAACTGAGCTACGCCCACCATATAAAATATGCTGCATGGCGCACTTTGAGGGACTCGAACCCCCGACCTACTGCTTAGAAGGCAGTTGCTCTATCCA
>JAZRTK010000016.1:0-69125 GCA_045651985.1 Eubacteriales bacterium
GCTTCACGCGGCGGGCTTTGAGAACGCCGTGGCGACCTTGGGTACAGCAATTACGCCCGAGCAGGCACGTCTTATGGCAAAGTATACCAAAAAGGTCATAATTTCCTACGACGGCGACTCGGCGGGACAAAATGCCACAAACAAGGCAATGAAGTTGCTTTCTGAGGTGGGACTTGAGGTCAGAGTTCTGACGATCCCCGACAATATGGACCCCGACGATTACATAAAGGCTCACGGTCCCGAACGCTTTAAAAAATTGCTTGAGGGCGGCAAAACCGGCTTTGAATTCAAGCTTAACGGAGTGCTCTCCAAGTATAATATTTCCGAGCCTGCTCAAAAGATACGTGCATCGGCGGCAATTTGTGAAATAATTGCATCTGTTACGTCGGCGGTGGAGCGGGAAGTATATATAAGGGAAGCAGCAAAGCGCATTGACGTAACTCCCGAAACCTTGAAAAACGATGTGGAAAGAGTGCGGCGCAAGATGATGCGGGAAATGCGGAAAAACGAGAGCAGCGAAGCGCTCAAAACTGTTCACCGATACGGAGATACGGTAAATCCCGACGCGGCAAAGAATGTCAAAATGTCCAGCGCTGAGGAAGCTATAATCGGTATGCTCTTGCAGTATGACGACCACCGCGCGGCGGTTGCAAGCGGAAAGATCGATCTTACGCCCGATGACTTTTTCACTGATTTCGGCCGTAGAGTTTTCTCGGCGGTAATGGAGCTCGATGCGTCTGAGGGAGGCTTTTCCTTCTCGCTTCTGGGCGAGAATTTCAATCCCGACGAAATGGGAAGAATGACCCGATACGTCAGAGACAGAAAGGAACTTTCGCAAAACACTCTTGAAGTTTTGCGGGAATCTGTAAATACACTAAAAAAGGAAAGACTGAGTCAAGCCGATAAAAGCGGCGACGACCCCTTTGCCGCTCTGCGGCGCAAGAGGGAAGCGCTGAAGAAGAAAAAAGACGGTCAGTGACATAAGTCGAGAGGTGAATTTTGAAAAAAGAAGAAATGAAGGAAATTGAAATACCCGAGGATGCTCCCAATTCCGAGATGGGCGAGGACGTACTTGACGCCATGCTGGAGGACCTGAGAAATGAAGGCCTCGTGATCCCCGGCGGTGCCGAGGATGTTGAGGGGGAGGAGGAAGTTGAAAAGTACGACACCTCCGAGCGAATGGAAAGCATGCTCGAGCAGGACGGGCTTACTATTGACGACCCCGTTCGTATGTATTTGCGCGAGATAGGTCGTGTGCCGCTACTCAAAACCGAGGAGGAAAGAGAGCTGGCTATCCGCATCTCCGAAGGAGACGAGGACGCAAAGCAGGTGTTTATCAACGCCAATCTCCGCCTTGTCGTCAGCATCGCAAAGAAGTACGTAGGGCGCGGAATGCCTTTCCTTGACTTGATCCAAGAGGGAACTTTGGGTCTGATGAAAGCGGTTGATAAGTATGACTATTCAAAGGGCTACAAATTTTCTACATATGCTACCTGGTGGATCCGCCAAGCAATTTCACGCGCGTTGGCAGAGCAGGAGATCATTCCGGTACATATGGTCGAGACGGTGCATAAAATTGCAAAATGCTCCCGTCAGATGCAGCAGGAGCTGGGACGCGAGCCGACTGTCGAGGAGATCTCCGAGAAGATCGGTCTGACTCCCGAAAAGATCAGAGATATTCGCCGTTACTCTCAGGAACCCTTGTCTCTTGATACGCCTATCGGCGAGGAAGAGGACAGCCGTTTAGGAGATTTTATTCCTGATGATGATACGCCTTCCCCTGCCGAGGCGGCGTCGGCGCTCATGATGCGCGAGGCCATCGAGCGCGAGCTTCACACGCTTACTCCCCGAGAGGAGCAGGTAATAAAGCTCAGATACGGTCTTATTGATGGACGTGCAAGAACATTGGAAGAGGTTGGACAGGAATTTGAGATAACGCGCGAGCGTATTCGCCAGATCGAAGCGAAGGCACTTCGAAAGCTCAGAAACCACAGCCACGCAAAGAACCTCAGAGGATTTATTGACTGATCGGAAATAGTTGAAGGAAAAAGAGATGAAAGAAATTTTGGAAAATACTGAAAATACAGAAATAAAAGAAAATAAAAAGGTAGACACCGACTACCTTATCGAAAAGGGCAAGAAGGGCAAGCTGTCTCACGCCGACATTGAGGAAGCCATGGAAGCCATGGATTTCGACATGGACAAGCTGGATAAGCTTTACGCGGATCTTGAGGAAAACGGTATCGACGTGACTCCCGAGCAGATCGCGGGTGACGATATCCGCGAGATCGAGAACGAGGTGGCGCAGTACAACAAGCCCGAGAAAATGGCAGAGCTGCTTGAATCCGAGGGACTTGCTATCGACGACCCCGTTCGTATGTATCTAAAGGAGATCGGACGCGTTCCGCTTCTCACCTTAGAGGAGGAGCTTGAGCTGGCACAGCAAATGCGCGATGGCGGTGAACGCGCCGAGGAAGCCAAGAGCAAGCTGGTGGAAGCAAATTTGCGCCTTGTTGTCAGCATTGCAAAGCGCTATGTGGGCAAGGGAATGTTCTTTTTGGACCTTATCCAGGAGGGAAATCTTGGTCTGATGAAGGCGGTAAAGAAGTTCGACCATACCAAGGGCTACAAATTCTCCACTTACGCTACTTGGTGGATCCGTCAGTCTATCACCCGCGCTATTGCCGATCAGGCAAGAACTATCCGAATCCCCGTTCATATGGTTGAGACTATCCACAAGGTTTCAAGATATTCAAGACAGATGATGCAGGAGCTGGGACGCGAGGCGACCGCAGAGGAAATAGGCGAGAAGATGGGCATGCAGGCGGACAAGGTCCGCGAGATCATGCGCTTCTCACAGGACCCCGTTTCCCTTGAAACTCCTATCGGCGAGGAGGAGGACAGCCACCTGGGCGACTTTATTCCCGATGAGGATACTCCCGCACCGCCCGATTCCGCTTCAACCGCAATTTTGCGTGAGGTCATAGAGAAGGAGCTTGGAACTCTTACCCCCCGTGAGGCACACGTGATCAGACTTCGCTTCGGTCTCTACGACGGCAGATGCAGAACGTTGGAGGAGGTCGGCAAGGAGTTCGACATAACACGTGAGCGTATCCGTCAGATCGAGGCAAAGGCGCTAAGAAAACTGCGCCACCCCAGCAGAGCAAGACATCTCAAGGGATTCCTTGATTGATTTTTGCATTTTGTTCACATTAGCGCCTTGACATTTTAGCGCATTTGGTGTAAAATAGAAAACGTATGATTTTAGCTTTACAATAAGGAGTCAAAAAATGAAACTGAGAATTTTAAGTCTTGCACTTTGCCTTGCAATGCTCGTTTGCGCATTCGCATCCTGCGGAAAAAAGAAGGACAATGCGGACGACGTTGTTTCCGAGACCGCAACGAGAACTGCTATGACTGTCAGCATGTACGTGATATGCGAGGAAGGAACCACCGACGAGGCGGCTGATGCTGTCGAGAAGGCTATAAACTCCATGATCAAGTCCAAGTATACAACGAAGGTGGAGATCACCTATCTTACGGCTGACGAGTATTATTCTGCGGTAGAGGCTCAGTTCGAAACCATGAAGAATAACGTAAAGGTGACCCCGGATGACGGCACGGATACAGCCGACGAGTCAGCTGAAGCCCCCGAGACGGAGGAGCTTGTTATCGGTGAGAACGGCGTTGCTGAGCTGAGATACCCCTCGCTCACACCCGGTCAGATAGATATCGTTATGATCGATGATCATACCAAGTACTCAGAGTTCGTGAAAAACGGCTGGATCGCATCTCTTGACAGCGCTCTCAACGGCACGTACAAGAAGCTGAGCGACTATATCTACCCCGCAACACTTGATGCGGCAAAGATCGACGGCAAGCTTTACGCTGTCCCCAATAACGGTCCTATTGCTTCAGAGGCTACTTATATCACTATTAACCGCGAGCTGGCAAAGGAGTTCAAGCTTGATACATACGGCATGGATTCCATTGTTGATCTTGCCGATTTCCTTGCGTTTGCAGCAACGAAAGAGGGCGTGACTCCCATTCGTAACAAGAGCGCAGAAGTTGGCGGCGTGCTTTATATGGGCGCTGATGCCGCAACTCGCGCACTTACCTCTGACTTCTCTCTTGTGGGACAGTATGGAGAGTCTGCGACTCTGACAGCTCCCGAAAGTCTCTTTGCAAACAAGGCGTATACCAATGAGATCCTCGGTCTTGCGAAGTTTGATTTTGCAGGCTACTTTGGAAATGGCTCCAACGAGAACTACGCAGTTGAGATAAAGACGGGCGACCTTGATGCTATGTGTGCGGACAGCGAAAACAACGAGATCATCGTGCTTTCCGCAAAAGCTAAGCCCGCAAAAGAGATCTGCTCCTCTATGTTCGCAGTTTCCGCATTCTCCGACTCCGACACGTTTAACCGCGCAATGGAGGTCGTAACTTACCTTAACACCAACGAGGAATTCAGAAACCTTTTCCAGTACGGTATTGAAGGCACGAACTATATGCTTGACGAGTACACGGACGAGGTGGTCAAGCTTACAAGCGACTATAATATGGACCTTGCAAAGACAGGTAATATGTTCATCGCGTATCCCGACGCAGGAATGTCCATGAATATCTGGGAAATGGCAAAGATGCAGAACCTTGCGACTGTTCCTTATGACCATAATATTTTCGGCGGCTTTACAGTTCCCGCTGACATTGAGGGCGAGACCCCCGTTGACTTTGATAGCGCAAAGGCGCTGGCAAAGGCTTCCGCTGAGGTCAAGGCAAAGCTTGACGCCTGCAAGACCTACGAGGAATACGAAGCTTTTGTAAACTCTGTTGCAGAAACATACGGCGAAGTAGTAGATAGCTTTATTACAGGTGAAAATACCCCCTGTGCGCTGTACGTTGCAAGCTTGAGCTGATAAAAATAAAAACGGGTTGGATCGATTCCAACCCGTTTTTAAAAAAGGAAGATTTATGAAATATACTGATATTTTGTGGGATTTTAACGGTACTATCCTATCGGACATGGAGATAGGGATAGAGAGCGTCAACGTTCTGCTTTGCGAGAGGGGCAAAAAGCCTCTATCGGGGATCGACGAATACAGAGAGGTGTTTGGATTTCCCATTCACGAGTATTACGAGCGTATAGGCTTTGATTTTGAAGCCGAGCCATACGACGTTGTGGCACCGCTTTGGGTGGAACAATACATGAAAAGAATGCCCAAAGCCAAGGTCTTTGATGACGTTGTCTCGGTTTCCCAAGCGTTCCGTTGCACGGGGCTGCGCCAGACGATCCTGTCTGCATCAGACCTTGATATGTTAAAGGGACAACTTGAATTTCTTGGTATTTCGGAGCTTTTTGACGGGGTTTTGGGACTTGACAATATAAAAGCTGAGAGCAAGGTGGGGATCGCCATGCATTGGAAAGACGCAAATCCCGAGTCGGTCTCCTTGCTGATCGGCGACACGGTACACGACGCACAAGTGGCGCGCGAGTGCGGATTTGACTGCATTTTGGTGGCAAGAGGCCACCAGTCAAGACCGACTCTGGAGGAAACGGGTTACCCCGTGGCAGATAACCTTTCGCAGGTACTTGAATACGTAGAAAAAGGAGACGAAAATGGAGCTTAAGGATTGTAAAAAGCTGGGATTTGGCTGTATGCGCTTCCCCAAGATCGGCGAGGAGATAGATATAGATCAAGTCAAGCGTATGTTTGACATTTTCATGGACGCGGGATTTGCGTATTTTGACACGGCGCACGTTTACCACAGCGGAAAGAGCGAGTCTGTTGTAAGAGAATGTCTGACCGAGCGCTACCCCAGAGAAAAATTCATGCTGACCACCAAGCTTTCTACATGGAACTTCGAAAAAGAGGAGGAAATCATTCCTCTCTTTGAAGAACAACTGCGCGACACGGGTGTTGAATACTTTGATTACTACCTCATGCACGCACAGGATAGAGTATGCTACGAAAAATACAAGAACTGTCGGGCGTATGAGATCGCATCAAGCTTGAAGGAGCAGGGAAAGATAAAGCACTTGGGAATTTCCTTTCACGATAATGCCGAAACATTGCGTAAAATTCTTTCCGAGCAGCCCGATGTCGAAGCGGTTCAGATACAGTTCAACTACGTTGACTATCTAAACCCCGAGGTTGACGGCAAGGGCGTTTACGAGGTGTGCCGTGAGTTTGGAAAGGATATTATCATAATGGAGCCCGTCAAGGGCGGATACCTTGCAAATCTTCCCGATGAAGCAAAGGCGGTTTTGGCCGAGGCGGGTGATGGAAGTCCCGCATCTTACGCCGTGCGTTACGCCGCAGGCTTTGAGGGCGTGAAAATGGTGCTTTCGGGCATGAGCGACATTGCGCAAGTTCAGGACAACGTAGCCACCATGAGAGATTTCAAGCCTCTTACCGAAAAGGAACTGGAAGTTGTTGAGAAGACTCGCGACATGCTTATCGGCATGGATCGAATCGAGTGCACCGCGTGCCGCTATTGCACCGACGGCTGTCCGTCAAGCATTGCAATTCCCGACATTTTTGCGCTTTACAACTCCAAAATGTGTTACAGGAATTGGGGTACAGAGGGCGAATACGACAAGCTTACGGAAAAAGGCGGAAAGGCTTGCGACTGCATAGGCTGTACTCAGTGCGAGAGCTCTTGTCCTCAGCATCTTCCCATAATTGAGTTACTTAAAAAAGCTTCCGAAAAATACGACAACAGAGATAAGAAATGAGGTGATGCTCGTGTCGGACAAAATACAAAAAGAGCAGGGCGGTGAGATCGTCTATGAAAGCAAGCTCACTGCATGGTTTGATAACTTTTGGTATCATTACAAATGGACCGCGATTATAGTGATCTTTGCTCTGCTTGTGGTGCTTGTCTGCACCCTGCAGACCTGCAGCAAGGAAAAGAACGACGTTAGTGTTCTATACGCCGGACCCGAATATTTCATGTTTAACGGAGAAGGGGTTGCGAACATTGAAAGCGCCCTTGAATACGTGCTTCCCGACGGTGCGGCAGGAAAAGACGGGCAAAAAAAGGTGGCACTTGTTTACCACCAGATCTTCTCCGAGGAGGAGATAAAGGCAATAAAAGCTGAGGCAGAGAAAAACGGTGAGGAGGCTTACATTGACGCAGGCTTCAACTCCCAAAATCTCCAGGCATTTCAGAATCTTATTCTGGCGGGCGAATACTCGGTGTGCCTGTTGTCCCCTTACCTTTACGATATGGTAAGCGCGTCGGGCGGCTTCAGACTTTTATCCGATGTGTTGGGGTATACCCCCGAGGGAGCTATCGACGACACAGGCATACGCCTGTGCGACACCGCGTTCGGGCAGTATTACCCAGGGGTCAAGGAGCTGCCAAAGGACACTATTCTTTGCCTTCGCTCGGACGTAAGCGTAGGCACGTTCATGGGCGGCAAGAAGAACAAGGAGCAGTATGAAAAATCGGAAATGCTTTTCCGCGCCATACTTGAATTTGAAGAATAAAAATTGCGAGGCTTAGCCTCGCAATTTTTATTAGAATCTGCCGCTTGAGCTTCTACCGCCGCTGACTCCCCGACCTGAAGAACTGTTTGATTGGGGCTTTGGGGTCTTTGTCACCGTTCTGTAAAGGAAGCGGTCGCTTGAGACCCGTATGGAAAGACTGCCGTGCACTACGTAATCGGTGGCATAGTTCTGACTTTTTACAGTCTTCATTCCTCTTTGCATAATGAGCATGGAAATAAGACCGAGCAGAAGTCCTAAAACAACGCAGATGACGTAATGTGATAGGGGGCGGTTGCCCTCTGTGACGATCACTGTGCCGTCGTCGGATATTTCGACATCAGGCGCAAAATCGTCTCCGCCGTATATCTTGCCCGTGTCGTTGTATTCCTTTATGGCATTTGCGCTCAGTCTCGCAAAAATGCAGAAAGCGGTGTAGTATTCACCGTCGCTTAGATAGGGCAGGAATGCTTCTTCAATGTAATCAAGACCGCGATCGTCGATGGCGTACTCGACCTGACCGCACTTTGTCAGGCAGTATTCTCTGGTGTCCATGGACACAAGTAAAAGTATGCCGTCGGTCATAAGCCCACCGTCGCAGAGTGCCTCGGTGTATGACTCAATGTTGTTTCCTATGTAGTAGTCGACGGTCTTTATCGCAATTCCCGATCCAACCTCGTCGCTATACTCCTCAAGAAGCTGTGACAGGTCTGATTCTTCGGCTAAGGTCAAAAGGTCTGCGTCGTCCGTCAGAAAACTTTGCGCCCAGGCAGTAAGGGAAAGTGAGATGATGAGCGTTATCACAAGGATAGCTGAAAACAGTTTTTTCATATTCGACACCTCACAACAAGTGCATAATAAGCACTGCCGCCGCGGTGAAAATACCCGCGAACAGAGCAAACCACCTCACCCATGCACCCTTGTCAATGGGCAGATTTCCAACAAACTTGCCCGTCTGACCGTTCATGGCAAAAACGTACTTTTTATCTCTCCAAGTGGTGTTCAGAAGCCACACGGGGTAGAGTGCATATTTTGCATGCGCGTCCTCAAGTGACACGCCGCTTGACTGCGTTACAAGCGTTGCATACCCGTGAATCGTTTGTCTGAATTCCGCCTCAGTGGAGGCTTTTATTCTTTCGTTTGCACGCTTTGAACAGCTTTCGCTTGAAACGTCGTATCGGTCGGCGAAAAAGCCTGACAGATATGCGGTCTTGAAATCCACTGCGTCCGAAATATTGAAGGGCTCAAGTGATTCCATGAGTTCATTGTCCATGCGTTTCGAGCCGTCGACCGGCACGTTCCGAAAGCCCAATTTTCCCGCTCTGCGGATAGCATAATGTGATGTGACGGTGTAATTGTACTTACTGTCACTCCAAAAACGGGTCTTTGTTCCGCGGTAAGTAATATCTCCGTCAGCCGTTGCGCTGAAAAGCCAGAAGGGAACGTATATCCCCTTTATCTCGTCTATGTGGTTTTCCGATCTAAAGACCTTGGGGAGCAGCTTTTTGCCCGACAGATGCTTTAAATACGCCGCCTTTGCCGCGTCGCGGTCGAGCTTGAAGGGAATAACGTAGTCGGGGCGCAATTCTCCGACAAATCGGCTCTTCATCACAACGGGATTGTCGCAGAACGGGCAGAACGTAGCAACGGTAACATCTCCTCCGACAATTTCTCCGCCGCAGGATTTGCACACGAAAATATTTATGCCTGCGGACTCATCATCGTCTATCCTCGTGTCGGATCTTGACCACTCCATGTAATCTTCCTTGGTCTTCAGTTCTTTTTCAAGACCGTCCATGGCGTCAACGTCAAACTCCGTGTCGCAATAGGGACACTTCATATTCTGTTCTTTTGCGTTGAACTCCACCGACGCTCCGCAGCTTGGGCATTTGTATTCAAGTAATTGGCTCATGAGTTGTCCTCCGAGTTTTACCTTATCTTTCGGTGTCAGGGTCTCTTTGAACCGCAGTTTGTGCAGAATTTACCCTCGTTTACAGTACCGCAAGCGCAGGTCCAGCCCGACTCGGGCTTCCTTGCGCCACACTCGGAGCAGAATTTACCCTCGTTTACCTTGCCGCAAGTACAAGTCCAACCCGCTTCGGGCTTCTTTGCACCGCATTCGGTGCAGAACTTGCCTGTGTTTGCCGCGCCGCAATCGCACTTCCAGCCGTTCTCTGCCTTTTGAGTCTTATTTTGACGGTCCATTTCAAAGAGAGTCTGCGCGGAAGCCATACCGCCGTTGTTCATAGCCATTCCCATGCCCATAAAGCCTGTCATGGCGCCCGCGTCGTTCTTTGCCGCCTCGGTCATAGCCTCAGCCTGAGCGCCCACAAGCGTTGCCGCCGCCATACCGGGATCGCGGTTGACAGCCTTTCTTTGAATGCTCTGAATGATCTCCAGATCGTCGTCGGGAATAGTGGGAGGATTGAGGGCGATAGACACAACCTCGATACCTCTCAGCTCTGCCCATTTTTTTGCCAGTGCCTCGTTTACCGCGTCCTTTAATTCTACTGTGTGTCCGGGAAGGGCGCTGGGACGGATCTCAAGAGCGGAAAGCTTTGAAAAGGAGGGCTGGAGAGCGTCAACGAACTCGACCTTAAGCTGAGTTTCGATCTCGCTCTTTCTGTATTCCTCGGTCACGTTTCCGCAGACGTTGGTATAGAAAAGAATGGGGTCTGAAATTTTGTAAGAATAGATGCCGTTGCAGCGCACCGCCGTGTCAAGGTCAAGACCGATATTGCGGTCTACTGCGCGGAAGGGAATGGGATTTTGCGTGCCGAACTTGTTATCAACTATTTCTTTCGTGTTGAAATAGTAGACTCTCTGATCTACGCCCGCGTCGCCGCCCATAGCAAACCTGCGTCCGATAGTCTTGAATGTGTCAAGGATAGACTGCCCCAGACTGCCTGCGAAAATAGTGGGAGCTATGGTATTGTCATATGTAAACAGACCGGGCTCGGCGCACACCTCAACCACCTTGCCTTGTTCTACTATTATCATGCATTGACCGTCGGCAACGGAGATGCCCGAGCCGTTTGAGATAACGTTGTCGTTGCCCTTTGTGTTTGACGATTTTCCACCTACGCTTTTCTGACCTCTTACGACCAGTGTGTCGGCGGGGATAGCGTCACAATAAAAATATTCCTTCCACTGGTCGGCGAGAGTCGTACCGACAGCGGAAATGCCTGCCTTGATGAGTCCCATAATATGATTCCTTTCGTCAAATTTATTATCTTTTCAAAGTGAGGGAAAAAGGTGTTCCCTGTAAAATATTTTACATTAAATCTTCGCCAAAATCAATAGGAAATCTCTGATTTTGATTGAAATTTTGCGGAAAATACTTTACAAATAACTATAAATAAAGTATAATATATAATGCATTATTATGCGGAGGTGTGTCAAAATGGAACTGACCGAGAAAAAAATAAGCTCCGAGAAGATATTTGACGGAAAAGTGCTCCACGTTGCCGTCGACCGTGTTGTGCTTCCAAACGGAGAAGAGGGAATACGTGAGATCGTGCTTCACCGAGGTGCGGTGGCGGTCATTCCCGTGACTGACAAGGAAGAGGTTGTGTGCGTTCGTCAGTTCAGATACGTTCACGGTCAGGTGCTCCTTGAGATTCCTGCGGGGAAATTGGAGGAGTTTGATACCGACGTGCGGCAGGCGGCTCTGCGCGAGCTTGAGGAGGAGATAGGGGCACAGTGCCAGACCCTCACCGAAATGGGCGTTCTTTACCCTACACCTGCTATTTGCTCCGAAAAGATACACCTTTTCATGGCAACAGGACTTAAATTCGGCGAAACTCACCCCGATGACGACGAATTCCTTGAAATTGAGCGTATTCCCTTAAAAACGCTTGTCCAAATGGTAATGCGGGGCGAGGTGCCCGATTCAAAGACCCAAACGTGCGTTCTGCGCGCGTGGCTGACCCTGCACCACGAGGGACTTGAGGGCTGAAATAAAAAGAGAACGAGATAATATGACGCAAGAAAGAAAAAACAGGATACTCTCACAAGATGATATGGGAGAGTGCAGAGAATATACTGAAAAAATGCGGCGGCTAAACGCGGGCAAGGGCAAAAAGGTCTTTGTTCTGACTTTTGGCTGCCAGCAAAACGAGGCGGACAGCGAAAAGCTGGCGGGAATGTCGATAGACATGGGTTACACGGTCACAAAAGGCCCCTGTGAAGCCGATTTAATACTTGTCAATACCTGCGCGATCCGCGAACACGCCGAGAAAAAGGCGTTGTCCATTATTGGACAGTATAAGCACATAAAGGCAAAGAAGCCCGAGACCATGATAGCCGTCTGCGGCTGCATGGTGGTGCAAGAGCACAGGGCGGAGGAGATAAAATTCAGATACCCTTACGTTGACTTTATCTTCGGAACGTCCAGCATTCACCGTTTTCCCAAATTGCTCTACGACAAGACAACAAAGGGCAAGCGCCTGTACTGCCTTCAGGAAAACGAATTCTGCGTTGCCGAGGGCTTGAGGATCGAGCGCCAGAGCAATTATCGAGCGTGGGTCAGCATTATGTACGGCTGCAACAATTTCTGCTCCTACTGCATTGTTCCTTACGTCCGCGGACGTGAGCGAAGTCGGGAAATGAAGGAAATAGTCGCCGAGGTGTGCGACCTTGCCGCTCGCGGCTACAAAGATATAACGCTTCTTGGACAGAACGTAAATTCCTATGCCAAGGACAGTGAATTTGATTACGATTTTGCGGACCTTATGGCGGAGCTTTCCAAGATCGAAGGGGATTTTCTCCTGCGATTTATGACCAGCCACCCCAAGGACGCTTCGAAAAAGCTTATTGACACAATTGCGCAAAATCCCAAGATCGCCCGTCATTTCCACTTGCCAATGCAGTCGGGAAGCGACGAAATTCTCGCCAAAATGAACCGCCGTTACGACACCGCAAAGTATCTTCAAACGGTGGATTATCTGCGAGAGAAGATTCCCGATATTACAATAACCACCGATATTATCGTTGGCTTTCCAGGGGAAAGCGAGGAGGATTTTGAGGGGACTCTCAATATGCTCCGACGCGTGAAATTTGACATGATATATTCATTTATCTACTCGCCGAGAAAGGGGACGCCCGCGGCTGAAATGGAATGTCAGATTCCGGATGGCGTAAAAAGCGAGCGATTCAATCGCCTGCTTGCTACCCAGAACGAGATAGCCTTTGAACTTAACCAAAAAGAGGTGGGAAAAACTCTCAGAGTTTTGTGTGACGGCATAAGCAAGAATAATGAAAAGGTATATTCGGGACGCACGGAAGGAAACAAGATAGTTTTCTTTGACGGAGTACCCGAGGATACGGGAAAATATCTCGATATCAAAATAGACAGGGCCGAGGCGTTTGCGCTTTACGGCGAAAAAGTGAACTAAAAGGAGAACGAAAACAATGGAAAACAGAATCATGGAGCTTGCCGCAGAGCTGGGCAAGGCGATAAAAGAAGACGAGCGAGTAAAGGCTCTTGATGCGGCGAAAAAGGCTTACGACGAGGACAAGAACTTAACGCGTTACGTTATCGAATACAACGTTCAGCAAAAGGCCATGGCAAACGAGTTCGAGAAGGGCGACGACCGTGACGATGTTATGCTGAAACAGATCCAGAACAGAATAGACGAGCTTTACACCCTGATCGTGGAGAACGAGGCTTTCGTCGCAATGAACGCGGCGCAGGAGGCTGTAAATAACTTCATGAACGAAGTCAACGGCATAATCACTCTCAATATTACGGGTGAGATGCCCTGTACACACGATTGCAGCACCTGCCACTCCGATTGCGCTTCAAAGAAGTAATTTTCAAATCTGAAATACGAGGTAAAACGCCATGACTCCAATGATGGAGCAATATTTTCTGATAAAAAATCAGTATAAGGATTTCCTGCTCTTTTACCGCGTGGGAGATTTTTACGAGATGTTCTATGACGACGCAAAGGCGGCGTCGGCGGCAATCGACCTTACCCTCACAGGCAAGGACTGCGGCGAGCCCGAGCGCGCGCCTATGTGCGGAGTTCCGTTCCACGCGGCAGACACATATATAGCAAAGCTGATAGCAAAGGGCTTCAAGGTGGCTATCTGTGAGCAGGTGGAGGATCCTGCCACAGCCAAGGGGCTTGTGCGCCGCGAGGTGATTCGCGTGGTCACCCCGGGAACGCTTTTGGAATCAAGCATGCTTTCCGAGGGCGACAACAACTACCTGTGCGCTATCTACGTGGGAGAATTTGAGTGCGGCGTTAGCTTTGCAGACGTGTCAACGGGTGCAATTTCCGCAACCACTTTGGACGGAGCAGATATGATAAAGAAGCTCACAAATGAGCTCGGAACTTACTTGCCAAGCGAGATAATCGTAAATATCCCTCTGTCTGCCGAGCCTGAGCTTGAGCAGTTCATTTCCGCGCGTATGGATACCTCGGTGACAGGCAATCATCCCGACTGGTTTGAGTATAAGACCAGCCGCGCGTTGATCGAGGCACAGTTTGCCGACACTATCCGCGAGGACGTAACTTCCCGAAACGCTGTGGTCTGCTCGGTGGGCGGTCTTCTGACTTACGTAAACAACACCCAAAAGGGTGATATTTCCTATATCAAGGAACTGAGAATTTACAGCGAGGGACAGTATCTTGAAATGGATACGAATACCCGCCGAAACCTTGAAATTACCGAGACCATGCGCTCAAAAGAGAAGAAGGGCTCTTTGCTCTGGGTACTTGACAAGACCCGCACGGCGGCAGGCGCAAGAATGCTCCGCTCTTGGGTAGAGCATCCTCTGCTTCGCGTCAGCAGTATAACCGAACGTCAGAGCGCGGTCCGCGAGCTTTACGACAACTTTATTTTGCGAGAGGAGCTTGGTGAGCTTCTTTCAAACGTGCTCGACCTTGAAAGACTCATTTCCCGTATCGTATACGGCTCTGCCACCGCCAAGGATTTGCGCGCTGTTGCAAATACCGCAACGGTTATCCCCGAAATAAAGGGACAGCTTGCAAACTGCGAGAGCAGTGAGCTTCACCGAATATACCGCAAGCTTGACGAGCTTGAGGATATTTGTTCGCTTATCAACGCGTCGATAGTTGAAGACCCGCCCTTTACCGTTCGCGACGGCGGAATGATTGCCGACGGCTACAACGCCGACGTAGATCAGCTCCGTTCCATACGCGATAACGGCAAGAGCTGGATAGAAAAGATCGAGGCGGACGAAAAGGAAGCCACGGGAATAAAGACATTAAAGGTCCGTTACAACAAGGTGTTTGGATACTATATCGAGGTGTCCCGATCCTTCCTTTCAATGGTTCCCGATCGCTACATAAGAAAACAGACATTAGTCAACTGCGAGCGATATATTACACAGGACTTAAAGGACAAGGAAGCCACGATCCTCGGCGCAGCCGATAAGCTCTGCTCCCTTGAATACGAGCTTTTCCAGCAGGTGAGAACTGCGGTTGCCGCTTGCAGTACGCGTATTCAGGAAACGGCGGCGCTATTGGCCGAGCTTGACGTTTACCGCTCCCTTGCCACCGTCGCCTCTCGCAACAAGTACGTTTGCCCCGAGGTTAATGGCGGCAGCCGCATCTATATCAAGGACGGTCGGCACCCTGTGGTCGAGCAGTTCACCCGCGACACGTATTTTGTGCCAAACGACGTGGATATCGACTCTGCTTCCGACCGACTGATGCTTATAACGGGTCCCAACATGGCGGGTAAGTCCACCTATATGAGACAGGTGGCTCTTATCACAGTTATGGCGCAGATAGGCTCCTTTGTTCCCGCATCCGATGCAGAGATCGGCATCGTTGACAAGGTATTTACACGCGTTGGTGCGTCGGACGATCTGGCATCCGGTCAGTCCACCTTCATGCTTGAAATGAACGAGGTGGCGTACATTTTAAAGAACGCCACGAAAAAATCTCTTATCGTTTACGATGAGATCGGACGAGGTACCAGCACCTTTGATGGCATGAGCATTGCCCGCGCTATCGCGGAGTTTACAAACAGCTCAAAGATCGGCGCAAAGACCCTCTTTGCAACCCACTATCACGAGCTCACCAGCCTTGAAGACGAGTTTGACGGCATTGTAAACTATAACATCGCCGCAAAGAAGCGCGGAGACAATATTACCTTTCTGCGCAAAATAGTCCGCGGCTCCACCGACGACAGTTACGGTATCGAGGTGGCAAAGCTCGCGGGGGTACCCGGCGAGGTGGTAAAGCGCGCAAAGCAGATACTTGCCACTATTGAAAGCGGCTCCAATATCGTGACATCCCGCGCCGAGCGCACGGTCGATGCCGAGGACGACAGTCTCATCAGCATTGACGACACGTTGCGCGAACAGGCTATGGAGGAGCTGAAAAACATTGACCTGAACATGATATCACCCTATGAAGCTATGCAGCTTCTTTACGAAATTCAGAAGAAACTGAAATAAAGTAAAAGAAAGGAAGCCAAACGGGCAAATAATATGGGAAAGATAAACGTTCTCAGCTTCGCTGTGGCTAACCTTATAGCCGCAGGCGAAGTGGTTGACAGACCCGCTTCCGTTGTCAAGGAGCTCCTTGAAAACGCCATTGACGCAGGTGCGGACAGAATTACCGTTGAGATACAGAACGGCGGTATATCATATATGCGCGTAACCGACAACGGCTGCGGTATCTCAAAAGAGGACCTGCCCGTGGCACTGAGGCGCCACGCGACAAGTAAGATAAAGGACGCAGAGGATCTGGAGGCGATCATTTCGCTGGGATTTCGAGGTGAAGCTCTTGCGGCTATCTCCTCGGTGGCAAACGTCCGAATCATATCTAAAACAAGGGACAGCGAGCTTGGTGCGGCGCTGGAGGCTCACGGCGGGGTTGTGGTGGGCATAACCGAGCGCGCATGCTCCGAGGGAACCAGCGTTATCGTTGAAGATCTTTTCTACAACGTGCCCGCACGCCGCAAGTTCTTAAAAAAGAACATAACCGAGGCTATGGCAGTGGTAAGCTGTGTTGAGCGCGTGTCATTGTCCCACCCCGAAATTGCGTTCCGACTTATATCGGATGGCAATATTAAGCTGGAGACCATGGGCGACGGCAAGCTCCATTCGGCAATTTACTCTGTGTTCGGTCGTGATTTTGCAACTCGGCTGATCCCCGTGCAGGGCAGCTCCGAGGGAATTGAGATAACGGGCTATATTGGCCGCTCGGACAACGTAAAGGCAAACCGAAATTTCCAGAATTTCTTTATCAACGGCAGATACGTAAAGAGCAAGACTGCAATGGCTGCCATTGAACAGGCGTTTTCTTCTTACATACCCACCGAAAAGTTCCCATGCTGCGTTCTTTTCGTAAAAATTGACCCGCGTTGCGTGGACGTAAACGTTCACCCCTCGAAGCTTGAGATAAAATTCTCAAACGAAAAGACTGTATTTGAGGCGGTCTACTATTCGGTGCGAAACGCGCTTGAAAAGAACACCACTCGCCCCGAGGTGCGCCTTGAAAACGGAAGAATTTCGGCGCAGGACTACCGAAATATGGCGGGCTCGGAGCAAAAAAAGCCAAGTGTCCTCAACGCTTTTGCGCCAATACCCGATAAATCGGTTAAGCTTGAGCAGATAAAGATGTCAACGCCTGTGATACAAAAAACCACTATCACGGCAACACCATCGTGGCAAAATACCGTTCCGACTCCTAAGCTTGACGAGACGGTAAAGGAAAACGTGGCTGAAAAATTCTCTTTCGGCTCACCCAAAATTGATTTTACTCCAAAGTCCCTCGACCTTCCTCTCGCGGAAGAGAAAAAGCCCATTGAGCACGTTAAGGTTGAAACTCCCGTGCCTACTCCCGTTTCTCAAAAGGAAGAGCCTGTTCGTGAAATTCCGCCTTACAAAATAGTGGGCGAGGCGTTCAACTCTTACGTTTTCATTGATTTGGGCGAAAAAATGCTGGTGGTGGACAAGCACGCCGCCCACGAGCGCATAATATTTGAGCAGTTCAAAAATATCATGGCGAAGGGTGAACGAGCGTCCCAGATGCTGATGATTCCTGTGAGGGTAAGCTTTACCCGCGAGGAGATTGCAGCACTTGAGGATTACCGCGCAGAAATTGAATCGGCGGGCTTCACCTTTGACACGGAGGAAACTGCGGTAAATGTCCAGTCCTTTCCCGTAGGTATCGAGGCGTCGGCGATAACCGACATCTTCGGCGAATTTGCCACGGGACTTCTTACCGATAGCGCAAGTGTCAATATAACGCGCCAATTCGCTTTTGAAAAGGCGCTGTACCAAGCCTCATGCAAGGCGGCGATAAAGGCGGGGAAGCAGTACCCCGAGGAGCATATCAAGTGGCTTTGTCAAAAGCTCATGGAGCTACCCGACATCACATTCTGCCCTCACGGACGCCCCGTTGCCATTGAAATGACAAAAACCATGCTTGACCGTCAGTTCGAGCGACTTTAAATTGAAAGGGATCCTTGCTTTTGCAAGGAATTTACAGATATGTTTGATTTGATAAAGACCGAAGGCAGAGCAAGACGCGGTTGCCTTCATACCGTTCACGGTGACATTCAGACCCCCGTTTTTATGAACGTAGGCACCTGCGCCGCAATTAAGGGTGGAGTTTCCACTATGGACCTGATCGACCTTAACTGCCAGGTGGAGCTTTCCAACACTTACCACCTGCACCTGCGCCCCGGCGACACACTTATCCGCGACATGGGCGGTATCCACAAGTTTTTCAATTGGAATAAGCCTGTTCTCACCGACAGCGGCGGATTTCAGGTGTTTTCACTTTCCCAGCTTCGCAAGATCACCGAGGAGGGTGTAAGATTCGCTTCTCACATTGACGGTAAGCGCATTTTCATGGGTCCCGAGGAGAGTATGCAGATACAGTCTAATTTGGCGTCCACCATCGCCATGGCGTTTGACGAGTGCATCGAAAATCCCGCCCCATATGATTACGTTAAAAATTCTTGTGCACGCACGGCGCGCTGGCTCATTCGTTGCAAGAACGAAATGGACCGCCTCAACTCTCTGCCCGAAACTATAAATAAAAATCAGATGCTTTTCGGCATCAACCAGGGCGGTGTTTACGAGGATTTGCGTATAGAGCACATGCACACTATCGCCGAGCTTGACCTTGACGGCTATGCTATCGGCGGTCTGGCTGTGGGCGAGGAGACCGAGGATATGTACCGCATAATCGACGCGGTGGAGCCTCATATGCCAAAGAACAAGCCCAGATATTTAATGGGCGTAGGTACTCCTTGCAATATTTTGGAGGCTGTTCACATGGGCGTTGACTTCTTTGACTGCGTAATGCCCAGCCGTAATGCACGACATGGAAACCTGTTCACCTGGCACGGCAAAATGAACCTGTGCAACGAAAAGTACGCCCGCGACCCCCGTCCCTTTGACGAGAACTGCGGCTGTCCCGCATGCCGTAATTACAGCCGTTCTTACGTGCGCCACTTGATCAAGGCAAAGGAATCCCTCGGTATGAGACTTGCTGTTATGCACAACCTTTACTTCTACAACGAGCTGACCCAAAAGATCCGCGACGCACTTGACGGCGGATATTTTGAAAGCTTCTATCAGAAGTACAGAGCGATTTTGGGCGAACGCTCGGAAAGCTGATGAAAAACAAAAATCTTTATATAATCCTGTGGGTTGCCGTTCTCAGTATCGTGATGAATCTGGTGGACGGCGTGCTGACGCCGCCCTATGTGGTGAAATCTGCCGTAAAGCTTCTTCTTTTTGCAGGTGTTCCGCTTATCTATTATTTAACGGATCCCGAAGAAAGAAAGGCGCTGAAAAGGCTTCTTACACTGGACAAAAAGGGCATTGTGCTCTCGATCCCATTGGGGGCAGGGTGCTTTGCGGTGATACTTGGCGCATTCTTTCTTTTGCGCGGAGTAGTTGACTTTTCGGGTATTACCCAAAGCCTCACGGGTGATAGCGGAATAACGGCGGAGAATTTCATCTTCGTTGCCCTTTACATTTCCTTTGTCAACTCATTTCTTGAAGAATTTTTCTTCCGCGGGTTTGCGTTTGTCACACTGAAAAGACACGCATCGATAAAGACTTCTTACCTTGTGAGCGCGTTCTTTTTCGCCTTCTATCACGTGGGAATGACCTTGACGTGGCTCCCGTTTCCCGTCTTTTTGGCGGAGCTTCTGGGGCTGACGGTAGGAGGATTTATTTTCAACCGCTTGTGCGAGAAGACTGAGACTGTGTACCCGTCGTATATAGTACATATGTGCTGTAATTTCGGCATAAATCTTATTGGATTTATTTTGTTTGGAGTAATATAAAAAATGAAAAGGCTTTAGAGTGTCACGCTAAAGGATAGTTTCAGAAATACGGTGTATCGCGAGAGCGGTATGCCGTATTTTTCTGTTTTCCGAGAGATAATTTCATCAAATATATTTACAAACCGTAAAAATTGTGGTACAATAAATCTGCGACGCAAACTGAATAATACAACACTACCAAGGTTAACATTGGGATAAGTATACTTTTTTTCCTTTTGGCAAAAATGTATGCTCCCTTTTTGTATGCTTTCCGTGTTATATGGTGGTGTAAAAAAGTTTGCGTCGCAGCTTGGAGCTACGTTTTTCGGTGCGTGGCTTCGGCTGCGCACTTTTTTATTTTGACAGGAGAAAAAAGATGAGTAATGATGAAATTCCAAAAAAAGTAATTGACGTTACCGGTGTTGAGCTTACACCGGGAGAGCCTACCGTTTGTCTTGGCAACGGAGAACAGGGATTTGAATGTTGCTGCGACGAATGTAACTACCTTTTGCTGTGTTATCCCGAATTTGATACGAGAAAGGAAAAACAAGGCTGAGGGCAAAATTAAATTAAAAAAGAACAGGGAACTTTAAGTTCTCTGTTCTTTTGCTTTTATCTGTACATCTTGTATCGTAGTCTCAGATTGTCCGCTATCATGGCAATAAATTCGGAGTTTGTGGGCTTTCCGCGGTTGTTTTGAATGGTGTATCCAAAGTAAGAGTTGAGAGTATCCACATCGCCTCTGTCCCATGCGACCTCGATAGCGTGGCGAATGGCTCGCTCAACGCGGGAAGTGGTGGTCGAATATTTTTTTGCCACGGAGGGGTAGAGTATCTTTGTTACCGAGTTTATAATGTCGCTGTCGCTGACTGTCAGCAGAATGGCGGTGCGGAGATACTGATATACCTTTATGTGGGCGGGGACGCCTATTTGGTGGATTATTTGGGTTACCTGCGCTTCCATATCAGATGTGTCGGGGGAGGGCTTTTCCGTGGCGGAATTTGATTTTCTGCGGGAGGTACAGATGCTGTCCAGATGGCGCAGAAGACTTTCCGTGTCAAAAGGACGGAGCAGACAAAGCTCGGCACCTGCCGACGATGCTTCAATGAAAATATTCTGGTTTGAAACGGCAGAGAGGATAACAAAGGAGGTGGGCTTGTCCTGACCGAAATCAAGGGCGGCGGAGTTGCGAAGCACGCCGATCCCGTCGATCTTTGAAAGCCATACGTCAACCAAAGCTACGTCGGGGTGGGTTCTTCCTATTTTTATGAGTGCTTCTTCGCCGTTTACCGCTTCCTCTATGTTGCGAAAGCCCGCACGGCGAAGCAGGTCGCATATCTGTGTGCGGGATCTTGCGTCCTCGTCCGCCACGAGTATTTTTGCATTTTTTGTTTCTGGTCTGAGTTCCATTTTTACTCCATTCTGCCGTCCTTGCGGCGTTTTTTGCGTTATTTTTTATTGCATCTACATTTTACCATATTATGGAAATTATTGCAAGACATTTTCCAAAATTTTCCAACCTAAAAGTAGACAAAAATAATTGGTAAAAACTGTAAGTTTTTACCAATTGTGCTGTATATAGTATGTAATAGGACATAAAAGACCTATATTTTGTGTTTTTCGACCTTTGAAGTCGCATGACGAAGAAGGGTGTCGCGCCCTTTCTGATTTGGTAATTATTTGTCGGAAAAATCGGGAGTTTTCATGGGATGGTGCTTGCATGGGGCGGTAAAAAAATCGGTAAGATCAACGAAATATTTTCCGTCCCTGTCAAGTTCAAAGCCAATGGACTTTATAATGTCCTCATCCTTGAAATCGGGGTCTTCAAAGTATGCACAGTGAACGCCCGACAGGTCGATAAAGTTGAGAGACGCGCGTCCCAAAAGGAACAGTACCTCAAAATCTTTTTCGCCGATGCAGGCGATGGAGCGGATAACTCCGCCCTTTTCGGTCATGGCAAATTGACAGATCCCGCGCAGCTTGTCGTCAACTGTTGCGGCGTAAGCCAGGGTGCGCACGTCAAATTTAATACCGCATAGGCGGCAGATATTTTCCTGTTCTTCCTTTGTCTGAATGGGTAAAACCTTTATCATATCAAAAACCTTCCATTTTATATATACGGATTCTCAGCCCTCTTTTTTTAGGTATTCCACCTCGTTTTCGGTGAGATGACGCCATTTTCCCGCGGGGAGATCGCCAAGCTTCAGTTCTCCTATCGCCACTCTGGTAAGGCGAGAGATTTTAAGTCCTGCCGCTTCACACATGCGGCGGATCTGGCGGTTCCGCCCCTCAAAAAGGGTCATTTCAAGCATCGCACCCTCGTTCAGTGAGACAATTTCGGTCTTTACGGGCTGAATTCGGTAACCATCAAGGACAAGAGGTGAGCGGAGGATCGCAAGCTGTTCCTCGGTTGGCACCTTCGTCACGTTTACCCAATAAATTTTGGGAATATTGTGGCGCGGGTGGGTGAGCCTGTTTGCAAGCTCTCCGTCGTCGGTGAGCAGGAGCAGACCGTCCGAGTTCATGTCCAGCCGTCCAACGGGGTAGACCCGTTTTCCCAGAGCTGACACAAGCTCCACTACGTTTTTTCTGCCCTTTTCGTCGTCGGCGGTAGTCACGCAGCCTACGGGCTTGTTCAGCATTATGTAGGTGAATTCGCCCTTTCGGTAAGAGATCACCTTGCCCTTGTACTCGACCACGTCAAGCTCGGGATCGACTTTGTCGCCCACCTGTGCGGTGATTCCGTTTACCCGCACGCGACCGCCGGCAATTTCTTTTTCTGCGGCACGGCGGGACATTATTCCCGCGTCCGTAAAGAATTTCTGAAGTCTGATTTTTTCCATTTCCTATATGTGGTTCAGGAGAATATTCCCGTGATAAAATCCCACACCTTCTGCCAAAAATTTTTCTTGTATTTTATCTGTTCTATGTCGTAGCCCGCCTTGATGTCTGTCTCGCCGATAACCTTGCCGTCGCATATGTAGCTGACGTGTCCGACGATATCTCCCGCGTTAACGGGCGCGTAGACCATTGAAGGAAGCTGAATATCGGCTTTTATCTCCCCGTGATCCCTGGGTAAAGTCGCCGCAACGTAATCACAGTTTACGCAGAGCAGGGAATCTTGCACGCCGCCTACAACGGGCAAAGTTTCAATAAAACCGCCCTCGTCGCAAAGAATTTCGCAACAGTAATTTTCATAGCCGTAATCCAGCAGAGCCGTATGGTCCCGCCAATCGTCGGGGGCTGAAAGTGTCACGGCAACGAGAGTAAGCGATTCACGGCACGCGGCACTCACGAGGCACCTGCCGCTTTTCTTTGTAAAGCCCGTTTTTACGCCCACGCAGCCGTCGTACATATTCAGAAGCTTGTTGTGGTTGACCACAAGCCGAACGCCGCCATCGGGGCCCGATATCTTCCTTTTGTAGGTGGAAACTATCTCTGCAAATGTCGGATTTTTCAGCGCTTCTGCAGTCAGGATCGCAAGCTCTCGGGCAGTCGTTACGTGCCCCTGGGCATCAAGTCCGTTGGGGTTTTCAAAGTGTGTCGATGTGAGACCAAGCTCGAGTGCCTTTTCATTCATCATGGACGCAAAATTTACCACGCTTCCGCCAACGCCAACGGCTATTGCCACCGCGGCATCGTTGGCACTTTGAAGCAACAGCGCGTAAAGAAGCTCAAGGAGTGTCATGCGCTCGCCCTTTTGCAGATAGATAGACGAGCCTTCAACGCCCACAGCCTCGTCGGGTATGTCAATAATTTCGTTTACGTCGCAGTTTTCAAGAGCCACAAGCGCCGTCATAATCTTCGTTGTGCTCGCCATTGGACGCTGTGTATCCGCGTCCTTTTCATACAGGATTTTCCCGTCCCGTGCGTCCATAAGAATAGCGCTATGCGCGGACAGGGAAAGGGCCTGCGTGGGCAGGACAAGAACAAACAGCAGCGTCAAAAGCAACGATATCGTGCGTAAAAATCTAAAATTTCTCAAAGGCACAAAACCCCCAATCGTAATTGGTAAATTTTATGCCTTGAAGAGGAATTTATTACTTGTTTTTCTTGAATACGGCTTTGAATTTTTCAATGAGGTCGGGAGTGCGCTCAAGCAGGTCTCCGATCTGGTCAAGACCCGATGCGGACGCGCCCTCAAGAGTTATCATGCCTACCTCTCCGAACTTATCGACCGTAAGGAAGCCCACGGGAGAGATGCTGAGACCCGTTCCGCCTCCGCCACCGAAGTTCTGAGGACGGGAGGTCTTTGAGTCGGTCTCACGGCTGTTGTAGTCAACACCGCCCGAGGCAAATCCCATGGAGATCTTTGAAATGGGGATTATGGTCGTTCCGCTTTCGGTGTTTATGGGAGAGCCGATGACCGTGTTTGCATCGACCATTGAACGGAGACTTTCAAGGGAAGTAGCTATTACTTCGGAAATTTTTGATTCAGCCATTTTTATCAGTTCCTTTCACGCGGTTTTTGTTTGTATTGGCTTTATTTTTTATAAATTCGAAGACAGCGCCGATAAGTATATCAAGCGCCTGCCATACGGTCAGGGAAAAGGATATGTCGATATCCGCCTGTGTTTTGCCCGACAAAAAGTCGGATGTGACCGATACCTCGGTCTTTTTCGTTTTTTTGACATTCGTTACCCGATCAAGCACTTCGCAAAGATAGGCTACGCCTTGACAGACCGCACCGTAAAGAATGGCAGTCTTTGCCGCGTCGGGAGTTCCGACGACAATGCGTATCCTTGCAACGTCTATCTGCAGATGTCGGAAGAACTTTGAGATTATCTTTTTTGCAAGCGTTGTGATCGTTGACACTGTTTCGGAAAGCGGCGCTTTTTCTTTTTCGGATTCCTGCGGTTTCTTCCTTTTTGCTTCTTTGAGCGCTTGCTTGTCCTTTTTTCTTTGCGCTCGGCGAAGACCGCGTGGGGTGTAGTCCGAAAGCCGTATCTTTTGTTTTTTTTGCTTTGCGGGGTAAAGCTTTATGGGGATTCCCAGTATCCGTAAAAGCAGCTTTGTGTCGCCACCGTCGGATATGACCGAAATTTTTACTCGCAGAAAAAGGACAAGGACGAGAAAAAGGAGTATTCCCAAAATTATCTTCAATGCAAGCATGGATAATAGATCTCCTCCTCTCGCTTATTTTGACCCTTTTCAGTAAAATTATTCCTCAGCGGGGATTTCCTCCTGGGGTACGGGCTCGGGCTGTACTATATCGAGGGAAAGCTGTTCGCTCACTGCCACCTCGCCAGACGCTTCGCCCTCGACCTTGATTGGTTCGACCTCGGGAAGCTCTGATACGGAATTGATTCCGAAAACGCGCAGGAAATTGTCCGTCGTTCCGTAGAGCATAGGTCTGCCGGGAGCGTCAAGACGTCCCACGGCTTCAATTAACTCCTTGTCGATAAGAGAATTCATGGCGTAAGCGCTGTCAACACCGCGCACCGTGTCAACGTATGAGCGGGTGACGGGCTGGTTGTAAGCCACGATAGCCAGAACCTCCATAGAGGAAGCGGAAAGATTGCCGCCTCGGCGTATGCCGAGTGCCTCGCGTATGTACGGCGCGAAAATTTCCTTTGTGCAAAACTGACAGCCGTCGTCGAACATCATAAGAGAAATTCCGCGCTTACTGTTCTCTCCGTTGTATTTTTCGCTCATGTGGGATATGAGCTGCTTTAACTCACGTACTTGCAGTCCCAGGACCTCCGAGAGCTTTGCGTAGGATACCGAGTGGCCTGCCGCGTAGAGAATAGCTTCAATTGCGGCTTCAAGCTCGGTTATACTGTTCTTTGGTGATTCGTCCATGATTACCTCTTAAACTAATCTATACTTACGTTTACCGCACTGTCGTCAACGTCGGGGTTGAGAGTCAGAACGGTATCCGCTCCGTATTCGTCTTTTCCCTCGTCCGCGATCAGCACGCGCCGTACCTTTACAAGCTCCAAAATTCCGATAAACGCTGCCACAAGGTCGGCTCTCGACTGGGCACCCGCCAAAAGCTCGCCCAAAGTTGAAGTGGGCTTTTTGGACATCCTTTCAAGTATGCCAATTATCTTTAACTCTACCGAAACGATAGGCTTTTGAATCAGGGGGGTGAAGTGAGTCTTTTCGGCACGCTCCATGGCGGAATTGAGAGCAATAACTCTTTTTATTGCCGAGTAAAGGGTGATAGCCTCTTGATCTGCCACGAACTTCCTGTCCGGGGATATCTCGTCGGTGTCCTTTATCATTCTGTTGCTGTAAACTGCGTAAAGGGCATTCATTTTCTGCGCTGCTTCCTTTGCCTGCTTGTAGCGGAGCAGGGCATCAGCAAGTGCTGCGCGGGGATCCTCTTCCTCGTTCTCGGGACGGGGCAGGAGAAGCTTGCTTTTGATCAGCATAAGCTCGCTTGCCATGACGATAAATTCGGCGGCGACCTCCATGTCAAGGTGCTGTGCCTCTTTTATATATTCCATGTACTGGTCGCAAATAAGTGCGATGGGAATGTCGGCTATGCTGACCTTATTCTTGTCGATCAGCGTAAGCAGAAGGTCCAGGGGACCCTCAAAGCTGTCCAGTCGGTAGGTGATTGACTCCATTTGGGTCTCCTTTCACCGATTTTTTAAAGTATTTTTCCAAAAAGCTCTGTTAATGGGTCGCAGATAAGGTCCATAAGACCGCCCGCAACAAACCCCACGGGGCTGAATCCCGCGCGGGAAAGAGCTAAAAATCCAACGATGATTATTATCATCAGGGTCTGCTCGTGTTTCATCACCTTGAAATACCATTTGCTTGGCAGCAAGAGGTAGGCAAAGCGCGAGCCGTCAAAGGGCGGAATGGGAATAAGATTGAACGCCATCAAGGCGAAGTTCATATAGGTGAAGATGTATGCTAAATTGAGCAGACACCATTTTATAATGGGCGTTTCTTGTCCCGTTATCTGCGCCATATAAATGTCAAGACTCCAAGCGGCAGAGGCGGCGGAAAAAAGCACGCAGCCGCAGAGCCCGAGTAGCAGGTTTGACACGGGTCCCGCGATAGCGGAGATTCCCATACCCCAGCGGGGATTTTTAAAATTTCTTGCTACGATCGGCACGGGCTTTGCCCACCCAAATCCGATCAATAGCATGGCAAGAGCCCCAAAGGGGTCAAGGTGTTTTATTGGATTTAGCGTAAGTCTGCCCAGGTTACGGGCGGTGGGGTCGCCCAACTTGCAGGCAACGTAGCCGTGAGCCGCCTCGTGGAAGGACAGGGAAAAAAGGATAACAGGCAGGCAGAGCAGGGCGGTTATAAGTCCCTCTCGTCCGCCACCTAAAATATTAAAAAGCAATTTTTGGCCTCCGAAATTAAAGCTTGATATCGGTGTGGAGCGCGATCTCGCGCCAAAGCTCGGCTTTGCCCTCGCCTTTGAGGGAAGAAAAAGGAATTATGCTGACCTGAGGCGGAATAAGCTCGCTATCTCGTAACGCCGCCAGATTTTTCTTGCGTTCGGTGGCGTTGAGCTTGTCGCATTTGGTAGCAACCACCACAAAGGGAATTCCCGATTCGGCCAGAAAAGAGAGCATCATGGCGTCGTCCTTTGTAATTCCGCAACGACTGTCAATAAGCTGTACCACGAGAGACAGCAGGTCGATATTTGGGTTGTTCGTAAAATACCCGTCGGTGAGCGCCGACCAGACCTCTTTGTCTGCAAAGGTACGCTTTGCGTAGCCGTAGCCGGGAAGGTCGCAAAAGAACAGCTTCTTGTCGATCTCGTAGAAATTGATAGTTATGGTCTTTCCCGGGGCGGAGCTGACTCTCGCCAAGCTTTTGCGCGAAAGCATGGTGTTAATAAGCGAGCTTTTTCCTACGTTTGACCGTCCCGAAAAGGCGACCTGGGGAATCGGGTCACGGGGAAACTGATTGATGCGCCCCGCGGAAATTTTCAGATTTACGTTTTGTGTGTTGAGCGCCATGTCGTCTCCTGTTTTTCTTTTTATTTGGCAAGTGCCTGACTTAAAACGTCGCTTATGCTCTTGCATGGAACGAAGTTGAGATTTTCACGAGCCGTTGGGTCAATGTCCTCCAAATCCTTTAAGTTGTCGGCAGGAATGCATACGGTTTTTACGCCCGCGGTGTATGCCGCCATGGTCTTTTCCTTCAGACCTCCGATGGGAAGAACGCGGCCGCGCAGGGTGATTTCACCCGTCATTGCTACGTCACTTCGCACGGGAATTCCGGTCAGCGCGCTCACAAGGGCGGTGGTCATGGTAACGCCCGCGGAAGGACCGTCCTTTGGAACAGCCCCCTCGGGACAATGGATATGTATGTCTTTGGTTTTGTAGAAGTCGGGTTCGAATTTGTACTCTTCGGAGTTTGCAAGAGAGCGCACGTAGCTTACCGCTATCTGTGCGGATTCCTTCATCACGTCCCCAAGAGAGCCCGTCAGCTCGATCTTTCCGCTTCCCTCAAGTACGGAGGCTTCAATTTTCAGCAGATCGCCGCCAACCGACGTGTAGGCAAGTCCGTTTACGGTGCCAACCTCGTTTTCCTTGGCTACTGTGTCGGGGTAGAGTTTTCTCGGACCGAGAAGGTCGGCAACGTTTGCCTGCTTTACCTTTATTATCCCGTCGCCGTTCTCAATTATGCGCTTTGCGGCTTTTCTGCAAAGCTCGCCGATCTTACGTTCAAGATTTCGGACACCCGCCTCACGGGTATAGTACTCGATAATCTCGGAAATGGCGCTGTCTGCAATGGAAAGCTGTTTTTTAGTAAGCCCGTGACGCGCCAGCTGCTTTGTCACCAAGTGGCGCTTTGCGATCGCCAACTTTTCGGCGGGGGTATAAGTTGAAAGCTCGATTATCTCCATTCGGTCGATAAGGGGCTTTGGTACCGTATCAAGAGTATTTGCCGTGGCTATGAACAAACATTCGGAAAGATCGAAAGGAAGCTCCACAAAATGATCGCGGAACGTGTGGTTCTGCTCGCCGTCAAGGACCTCAAGCAGAGCAGAGGCGGGGTCGCCGTGAGAATCCGCGGTAAGCTTGTCGATCTCGTCAAGAAGAATAAGCGGATTTTTCACCTTCGCCTGCGCCATTGCCGCCATAATACGGCCGGGCATAGCGCCGATGTAGGTCTTTCTGTGACCTCTGATGTCAGCCTCGTCGCGGACGCCGCCAAGGGAAACGCGAACGTATCTGCGGTTCATTGCCTGCGCAATAGATGCGCCCACCGAGGTCTTACCGACGCCGGGAGGTCCTACGAGACAGATGATCTGATTTTTAAGCTCGGGATTCAGCTGCTTTACCGCAAGATACTCGAGAATTCTCGTCTTTACCTTTTCAAGACCGTAGTGATCTGCGTCAAGGCGTTTTTGCGCCGCCGCCACGTTTACGCGGTCACGTGTGGACTTTATCCAAGGAAGCTCAAGACAAGTGTCGAGATAGGTGCGGATAACGCCCGACTCGGCGGAGCCGAAGGGCATTTTCGCCATTCTCTCGTTTTCTTTGAGAAGCTTTTCTTCAACTTCCTTTGGCAGCTTTGCCGCCATTATCTTGTCAAAATATTCGTCGGCTTCCGTTCCTTCGCCGCCAAGCTCCTCCTGAATGACCTTCATCTGTTCCCGCAGATAGTATTCCTTCTGATTTCTGTTGAGTCTTGCGCGGACGGTCTGGTGTATCTCTTTCTCACATTCGAGAACGTCGATCTCGCTCTCCATAAGGTTGAGCAGGGTTCTCATCCGCTTCATGGGCTCGAACACGTCAAGCACCTGCTGCTTGTCCTCGTAGCGCACAAGCATATTTGCCGCAATAAAGTCAGCAAGCATACCGGGATTCTTGATGCTCTGTGCTTTTATTTTCAGTTCGGAAGCGGGTGCGGGCAAAAATTCGGTGAGGGTGTCCAATAAATTGATGGCCTCTCTGACATAAGCCTGACCTTTTACGCTTACGTTTTCGGTGGAATTGATAGTCTTGCACAGCACGTCTGCCATAATGTAGTCGGCAAAACCGCGCATGTTAAGAATCTGACAGCGGCAGAGACCCTCGGCGATAACGCGAGTTCCGCCGTCTGAGTTTTTGACCGTCTGTCTGATCTTTGAGAGAACGCCCACGGAGAAAAATGCGTCCTTGTCTTCTTCCGCCGCTGTGGGATCCTTCCGGGTCAGAAGTATAACGAAGGAATCGGTGGCAGCAGCCGCCGTTACCGCAGATGCGCCAAGGGAATCCTTGCATTCAAAATTGAGTGTTACGCCCGGAAACGCAACCACCCCTCGCAGGGGAACGACGGGAAGTGTAAAATTTTCGATCTTTTCGATGATAGCCATTTGAATTTACGTAATAAAAACCTTTCATTTGTAGCTTTTGCACCCGATTTGGGGCGCAGAATCGCATATTACATTACATTATAGCACAACTTTTGCGGAATTTCCATAGTTTCGGATATTTATTTACAATTTAATAATATAGCAAAGAAAAAAGCACGGACTGTGACCTGCAGGCTGGTTTGGTATCATGAGATTGATACTCCGCCTGAATAGGTGACGCCGTGCGTTACGATAAAAATTATAGCACGAAAAAAGTGCTTTGTAAATTGTCAAAAAGGACGATTTTATCCGCTCAAAATTGCGCTTTTTGTCACTTTAAAAGGAAAAAATTTGATCCCTTGTAGCGCAAAACTCAGTAATATCAAAGGGTTGGTCGATTTGTGCATTTTTTCCATAAGGTCGGGACGAAAAAAAGAGAAAAATATTTTTCTCAAAGGGGTTGACAAACGGACTGCACCGTGGTATAATCACGTGAGAAAAGAAGCAGAACGTTCTTCGTTCTCGCCCTGCCGCAAAGGTGAGCAGGTGCAGATAACTTGTCCGAGCAGTGCTCGGTCTGTCTGTGTGCGGGAGAAGAATTTCTTTTCCGCACTTTTTTGTGCGAAATTTTATTTTGGAGGTGCATATTTATCAGCGCTAAAGAGAAAGACACGCTTGTCAATGAGGACATTCAAGAAAAGGAGATACGCCTCGTAGGTGAGGACGGCGAGCAGCTGGGCATCATGTCAAGCATCCAAGCCCTTGAAATGGCTTATGAAAAGGGACTTGACCTTGTTATGATGGCAGCAAAGGCGACTCCCCCCGTATGCCGCATCATGGATTTCGGTAAGTACCGCTTCGATCGTGAGAAGAGGGAAAAAGAAGCAAAGAAGAAGCAGCAGACGTCGGAGCTGAAGGAAGTACAGCTTTCCTGCCGAATCGACACCCACGATTTTGAGACCAAGGCAAATCACGCAAAGAAGTTCCTGTCTCAGGGCAACAAGGTAAGAGCCGTTGTCAAGTTCAGAGGACGTGAGATGAGCCACATGGAGATCGGACGCGAGATTCTGGAGCGCTTCGCTACCTATCTTGAGGAAGTGGGAACGGTTGACAAGAAGCCTTCAACGGAAGGCAGATTCATGAGCATGATCGTGGTACCTCTCAAGCCTGCTAAATAAGGCAATTAATTTCGTTCATACTCGACGGCACCTTCGGTGCGAAAGTCGGAAATGATAATAGATTTCATTTGAAAAGGAGATATGAAAATGGGAAAGATCAAGACACATAAAGCATCCGCTAAAAGATTCTCGGTTACGGGAAGCGGAAAGGTTAAGCACAACCACAGCCAGCACCGTCATAACCTGGGCCTCAAGACTGCAAAGCGTAAGAGATTCCTTCGCGGCAGCTCCTATCTCAGCCCCGCTATGACAGCAAACATCAGAGCTCTTATCCAGAAGTAAGAGACGACCGTAACAAGAACTTAGGAGGAAAGAAAAAATGGCAAGAATTAAGGGCGCTATGATGACGCGCAAGAGAAGAAATAAGATCCTGAAGGAAGCAAAGGGCTACTGGGGCGCAAAGAGCAAGCACTTCAAGATGGCTAAGCAGGCCGTAATGAAGAGCGGTAACTACGCATTTGCCGGCCGTAAGATGAAGAAGAGAGATTTCAGAAGACTCTGGATCGCTCGTATCTCCGCGCAGGCAAAGGTTTGCGGCATGAACTATTCTACATTCATGCACGGCCTCAAGGTTGCAGGCATCGACCTCAACCGTAAGATGCTCTCTGAGCTGGCAGTGTCCGATAAGGAAGCATTTGCCGCTCTCGCAGAAAAAGCTAAAGCTGCAAAATAATTACCAAAAAACCCGGTTTTACCGGGTTTTTTCTTGAATTTGGAGAGGTATAAAAATGCCGATAAACATCAGCTTTTCTCCCGAGATCATCACTTCAAGAGCCAATCCACAGCTTGTAAAAGTGGGCAAATTGGCGGATAAAAAGCACCGCGATGCGGCCCGTCTTTTCCGCTTTGACGGTATTAAGCTTTTTTGCGAGGCGGTGAAATGCGGGGCTGAAATTGAACAAGTTTTTGTGAGGGAAAGCGCAAAAGAAAGGGTCGTGTCAAGCCTTGAAGGACACCCCGAAATTGCAGAAAATCTCGGGCGCGTCGGTCCGTTTATATTGCTTGGCGACTCGGCTTTTGACAAAATTTCCTGCGAAAAATCCCCCGAAGGGATAATTTGCGTCTCAAAATATGTTGACAACTTCAAAAAAACTGATAAAATAGAAGGAAAAGACGTGAGCGGCAAGGCTCTGATCCTCGAGTCGGTAAGAGATCCAGGAAACCTTGGAACTATCCTTCGATGCGCCGATGCTTTTGGCATCGACCACGTTATTTTAAGCTCGGACTGTGCCGACGTATTCAGCCCGAAGACGCTCCGAGGTGCCATGGGAGCGGTGTTCCGCAAAAATATGACCGTCTGCTCCGACCTTTGCTCGTCGATAAAGGCTCTCAAAGCAGACGGGCGGCGGGTGTTTGCTACCGCCTTGCACCGCGATTCGCTTAAATTGGGCGATTTTGAACTGAAATCGACCGACGTTTTCGTCATCGGAAACGAGGGTCACGGAATTTCAAGCGACCTTATCTCCGCTTGCGTAGAGACCGTATTTATACCCATGTGCGGCGGCGCCGAATCCTTAAACGCAGGGGTGGCGGCATCCATTTGCATGTGGGAGATATCAAAACTTTAAGGAGTTTTTAAAATGAGAGACGGAACGCTGTATTGGATATGGCTGGCGCAAAGGCTGGGCGCGGGAAACCGCTATCTTCCGTATCTTATGGAAAGATATTCGGACGCCTTCGAGATCTTTCGCGCGGACCCTGAGGAGCTTTTTGATACGGAGATGCCCGAAGCGTTGCAGGAAGCACTTTCCGACAAAAATCTTGATGAGGCGCTGGCAATAAGCGACTACTGCACCAAGCTCCGCATAGGTATTCTCACCTATAAAAGCGAGCTTTATCCCGCGGGACTTCGACGTCTTAAGGACCCGCCTGCAGTGCTCTATTACAGAGGCAGAATGCCCGATCTTTCAAAGCGTGTTTCCGTGTCGGTTGTCGGAACTCGAACCATGAGCGAATACGGAAAGAGCGCAGGGTATAAAATAGCATACGAGCTGGCGTCTGCCGGTGTTTGCATCGTCAGCGGAATGGCTTTAGGCGTGGATTCCGTGGCGGCGTGCGCCGCACTTGCAGCAGGTGAGACCACTATCGCCGTGCTGGGCAGCGGAGTTGACGTTATCTATCCGCCTGAGCACGTGACTCTTTACAGAAAGATAATCGAGCGCGGTGCGGTGGTCTCCGAATATCCGCCCACCTCAAGACCGGAAGGTCACCATTTTCCGCAGAGAAACCGAATCATAAGCGGAATCAGTATGGGAACTTTGGTGATTGAGGGCGATATGCGAAGCGGAGCGCTTATAACCGCAGAACTTGCCTTGGAGCAGGGCAAAGACCTTTTTGCACTTCCGGGAAATATCAACGCGGTAAATGCAAGCGGTACCAACTCTCTTTTGCGTAACGGTGCCGATCTTGTGCTTGAAGCATCGGATATTTTAGATCGTTACTCACTTTATCATGCAAATAAGCTGAATTTCGCAAGACTTTCATACGGAAAGACCCGTTCGTCCGTCAGCGACAAGGTTCTTTCGCAGTACGGCGTGTGCTTTGGTGTAGATCGGGACGAAACAACTGTTCCTGTGCGCAGAGCGCCCGTGAAGCGTGAAGCGGCTCCAAAGCAAACGCAAAAGCTCGAGACCCTTGCGGCGGTCGCCTCGTCTGCAACCAAGCCCTTGGAGGCTGTGACCGACACAAAGATGCTCGATTCACTCCCCGAAAAATACAGGGATATTTTTGGGGCTATCCCCGACGGCAGACCCGTCTCCTTTGACGAGGTATTGGCGGTCTGCAAAACTCCGGCAGAAGCCATGAGCGCACTCACTTTTCTTGAAATAAAGGGTGCCGTAAGCTCGCTTCCCGGAGGATATTATCTGAAAAACTGACCAACGTAAAGAAAGGAACTTACATTCAATGGCAAATCTCGTGATCGTTGAATCTCCGTCAAAGGCTAACACAATAAAAGGTTACCTTGGCTCAAATTATAAAGTTATAGCATCAAAGGGTCACGTGCGCGACCTTCCCAAGAGCACGCTGGGCGTTGACATCGAGGGAGGCTTTGAGGCACACTACATCAACATCAGAGGTAAGGGCGACCTTATCAAGAGCATCAAAAAGGACGCAAAGAACGCAAATAAAGTGTTTCTCGCGACCGACCCTGACCGTGAGGGCGAGGCAATTTCCTGGCATCTTGCGAACGCACTCGGGATCCCTGTGGAAAAGACCCGCAGAGTAACATTTAACGAGATTACAAAGACCGCTATTAAGGCGGCGATAAAGAATCCCCGCAATATCGACATGGATCTGGTGAACTCCCAGCAGGCAAGAAGAATTCTTGACCGAATCGTGGGTTATAAACTGTCCCCTCTGCTCTGGAAGAGTGTAAAGAGCGGTCTCAGCGCGGGAAGGGTTCAGTCGGTGGCTACGAGGATAATCGTGGAGCGCGAGGAGGAGATCAAGGCGTTCGTGCCCGTTGAATATTGGACTATCGACGCGCTTTTGTCCTCCGAGGACGGCAGAAGCTTCAAGGCGGCGTTCTACGGTGACGAGAAGGGCAAGATCAAGCCAGCGTCGGAAAGCGAAGCCAAGAAGATCCTTGATGCTATCGAAGGAAAGACCTTTAACACTCGTTCCGTAAAACGTGCGACGAGACGCAGAAACGCCACCCCTCCCTTTACAACTTCTACCATGCAGCAGGAAGCTTCAAAGAAGCTTGGATTCCAGTCCGCGCGTATCATGAAGGTTGCGCAGGAGCTTTACGAGGGTATCAATATCGGCTCCGAGAACGGCGGTGTGCAGGGTCTTATCACCTACATGAGAACCGACTCTCTCCGCATTTCCTCCGACGCACAGGAGGCGGCAAAGAGCTATATCACGGAGAAGTTCGGGAAGGAATATTACCCCGCAACACCTCACGTTTATAAGTCCAACTCCAACTCTCAGGACGCACACGAGGCTATCCGTCCTTCCGACGTCACAATTGAGCCTTCAAAGATAAAGAAGTACCTCACTCCCGACCAGTTCAAGCTCTATAAGCTTATCTGGGAGCGCTTCGTTGCCAGCCAGATGGAGAGCGCGGAGCTGAATACAGTAGTTGCAGAGTTTGAGTGTGCTTCCTACATTTTCAAGACCAGCGGATATACCGTGACCTTCCCCGGCTACATGGTCGTTTACAATGAGAGCGAGGAGGAGAAGCGTCACCGTGACGGCGATGAGGAAATGGAAAATCTTTGTTTGCCCGAGATAAAGAAGGGTGAGACGCTAAAGGGCGACAAGATCGATCCCGCACGCCACTTCACCGAGCCCCCCGCAAGATATACCGAGGCGTCCCTCATCAAATTCCTTGAAGAAAAGGGGATCGGACGTCCCTCTACCTATACTCCCATTATCACCACTATCCTTGCAAGAAATTACGTTGCAAGAGACGGCAAGTCCCTCATTCCCACACCCTTGGGTGAGGTGACCAACCGCCTCATGTGCGAGCAGTTCCCCGAGATCGTTGACTACAAGTTTACGGCTGAAATGGAAGACGACCTTGACCGCATCGAGAACGGTATGACCGAGATGAAGTCCGTTCTTGACGAGTTTTATCGCGATTTTGCCGAGAAGCTTGCAAGAGCCGAAGAAACGATCAAGGAAAATCAGTACGAGCTTCCCGTTGAGGAAACGGATATAATCTGCGACAAGTGCGGCTCAAAAATGATTATCAAATCGGGTAAGTTTGGAAAGTTTGCCGCATGTCCCGCATATCCCAAGTGCCGTAACACCAAGCCTTTGGTTGCTCCCGAAAAGGTCGAGGAGAAGAAAGAGATAGTAGCCGACTGCAAGTGCGAAAAGTGCGGCGCCGATATGGTGGTCCGCAACGGACGCTTTGGCAGCTTCCTTGCTTGCAGCCGTTATCCCGAATGTGATTTTACAAAGCAGAAGACAAGAGATATCGGCGTTGCTTGCCCCGATTGCGGAGGCAAGATCGTGACCAAGTACGGACGCCGCCGTACCATGTTCTTCAGCTGTGAAAAGTATCCCGAATGTAAGTTCTCCTCCTGGGATATGCCCACGGACGAAAAATGTCCCGACTGCGGTAAGATGCTCTTTAAGAAAAAGGGCAAGAAGCTCCTTATCTGCCACGACAAGGACTGTGGCTATAAGAGAGAGGCAGAGGACATCGAAAGCGAAGAATGATGAAACCTACCGTTAATATAATCGGCGCGGGTCTTGCGGGCAGCGAGGCGGCGTGGCAGGCGGCAAAGCTTGGAGCACACGTTCGTCTTTTTGAAATGAAACCCGAAAAATTTACACCCGCGCATCACAACGAGGGATTTGCGGAGCTTGTTTGCTCAAATTCTCTGCGTTCTGACTGCACCTCAAATGCAGTAGGTCTGCTCAAAGAGGAGCTTCGCCGCATGGGCTCGCTGATAATGGAGGCGGCGGACGCAACGCGCGTTCCTGCAGGATCTGCTTTAGCGGTGGATAGGGAAAAATTTTCCGCTTACGTCACCGAAAAGATAAGAAGTCACCCCGATATTGAGGTCATTTCAAAGGAAATGACGTGTCCCGAGGAGGGAATAACCGTTATCGCAAGCGGTCCGCTTACCTCGGACGCGCTGGCTCGGTATATATCCGAGACTTTGGGCTGCAGGGGACTCCATTTCTTTGATGCGGCGGCACCTATAGTTGATTTTGAATCTATTGACATGGAAACGGCGTTTTTTGCGTCCCGATACGACAAGGGTGATCCCGACTACATCAACTGCCCCATGACACGCGAGCAGTACGATGCCTTCTATGAAGCACTTGTGAGTGCCCGTGAGGCGGAGCTGAAGGATTTTGACCGTGAAAGTCAGAAGGACCTGACCGTTTTTGAGGGCTGTATGCCCGTTGAGGTCATGGCAAAGCGCGGACATGACACACTTCTTTTCGGACCTCTCAAGCCCGTAGGGCTTGTAGACCCCAGAACGGGCGAGGAGTCCTATGCCGTGGTACAGCTCAGAAAAGAAAACGTTGAGGGCACGATGTTCAACCTTGTGGGCTTCCAGACCCACCTGGCATTCGAGGAGCAGAGAAGAGTATTTCGCATGATACCCGGACTTGAGAACGCGCAGTTCTTGCGGTACGGCGTCATGCACAGAAACACCTTTTTAAACTCCCCCGGAGTGCTCAATGAAAGATATCAGCTCCAAAAGAAGCCAGAGCTCTATTTTGCAGGGCAGATGACGGGAGTTGAGGGCTACGTCGAGTCGGCGGGCTCGGGATTTGTGGCGGGTGTCAATGCCGCTCTGGCAGCACTCGGAAAAGATCCGCTGGTCTTCCCCGAGACTACCATGATAGGCGCAATGGCGGCTTACGTAAGCCGCGGCAGCACAGGCAAATTCCAGCCCATGAATGCAAATTTCGGTATAATCGAGCCTCTTGGTTACAAAGTCAAGGGCGGAAAGACTGCCAAAAACGAGGCGCTTGCCGCCCGTTCTCTTGAAATTGTCGACGGCATCTGCCGCTCGGATATTTTGGTATAAAGTTTTTTGAAAGGAAAGCCCTTATCTAAAAAGGGCGGGTCAAAAGCTATGAAGATAATCGTTGACGTTATGGGTGGCGACAATGCCCCCCTTGAGCTTGTGAAAGGCGCTTGCCAAGCATACGAAGAAACGGGCGCAGACCTGCTTTTGGTGGGGGATAAAGACCAAATTGAGCGCGTTGCCGACGAGGAAAAGCTTGACATCAGCCGCTTTGAAATACTTGACGCAAAGGAAACGGTGGAGATGACTGACGACCCTTTGATGGTAGTCCGTAAAAAGACCGAAAGCTCAATGGTAAAGGGCTTGCGGGCTCTTGCCGACGGTCAGGGTGACGCTTTTGTCAGCACGGGAAATACAGGTGCGCTGTTTACCTGCGCCACCCTTATTGTGCGCCGTATAAAAGGAGTTAAGCGCGCGGGTATTGGTACCGTTCTTCCCCTGCAGAACCCCGTTTTGCTGCTGGATTCAGGTGCAAACGCGGTAGTGGAGCCCGAGTATCTTGACACCTTTGCCACAATGGGCTCGATCTACATGAAGTCTGTTTTCGGGATCGAAAATCCCCGCGTCGGTCTGCTCAATAACGGCAGCGAGGATTGCAAGGGCACAGAGCTGCAAATTGCGGCTCATAAGCTTCTTTCAAAGAACGAAAATATTAATTTTGTGGGCAATATCGAAGGTACCAGCCTGACCGCCGATACCTGCGATGTTATCGTAACAGACGGCTTTACGGGCAATATCTTAATCAAGACCATTGAGGGAATGGGCAAACTTTTGCTCGGTTCACTCAAGGAAGTTTTCATGGCAAGCACAAAGACCAAGCTTTCCGCTCTGCTCGTTAAAAAACAGCTTGGAACGATGAAGAAGAAATTCGATTCCTCCGAGTACGGCGGAGCGCCATTCCTCGGACTTCGCCGGCCCGTTATCAAGGCCCACGGAAACTCAAAGGCAAAAGCGTTTGCAAGCGCTATAAAGCAAGCTGTAAGCTTTGCACAGTCGGGCGTTTGCCACAAGACCGCGGACGAGATCGCGCAACTCAAAAAGAGCGGCGAAACAGAAATTGAAGCCGAATGATTTGGAGATAAAAATGCAGGAAAAACCTTACGATAAAAAAGGACTTGAGGCGGCGCTTGGATATACGTTCAACGATATTTCTATACTTGACACGGCGCTGACCCATTCCTCTTATTCAAATGAACTGAGACTGAAAAAATGCGAGTGCGAATGTAACGAGAGACTTGAATTCCTCGGGGATTCGGTGCTTTCCGTTATTGTCAGCGAGTACCTTTACGGACATTATTCAAGACGGCCCGAGGGCGAGCTTACCAAAATGCGCGCCGCGGTGGTCTGCGAGGACGCGCTGTCAAAGTTTGCCCGTGAAATTGACCTTGGAAGCTATTTGCTCCTCGGTCGCGGCGAGGAAAAAAATAACGGCCGTGAGCGCAAATCCATTACGGCAGACGCATTTGAGGCGGTGCTGGCGGCAGTCTATCTTGACGCGGGAAAGTATGGAAAAAACATGGTTTCCAGATTCGTTCTGCCCTTTATAATATCGGAACTGAGACAGTTTGAGAACGACGGAATACACAAGGATTACAAGACACTTTTGCAGCAGATAGTTCAACAGGCTGAAGGCGAAAAGCTTGAGTACGTGACGGTAGGAGAGAGTGGCCCCGACCATGATAAGCGCTTTGAGGTTGAGGCACGGCTTAACAGCAACGTAATAGGACGGGGTATCGGGCGATCAAAGCGACAGGCGGAACAGCTTGCCGCAGCCGAGGCTATAAAGCTCTTCGGAGAATAAATTTCAAAACATAACGCCGGGCGTATGCCCGGCAAAAACTCTTTTTAAACCACATGAAAAATTGCGAAAGGAGACCGAAATGAAACCGCAAAAGCACGCAAACATACCTATTTTTATACCCCATTTGGGCTGTCCCAATAACTGCGTTTTTTGCAACCAGCGTTCAATTTCGGGACACCATGATTTTGATGAAAAAAATGTGGTCGGGGAGATTGAAACAGCACTTTCGACCCTTGGTGACAGAGAGGCGGAGATCGCCTTTTTCGGTGGCTCCTTTACGGGAATTGACCGCTCCTTGATGCTCTATCTTCTGGGGGCTGCAAAAGGGTACGTGGAGCTGGGAAAGGTAAGCGGTATAAGGCTTTCCACACGACCCGACTATATTGACCGAGAGATACTTGACATACTGAAAGCCCACGGTGTCACCGCCGTCGAGCTTGGACTCCAAAGTATGTGCGAGAACGTGCTTTTGTCCTGCAAAAGAGGTCACGACAGCGCTTGCGCCGAGCGGGCTTGCGCACTTGTAAAAGAATACGGATTTGAGCTGGTTGGACAGATGATGATAGGTCTGCCCGAGTCGACTTTGCAGGACGAAATATATACCGCGCAAAAGCTCTGCCAAATGGGCGTTGACGCGGTGCGCGTTTACCCTACGGTCGTTTTTTGCGACACCGAGCTTGCTCTCATGTGCGAGCAGGGTGTCTACACCCCCATTTCAAACGACCAGGCGGTCGTGCGGGTAAAAGAGGTGCTGAAGATTTTCGATCGAGAGGGAGTAAGATGCCTGAGGGTCGGACTCTGTGCGTCGGAAAATCTCGCAAGCGATGAAAAGGTCGTTGGTGGCGCAAACCACAGCGCCATCGGTGAGCTTGCCATGGGCGAGGTCTTCTTTGACCGTATTTGCGAGGCGCTTGACGGGCTGTCGGACAAGCTTTGCAAGGGTGCAAAGGTCGACGTTTTCGTGCCCATGGGAGCCATGTCTAAGGCGGTGGGACAGCAAAAAAGAAATCTTATGCGCTTAAGAGCAAAATATTTTGAAAAAAATGACATAAATACCGTGAAAATTCATGAAATCGACACACTTTTAGGGTATAATATTAAAATTAAAATAGAAGGCAACGGAGGAAATCCCCAGTGTACTTAAAATCACTTGAATTGCAGGGCTTCAAGTCCTTTCCCGATAAAACAAAGCTGACTTTCGAGCGAGGGGCTACGGTCATCGTAGGACCTAACGGAAGCGGAAAATCGAATATTTCCGATGCCATGAGATGGGTTTTGGGCGAGCTTTCCTCAAAGAATCTGCGAGGCAGTAAGATGGAGGATATCATCTTTGGCGGTGCTGACAGCAGAAAGCCCATGGGATACGCCGAGGTCTGCGTTACCTTTGACAACACCGACGAGGAGGGCAAACTTGACTGTCCTTACGATGAGGTCAGCGTTACACGCCGATACTATCGAGCAGGTGAAAGCGAGTATTTTATTAACCGCCAGCCCGTGCGCTTAAAAGATATTTACGAGCTTTTCATGAACACGGGTATCGGTCGTGACGGATATTCAATTATCGGTCAGGGTAAGATAGCCGAGATAATCTCACGAAAGAGTGACGAGAGAAGAAGCATTTTTGAAGACGCTTCGGGAATTGCCAAGTACCGCCACCGAAAGAGCGAGGCGGAGAGAAAGCTGGCATCGACCGAGGACAATATGCTCCGCATAAACGACATTCTTTCCGAGCTTGAGGGCCGCGTAGGTCCTCTTGAAAAGGAGTCCGCGAAGGCGAGAAAGTATCTTGACCTTTACGAAACCAAGAAGAAAGCGGACGTTCAGCTTTGGCTATTTGACACCGAGCGCTTGCGCGGTGAGGTGCAGGAGGCAGAGACCGCCTGCCGTCTCAGCTCTATTGAACTGCAGAACGTGGACGACACCATAACGTCACTCGAACTTCAGAACGACAAACTTTTCGAGGCTTCCCAGTCAAACAAGCTGGAGTCCGAACAGCTCCTTGATCAGATTCGCGCTCAGACTGCGGAAAATCACGACTACGACAGCGATTTCAAGGTGGGCGAAAGCAATATTCTCCACATCGAAGAAATGATCAAGACCGCCGAGCAGTCCATCGAGGCGGCAAAGCAGTCGATCGAAGCGTCAAACGGCGAGATTGAGGCAAAGAAAGCGCATATTACAGCACTTGAAGGTGAGATCGAGGAAATAAAAAGACTGCAGGGCGGGAAGACCGCCGAGCAGACCAAGTGCACAGACGAGGAAAAGGCGCTTGAGGAGAAGATCGCACAGGCACTTAACGATCTGCGCGTCCTTGAAGCCGAGCGCACCGACGTGCGCGTGCGTATTTCGGTCATAGAGAACGCAAAGAACACCGAAAGTGGCAGCAGCGATTCCATCTCCGAGGAGATAGAGAACTATAAAAAGACCTCGGCAGACCTTGCAAAGAAGTACGCAAACGCCAAGGACGGTGCGGATAAATACCGTGCAGAGATCGACCGATACAAGGCCGAAAGTGATTCCGCCGAGGCAAAGCTGGGCGAGCTTCAGGCAAAGCGGGCGGGCGATACCGCAAAGCTTAATCATTTGAGCGCAACTTGCGATTCGCTGTTCCAGCGCATCGAGGCGTTGCGCCGAATGGAAGAGCATTTTGAGGGGTACAGCAACTCCGTTCGTTTCGTTATGAAGCAGTATGGCGAGGGCAAAATCACCAATCGCACAGGTTCCGCTTGTGGTACTATATACGGACCTCTTTCAAAGCTCATTTCGGTCGATTCACAGTATATTACTGCTATTGAGACTGCGCTTGGAGCAAATCTCCAGAATATCGTGGTCGAGAACGAGGAGACCGCGAAGAACGCAATGTTTGCTCTCAAGAGCGCAAACGCGGGACGAGCGACGTTCTATCCTCTGACCTCAATGAAGGCATCAACACAGAGCGGCGAAGTTCAGGGAGCGTCCAAATTCAAGGGGTACGTTGGAACTGCCGACAGCCTTATAAAATGCGACGGGAAATTCAAGAACGTAATTTCCTCCGTGCTTGGCAGAACGGTCATTTTCGATAATATTGACAACGCCTCCGCTATGGCAAAGGCGCAGGGATATAAGGTCAGGACCGTCACCCTTGACGGTCAGCAGATAAACCAGGGAGGTTCCTTTACGGGCGGCTCTGCAAAGCGTGACAGCGGTATGCTCTCACGCTCGGGCGAGATCGAAAAGCTCAAAAACGAGCTTGCGTCTGCCGAAAAGGAAAGAAATCAGCTTGACGTCGTTCTTTCACAGCTTGAAAGTAAAATTTCCGATGCTGAAAATACAGTGTTCGATATGAGCGAGAAGATAAAGCTCATGAGCACGATGATGAACGCGGAAACTGTCAATTGCGACCGTATTTCGGCACAGCTTGAAGCAAACAACGCGCTCATAGAAAAGCTTCGCCGTGACTTCGAGGCTCTTGACGAGATGAGCCGCCGTTACGACGAGGATATTGCGGCTCTGACCGCCAAAGAAAAGGAGCTTGATACTCAGATCTCCGAGATCTCCGAGTACCGAAGTGACCGCGAGGTTGAGCGCAACGCGCTGTCCGACCGCAAGACGGCTCTGGGCGAGGAGCTCATCGACCTTTACATCAAAATAAGCGATACTCAAAAGGACATCGAGACCGAGCGCACTCTGCTTTCGGGTATTTCAGAGCGGATCGCTTCCGTGAACGAGGGTATCACAGCGACCCTGGAAAAGATCGAGGAGCACAAAAAGACCCGTAAGGTATACGAGGCACAGCAATCCGAAAACCGAGAGAAGGCAAAGACGGGCGATGACAAGCTGGCACAGCTTAATGCACTTCGTCGTGAGCGCGAGGAGGGCGGCTTTGAGTTTGAACGCCGCTTGAACGAGATAAGAGCCAAGATACGCGACAAGATGAGCGAAAAGGAGCTTATTTTCCGCAATCACACGGCAAACGAAACAAAGCTTGAGCGCATACGCGAGGAAAGCGAGAAGCTGTCCTCTCATCTGTGGGACGAATACGAGCTTACACGCGCTGCGGCAGTGGAGCTTGAGTATCCCGCGCTTACAAAGGAAGAAAGACCTGCCGCCGTGCAGACTCAGACCGAGTGCCGAAACAAATTACGCGCACTGGGTTCCGTAAACGTTGGCGCTATTGAAGAATATGCCGAGGTCAAGACCAGATACGATTACATGACGGGTCAGATAAAGGACTTAAACGACGCCAAGAACGAGCTGACCAAGATCATAAATCAGCTTGAGGGCGAAATGAAGACCTCCTTTATCGAGTCCTTCAACGCCATAAATGAGAACTTCAACAAGACCTTCTCCGAGCTGTTCGGAGGCGGTACGGCTGAGCTTCAGCTCACCGATCCCGAGGACGTTCTCACCAGCGGAATCGAAATTAAAGCCGCACCTCCGGGCAAGATAATCAAGAGCCAGATGCAGCTTTCGGGCGGTGAACAGTCCTTTGTTGCTATCGCTCTGTTCTTCGCAATACTCAAGGTCAACCCCACGGCGTTCTGTATCTTAGACGAGATCGAGGCGGCGCTGGACGAGGTCAACGTATCGAGATTCGGCGAATACATAAAGCGCTACTGCGGTGAAACTCAGTTTATTCTGATAACGCACCGCCGCGGGACCATGGAGGTGGCAGACCGCCTTTACGGCGTGACTATGCCTGAGCACGGTATTTCCAAGGTGCTCAGCCTCAACGTGGCAGACATCAGCAAGACGGAAGGAGACGATTGGGATGGGATTTTTAGACAAGCTTAAAGCAGGACTTTCAAAGACCAAGGACGGTTTTCTCGGACAGATAAAAAACGTGGTAAAAAGTTTTACGAGAGTAGACGAGGAAATGCTTGAGGAGCTGGAAGAATTGCTTATCTGCGCGGATATCGGAGTCAATTCCACCGAGCAGATAATCGAGGAGCTTCGTGACAGAATAAAGGAAAACCGCCTGTCTGAAAAGGACGACGTAATGGTAGCTTTGCGAGAGATAATCGAGGGTATGATAGGTCAGGGCGAGCCCTTGAAGCTTGACACAAAACCCTCAGTAATTCTTGTTATAGGAGTTAACGGTGCGGGCAAGACCACCTCTATCGGCAAGATTTCCAACATCTTGCGCCGTCAGGGCAAGAAGGTTGTCGTTGCGGCGGCAGACACCTTTCGCGCGGCGGCTATCGAGCAGCTTGGCGTGTGGTGCGAAAGAAGCGGAGTTGACATGGTAAAGCAGAGCGAGGGCTCCGACCCCGCGGCGGTAGTCTACGACGCTATCAACTATTCAAAGAGCAAGGGCGCGGACGTGCTTATAGTTGACACCGCGGGCAGACTTCACAACAAGAAAAACCTGATGGACGAGCTGTCAAAGATCAATCGCGTTATCGACCGTGAGCTTCCCGACGCGGACCGCGAAAACCTGCTGGTGCTTGACGCTACAACGGGTCAGAACGCAATTCTGCAGGCAAAGGAGTTCAAGAACTCCGCAAAATTAACGGGTCTTGTTCTCAACAAGCTGGACGGCACCGCAAAGGGCGGCATCGTAATTTCAATTAAGCAGGAGCTTGGTGTGCCCGTCAAGTTTATCGGCGTCGGCGAGAAGCTCGACGATATGCAGGTCTTTGACGCGGATGAATTTACAAAGGCACTATTTGAATGATATGAAGATCGTACTTGCATCAAATAATAAACACAAGATAGGAGAGCTTCAAGCGATCCTTTCGCGGGAGCTTGGCGGCGACCTTGAGATACTCTCCCTTTCGGATATCGGCTTTAAGGGCGATATTGTGGAGGACGGTCAGACCTTTGAGGAGAACGCCATGATAAAGGCGAGAGCAGTTTCAGCTCTTGGATATATCGGAGTTGGCGACGACTCGGGTCTGGCGGTGGACGCGCTTTGCGGCGCACCCGGTATTTATTCCGCGCGGTACGCAGGCGACCACGACGATGCCAAAAATAACGCAAAGCTTTTGCGCGAAATGGAGGACGTTACCGACCGCACAGCGGCTTTCGTGTGCGCCGTGGCTTGCTCGTTCCCCGAAAGCTCGGATCGTGAGGATTTTGTTGTTCGCGGAGAGGCGAGAGGGATTATTGCCCGTGAGGAGAGCGGTGAGGGAGGCTTTGGCTACGACCCGCTGTTCTATGTTGAGCAGTTTGACAAGACCTTTGCCCAAATGAGCGCGGAGGAGAAGAATTCTATCAGCCATCGCGGTGAAGCATTGGCAAAATTCGCGCAGAAGATCAAAGAAATTTACGGAGAATAATAAAAATGCTTAGCAGTAAACAAAGAGCCACGCTTCGAAGCATGGCAAACGGTATTGACACTATAATGCAGGTTGGCAAGGACGGTGTCACCGACAACCTTATAACAACGATCGACGACGCCTTGGAGGCAAGAGAGCTTATAAAGCTCAAGGTCCTTGACAACAGCGCAGAAACTCCCCGCACGGCGGCGGAGGCATTGGCTGAGGCGACGGGTGCGGACGTTGTATGCACGGTAGGCACGAAATTCGTACTTTACCGCGAGTCAAAGAATAAGAAAAAGATCATTATCTGAAAATCGAGGGAGGGCAGAGCATGAGGATCGGAATTTACGGCGGAACTTTTTCGCCCGTTCATTGTGGCCACCTGCTCGCCGCCCGCGAGTTTGTGCAGGGAATGAAGCTTGACCGTCTTCTGATAATCCCGACGGCGCAGCCGCCTCACAAGGCTATGCAGACCACCGTGTCCGCCGACGACAGACTGCAGATGTGCCGTCTTGCTTTCGGCAGTATGGAGAATGTGGAAATTTCCGACATTGAGATATCGAGAGGCGGCAAGAGCTATACGGTGGATACCGTGACCTCACTTCATGAAAAATACCCCTCGGACGAGATTTTTTTGCTCGTGGGCACTGATATGTTACTCACCTTTGACAGCTGGTACAGATATCAAGAAATTCTGTCTCTTTGTACCCTCGTTTACGTCCGCCGTGAAACTGACTTGGCGCTGGACAGCAAAATTCTCGAAAAAATCTCCTCTTTGGAGAAACAAACAGGCAAGAAAATCCGTCATATTAAGATGACCCCCGTGGAAATTTCTTCAAGCGAGTTGCGCCAAATGCTTTTGAACGGCGAGGACGCGGGAGATTTTATCCCTGAAAAAGTAAAGAAGTTCATCAAGGAAAAGGGTATCTACACACAAAACAACGGAGAAAATGATGATTGACGAGAAAAAAATTGACGCCTTGCGTGAAAGGCTGGCGGGCGAAATGTCTGAATTCCGATTCCGCCACACCTTGGGCGTCGAAAAAGAGGCGGTACGCCTGGGCGAACTTTACGCTCCGGACAAAATACCCCTTTTGCGAGCGGCGGCGCTTCTTCACGACGTTACAAAAGAAAATACTTTCGAAAAACAGTTGCAATTGTGTTGTGAACTTGGTATAATGGTAAAAGATTCCGAAAAAAGATCGCCGAAAACGCTCCATGCAATTACTGGCGCGGCAATAATTGAGCGGGATTTTCCCGATTTTGCCGATCCCGAGCTGGTAAGTGCCGTCAGATGGCACACCACGGGAAAGGCTGACATGAGCATTTGCGACAAGATAATATACCTTGCCGACTACATCGAGGAAAACAGAAAATTTGAGGACTGCGTAAGCATTCGTCAATACTTTTGGGAGGGTCAACCGCAGAAAATGGTAAAAATCGACAGGCTTGCGCATCTTTCACGCACCCTGGTGATATCATTTGACATGACTGTCCGTGCACTGGAGACAGAGGGCGCGGAAATTGATGAAAACACTACAAAAGCAAGAGATTATTTAGTTTCGAATATTCCGCAGTAATAACTGCTGAGAGGTTATAAACAGAGAAAATGAACACAGAAATGAGAGTTCGGCGTCCAAAGGAAAAAAAGAACTCCGAGGGCGTCATAATCGTACTTATAATAGCACTTTTCACACTTGTTGCCGTGGCTTTTGGTATCTGGATGGTTGCAAAAAACTTCAATCCCGCCAAGCCCGTGGTGGACGAGGAGCTTCCTATCGCGGGAACGCTCACCGACACGGACGATGACGGTAACCGCGTCGTTATTCCCGTTGAAAAGGACCTTTACGTGCGTCGCGAGGGGGTATACAACTTCCTGCTTGTGGGATATGATAAGGCGGCAGGTCTTACAGACGTCAACATGATTGCTCAGTTTGACGTCAACACGGGCAAGGTGAGCATCGTTCAGCTGCCCCGAGACACCTACGCACGATATAACGGAAACGGCAGATACAGGAAGGTAAACGGTGCATTCGGATACTTTAAAAAGGACCTTGCAAAGCTTGCCGATTACTTTGAGGAGACCCTCTGCATCAAGATCGACTTTTACGCATCAATCGACCTGGCAGCGTTCAGAAATATCGTCGATATCATCGACGGCGTGCCTATGTACGTTCCCCGCGATATGGAGTATGATGATCCCGAGCAGGATCTTTATATCAACTTAAAAGAGGGCTTCCAAACCCTGAACGGCGAGCAGGCAGAACAGTTCGTGAGATTCCGCAAGGGATATATTCAGGCGGATATCGGAAGAACCAACGCGCAAAAAATATTCATGACGGCGTTCGTCAAGCGGTTCAAGGAAAAGGTAAGCGTTTCTACCTTGACGCAGATCGGTACTCAGATGCTCAAATATGCAAAGACCAACATGAGCTTAAACGATTTCGTTTTCTTTGCAAAGGCAGCTCTTACAATCGACCTTGACAACATGAGTATGCTCACGATTCCCGGTCAGGATATCCGCGAGCATAAGACAAGCGGTACCTGGTACTACGTGCTCAGCCACGACGCGACCCTGGAGGTCGTAAACACCTATCTGAACGTTTACGGCAAGGATATTACCCCCGAAATGTTTGACAGCAAGGTTTCTCTGACCAATCCCGACGTGGATTACATGGTTGAGATATATAACTCTCCCGCCGACGTTGACGTTTACAACGGTGGCTCGGTAGACGAAAACGGAATTTATATTCCACCCACAAAATCTTAAGGAGATAACATGGAAGAAATTTTTAAAATAGGAGACTTGAGCGGAGCCGAGGCCGAGGAAATAGCAAAGGCGGCAGCTACCGTTCTTGACGATAAGAAGGGAATTGATGTGAAGATCATTCCCGTGGCATCGAAGATCGACATAGTGGACTATTTCGTGGTTTGCTCGGGTACGTCCAACACTCATATCAAAGCGCTGGCAGACGAGGTGGAATACCGGTTGGTCGAGGCGGGTTTAAAGCTCAAGTCCTACGAGGGCAGAGGAAACAACACCTGGATCTTGGTTGACTTTGGCGAGGTGGTAGTTCACGTATTTAGCCGCGAGGCGAGAGATTTCTACAACATTGAAAAGCTTTATCGCGGGGCAAGTGAGTCTGCACAGGCAGAATAAAAGTTAATTACTTCATTGAAAGGCATATCATTATGAAATACGATTTCAAAAATATTGAAGAAAAATGGCAAAAAAAGTGGGAGGAAGCGAAGATCTTTGAGGCACAGGACAAGTCCGAAAAGCCCAAATTCTACGCGCTTGTAGAATTTCCTTATCCCTCGGGCGCAGGTATGCACGTAGGTCATATCAAGGCTTATTCGGGTCTGGAGGTCGTTTCCCGCAAGAGAAGAATGCAGGGCTACAACGTCCTTTTTCCTATCGGCTTTGACGCTTACGGCCTGCCTACCGAGAACACCGCAATAAAGACGGGCGTTCACCCCAGAATCGTAACCGACAGAAATATTGAAAAGTTCACAAGCCAGCTTAAAAAGGTGGGCTTTTCCTTTGACTGGACCCGCGTTATCGACACCACCGAAGAGGACTACTATAAGTGGACACAGTACATCTTCCTCAAGATGTTCGAGAACGGACTTGTGTTCCGCGACAACGCGCTGGTAAACTACTGTCCTTCCTGTAAGGTCGTTCTTTCAAACGAGGACTCTCAGGGCGGTAAGTGCGATATCTGCCATAGCGATATCGTGCAGAAGTCCAAGGACGTTTGGTATCTTCGCATAACAAAGTACGCAGACAAGCTCCTGGAGGGGTTGGAGGGCGTTGACTATCTGCCCAACGTGCGTCAGCAGCAGGTGAACTGGATAGGTAAAAGCACGGGAGCCTTTGTGAACTTCTCCATCACGGGTATGGACGAAAAGCTCCGAATTTACACGACCCGTTGCGACACGCTCTACGGCGTAACCTTTATGGTAATTGCCCCCGAGCATCCCATTATCGAAAAGCTTTCCGACAAGATCACGAACATGGACGCGCTCAACGCTTATAAGGCAGAGTGCGCAAAGAAGACCGAGTTTGAGAGGACTCAGCTGGTAAAGGATAAGACGGGTGTCCGCATTGAGGGTATCACCGCGACCAACCCCATTACAGGCAAGGAGATTCCGATCTTTATCGCCGACTACGTAATGATGGGCTACGGTACGGGCGCTATCATGGCGGTTCCCGCACACGACGAGCGCGACTACGACTTCGCAAGGACATTTGGTCTTGATATTATCCCCGTAATCGAGGGCGGAAATATTGAAGAAGCGGCGTATACAGGCGACGGAAACATGATAAATTCCGGCTTCCTCAACGGCCTTGATAACAAGAAGGACTCTATCGCCCGCATGATCGCTCACCTTGAAGAACAGGGTATTGGCGAGGAGGGCGTTCAGTACAAGATGAAGGACTGGGCGTTCAACCGTCAGAGATATTGGGGCGAGCCTATTCCGATCGTTCACTGTCCTGAATGCGGAATCGTTCCCGTTCCATATGATCAGCTTCCTCTGGTACTTCCCGAGGTCAAGGAATTCGAGCCGGGTACAGACGGTGAAAGCCCTCTTGCAAAGATCGAAAGTTTTGTTAACTGCACCTGCCCCAAGTGCGGCAAGGCAGCAAAGCGCGAGACGGATACAATGCCCCAGTGGGCGGGTTCCTCTTGGTATTTCTTGCGCTATATCGACCCCAAGTGCGATCATGCTATTGCCGATATGGACAAGATGAAGTACTGGCTCCCCGTTGACTGGTACAACGGCGGTATGGAGCACGTTACCCGCCACATGATCTACTCCAGATTCTGGCACAAGTTCCTCTATGATATTGGCGAGGTGCCTACCTTCGAGCCTTACGCAAAGAGAACGGCTCAGGGTCTTATTCTCGGTCCCGACGGCGTAAAGATGTCCAAATCACGCGGAAACGTAATCGACCCCAACGACGTAACAAACGAGGTTGGTGCCGATACTTTGCGTACTTATATCCTCTTTATGGGTGAATACGGAAGTGCCGCTCCCTGGTCCGAGACCAGCGTTAAGGGCTGTAAGCGATTCCTTGAAAAGATCGTTGATTTCCGTGACATGGCAAGGGGCAACGGCGTGACACCCTCGCTCGAATCTGCTATCCATAAGACCATAAAGAAGGTTTCGAGCGATATCGAAGATCTGAAATTCAATACTGCAATCGCGGCTCTTATGTCTCTTGCAAACGATATTTCATCGGCAGGTACGCTGACTGTTGACGAATATAAGACGGTTCTGAAGCTACTCTGTCCCATCGCGCCTCATATTTGTGAGGAAATGTGGGAAAGTGTTGGCGGCGAGGGCTTCTGCTCAATGGCTGCATGGCCTGAGTACTGCGAGGAAAAGACGGTGGATGCCTCCGTTGAGATTGCAGTTCAGGTAAACGGTAAGCTCCGCGCAACTATCATGCTTCCCCGCGACATTGCAAAAGAAGACGCGATCGCAGCGGCAAAGGCAGATGAGAAGGTCAAGCCCTTTGTTGAAGGCAAGACGATCATCAAGGAAATTGCAGTTCCCAACAAGATAGTTAATATCGTAGTAAAATAAAAACCGAAAAAACGGCAAAAAATAAAAATATTTTCAAATAAGTATTGACAATTTGCCGTCATCGGTGTATAATATCAAAAGAAATTTCATTTTCTCTTGCAATAGCGGAGGGGGGGAAACAGTAATGGCAGAAGTAAGAGTTAAAGAAGGCGAGACACTTGACAGTGCTCTTCGTCGCTTTAAGCGTCAGTGCGCAAGATCCGGCGTCCTCACCGAGCTTCGTAAAAGAGAACACTATGAAAAGCCTAGTGTTAAGCGTAAGAAGAAGTCTGAGGCTGCAAGAAAGCGCAAGTATAAGTAATTTGCTTATAACAAAAAGGGTTGCACGAGCAACCCTTTTTAGTTTGTTCCATAAAAATGAGGGCAGTCCATGAGGACTGCCCGTTTTTATTTTAGGAGATTGTTATAATGTGTGTGATCGTGCTGCCGTTTGCAATGAAGCTTACAGTCATGCCGTAAAGCTCGCCTGCTACGAGGTTCTTCACCGTGTGTCCGTTTGCGCCCGATTCAATGTGAGAAATGGTCGCATCGGAAGCCAGGTTGTAGCTTGTAGAGCCAATAGTAATGACGTTGCCTGCAATACCGTTTACCGTACCGCTCTCAAGAGTCTTCTCGGTAGCGGAGATATTTCCATTCTCGTCAAGAAGGTAGGTCTTTGTTGATACAAGAGAGCCATTCTCGGAGTAGAAGGACTCGATCTTGCCGTTTGCGAAGTTGTATACGCGGTAAACGTGGAGTGCCTTACCGTCAACAAGCTCTGTGCCGTCGGAGGACAGAACAGTTACGTAGTTTACAAGGCTTGTTGCCAGATCAATGGAGCCGTTTGAGACGTAGAGGAAGCTGAGCTTCTCAATGTCGCCCTGGCAGTTTTGTGCAACTGCAACAACGGTTGCGCCGTCAGCTACTCTGATATCGGAGGAGAGGACGCCGCGGCGGTATACGTAGCCGTTTGCGGTCTTTACGATAATAATTGTGTCGGAGTCTGTGATAAAGTCAAGGTCAGCGCCGCTGCCCGAGAGTGTAAAGTACACGTTCTCGCCTTTGCTAATAGTCACAGAGGAAGCGGAGTTGATCACGGTCTTGATCGCATCGGAGGGAGCGAATTCAGACGCATCCGGTGCTACCAGAGTAAGCACGCCGTCCTTTTCTGTGTAGCGGTATACCTGACCTACAGTTACGGAGGAGTTGGATACGTGAACGCCCATTTCAGCGCCACCCACAAATGCAGTCATGTAGTTTACGATCTTTCCGTTGTAGACAACGGGGATAAGGTCGCTGGCTGCTACAAGATAGCTGTAAGAGGAGCTTGTTGCGTTGCCCGATGTATAAGCGGCTACGATGTTGTTGCCGAATACTACGAGGTCTACTGTCTCGCCCACATTAAGGGAAGCGTGAACGGAAGATGCGTTCTGCTCTGTTCCTGTAACGCCGAGGCCGTAGGTCTTGCCGCCGACGATAGCACTTGTCTCTGTCTTTCTGGAGACCTGAACACCCTTTACTACTTCAAGCTTGTGCTCAATTGTAAGGCGGGAGCTGTCTGCGCTGTAATTGTAGAGAACGTAGTCGCCGTTCTGCGCGCCGTTTGCGTTCACAAAACCGCCTGTCAGCTCGTCTGCAGTCTTGTTGCCTGCGATATTGATCGCACCGTTTGTGATCTTCAGCTCACCGATGGTGAGAGGTGTGAACACAGCGGTCTTAGCTGTTGCACCGTCGAAAATAAGCTTGATTGTAAAGTAACCCTCAAGGGCAACGAGTGCTTCGTTTGAAGCGATCTTCGTGTAAGTGCCGTTTGACTGCACCTGATATACGATCAGCTCGTTTGCATTTGTAGCGGTCGCGCTTGAGTAGTTCTCGACTACCTTGTACTTCACGTCGCCGATCTTAACGTAGGTCTTGCCGGTGTCGTAGGAGAAGGAGGTGAATTTCTCTGCCTTGCCGTACTTTGCGGACGCAAGAACAGTGGAAATGCCGCTGGATGCGTTGGTCTTGTAGAATACCGTGAACTGCTCGCCGATAGAGCTTGCAGCGTCACCGTTTACACCGAGATCGGACGCGAGAACGTGTGTGGGCTCGCCGTCAATGAGGACGAGAACGTAGCCGTTCTTTACTACCTTGTCATAAGGTGTGAGAGATGCGTTGTTCGTTGCAACGATCTGCGCTACACCTGCCTTGTAGCCGTAGATTTCGGAGAGAACGGTGGTAACTCTCGTTACAGTTGTTCCCGATGCGTTGTTAGCTACCACGTAGTCGGCGGTCAAAGCGTTAAAGAGAAGAGCCGCTGTCTGCGCTCTGGTGAGCGTATCCGTGTACTCGACATTCTCAAGACCGCGGGTCAGACCGATTCTTGTTCCGATGTCTATGTAAGACCAGGGATAGCCTGAAGCGGTCTTGTCGTTGGTCTGGCCGAGCGCACGTGTTACCATTGCCAGCGCGTCCTGCAGGGTAATGCCGCCGCGGGGATCAAAGGTGGTGTAGGTCGTTCCAAGGATGAAGCCGTTTGCACTTGCCCAGGAGATAGCACCGTTGTAGGTGGGCTCATAGAGGTCGGTGAAAGGAGATGTGTTGATTCTGCCTGCGTTGTCCTTGCCTGTCATGAGGCGGTACAGCAGGAGTGCCATCTGCTCTCTTGATACGTTTGCTTTGGGCGAAAATTCATTTTCGGACGTACCGAGAATTATGCCCATGTCGGAGAGAATCTCGATCTGCTCCGAAAACTGAGATTCGGGTGCCACGTCGTCAAAGCTTTTAGCGGAACCCGAGATCACTGTTGCAGATACCGTTCCGAGTATCATAAGGACGGACAGCAACAGAGCAAAAAATTTCTTTGATTTTTGCATTGATGTTTGTTCCTCCCGGAAAATAATTTATTACACCGCAAAAGCACTTGGACCCCTGCCCCCGAGGGGGAAGTTTTCTCCGCACTCTTTTGGCGCAACGGTAGGATAACACGGCAAACGCATAAAATCAATAGATTCGACCTATCTGAAACATAGGGGAAATCTTAAATTTCCAGACAAAAACAAAAAATGCAGAAGAGAGGAAAAATGTCCGCACTTCTGCATTTTTTTGGTTTTATTTGTACCCGTGAGTTCTTATGTACGAAAGGACCGTCTCAAAACCCTTTGCGTTCATGTTCCAGCCCGTGCCGCCGTTGTCGTATTCGTCCTTCATGGCGCCATTTGAATCCTTTAAGGCTGTACAGGTGTCAAGATATTTTACTCCGCAGGATTGAGCAAGGGAATAGATCACGCTGTTCAGCTCGTCGATTTTTGCGTTGCTGACCTTGCCCGTAACGCGGGACGCGATAGGGTATACCGATTGAAGAATGATCTTCGTGTTGGGGGAAGCGTTCATGACAGCATTTATGAGCGCCGTGTATTCCTCGATAAATTTGTCCGCACTTATCTGATTCATGCCCTCAAACCCCAGAGCAATAACAAGATATTCGGGCTTGGACTTTGATGCCGCATCCGCCACGGTCATTTCGATACCTGTTTGAGGATAGATTATCTTTTTGTCACAAATTCCGCTGAGTGTCAGCGTTCCGCTTGTCGTTCTCCAGACCTGTTTTGTGTCCTTTCCGCCGCTGAGAGCACCGTAGGAGCGAAGACCGACGTTTGTGGCGTCCACCAGAAAAACGAACCTGTCAATGTACTCCTGTCCCATGTCCTCGCTTTCTCCGAGAAGTGTGGAGGTAGGCTCATCGGGCATCTGCATTTCCGTGTCGGGCGTTTGTGTCACGGGAGGCTCGGTGTCGGGGGCTTGTGTTTCGGGCGGATATGTATCGGGTGCGCTTTGCACAGTATCGGCATCTTCCGTGTCGGCTGTGTCCGTACCCGAGGGCAGCTTTACGTGGTCTTCAAAAAGCTCGCTTTCCACAGAATCATTTGAGAAAAACATTCCGATGGTCACCACGGCAACAGTAAAGACCAGCGCAAGCGTCGCCACGATGCAGATAACTGTAAGAAAAAAGGAATAGTTGATATTTTCGTACTTTTTCATGCTCAGTCCCTTTTCAGCTTATCGTACAGGGGTGTGTATTCTTTTTTCTTACCCATGTTCTTGACGTTGTAAATGAGGAAGACAAGCACGTGAACCACCGTCAGGCAAACACCCACGAAAAGCGCTGCGGGACCGTTGTTTTTGCTCGGTATCATCAGAACGGCTATAGCCGAGCCGACGGTCAAAATAAGGTGGATAAAGTAGCGGAGCAGGGCGTTCATTTCGGTCCTGAAATAGACGTGGTTGGCAATGCCCAGTGCTATTGAAAATCCGAAGACCCCGAATACTATCTGCGGCAAAAGCGCGTCCTTTGAGGGGTCAAGGAAAAGAATTATGGCCGTCTGAGCGCAGAGGGTGACGACAGAAAACGTTACGCACGCCGAGCGCAGGATAGATCCTATGGTTTTTAGTGATTTCATGTGCTACCTCACAATATTTTATATATACTCATTTTATCATAAAATGCGACTTTTTTCAATACCCTTGACTTATATTTTGTTTTCCGAATGACGGCAGAGAGAAGAAATATTCAAAAAAACGTGAATATTCATGAAAATATTCACGTTTTCTGTTGACTTTTTCGCGAAAAAGTATTAAAATATAATATATAATGTGGTAAGTGCGCCTGCGGGCTAAAGAAAGGATAAAATATGTCTGACAAAATGACCAGAAGAGAAGCAAGAGAGGCGGCGTTCTGCCTTATTTTCGAGAGCGATTTCAGAGTCGGGGAGGAAAGGGAGGCACTGTATGCAAATACGGTCAAGAACCTTGAGATACCTAAAAATAAATACGTAAAGACCGTGTATTTCGGCGTGGCTGAAAATATTGTTGATATTGACGCGCTTATCGCCAAGTGTTCGGTGGGCTGGAAGACAGAGAGAATGACTCACGTGTCCCGTGCCATATTGCGCTTGGCGGTCTACGAGATGCTCTTTATGGAGGACATTCCTCAAAAAGTAACCATAAACGAAGCCTTGGAGCTTGCAAAGAAGTACGACGAGGAAAAGGCGAGAGCGTTTGTAAACGGCATTCTTAACGCCGTAAAGAACACCCTTCCCGCGCAGGAAGATACGAATGAATAAAATTCCTTGCTACGTTGGAATAGACACGAGCAATTACACTACCTCGGCGGCGGTCTGCTCCAAAGACGGTGAGATAGTGTCGAATTTGAAGCTTCCCCTGCCCGTAAAGGCGGGAGAGGTGGGACTGCGCCAAAGTGACGCGGTATTCGCACATATAAAAAATCTGCCCGTTCTTATGGAAATGCTGTCCGAAAAGCTTGAGGGATATGAGATAGTGGCAGTGGGAGTTTCGGAAAAGCCCCGTGATGCAGAGGGCGCTTATATGCCTTGCTTTCTTTCGGGGGTTGCGGCTGCAAAATCCTTTGCCGCGGGTGCGGGCAACGTTCCCGTGCGTGGATTTTCTCATCAGAGCGGTCACATAATGGCGGCGGTCTACTCAAGCGGACAGCTTGAACTGCTGAACTCCGATTTTATTGCCTTCCACGTGTCGGGCGGCACCACCGAGGCACTTTTGGTGCGTCCCGGAGCGAACGGGTTTGACGTTTCCATTATTGGCGAGACCCTCGACCTCAACGCAGGACAGGCAGTGGACCGCGCGGGTGTCATGCTTGGTTTAAAATTCCCTTGCGGACCCGAGCTGGAAAAATCAGCTCTTTTAAACGACAAAAAAATACCGAGAGGGAAGATATCCGTTGTCGGCGGAAACTGCAACCTGTCGGGCTTGGAAAATCTTGCGAGACGGCTTTATCATGACACCGAGGACAAAAACCTTACCGCCGCTTTCGTCCTTGATTTTATCGGCAGAACGCTTATTGCCATGACTGAAAATCTTCGCGCCGTCCACGGCTCTCTGCCCGTGCTTTACGCGGGGGGCGTTATGAGTAATTCCATTATTCGTAAAATGCTTTGCGTCAGCGGAAACGAATTTTTCGCCGAACCTGCTTTTTCTTCTGATAACGCGGCCGGCGTGGCACTTCTTTGCCGAAAGGCTTTTGGAGATTAAGATGGATCCATATCAGAAAAACGTAATAAGCGTATCACAGCTGAATAGCTTCGTTCGGCTCATAATTGAGGCCAGCGACGTGCTGGGCGATATATACGTGCGCGGTGAGATTTCAAATTTTACCAACCACAGAAGCGGACATTTTTACTTCTCCGTAAAGGACGAGGGAGGCGCCGTTAAGGCGGTAATGTTCCGTACCAGCGCGCAAAAACTGCCTTTCCTGCCTGAAAACGGCATGAAAGTAATCGTCCACGGACGAATCTCGGTGTATGAACGTGACGGCGTTTACCAGCTTTACGCCGACGATATTCAACCCGACGGTGTAGGTTCGCTGTATTTTGCATACGAGCAGCTGAAAGCCAAGCTGGAGGCGGAGGGACTTTTCGACCCCGTATGTAAAAAGCCTTTACCGCGCCTTCCCATGCGGGTAGGTATCGTCACGTCTCCCACGGGCGCGGCAATACAGGATATGAAAAACATTATCGGGCGGAGATTTCCTCTTTGCACCGTGGTGCTTTATCCTGCGCTTGTGCAGGGCGAAGGCGCTCCCGCAAGTATTGCAAGGGGAATTAAATATTTCAACGATAAAAAGTCGGTCGACCTTATTATAATAGGTCGCGGCGGCGGATCTATTGAGGACCTTTGGGCGTTTAATAACGAAGCGCTGGCGCGTATCGTATATGATTCCGAGCTGCCAATAATATCGGCTGTGGGACACGAAAGCGATTTTACTATTTGCGATTTCGTGGCAGACGTTCGCGCGTCAACTCCTTCTGCGGCGGCAGAGCTGGCGGTGGCCGAAGCGTCCGAGCTTAAAAAGAACATTGAGGAAAGAAAGAGCAGAATGGATCATATTGTTTCCTCTACTCTGATGCAAAAGCGTACAAAGCTTGAAGCGTTGGAGAGATCCAAGGCACTTCGCTCACCGATGAACACTCTTGACAACCGCAGAATTATCCTGTCATCATACATCGACAGCTTAGATAAGAATATAGAGCTTATTTTAGGTAAAAAGACTTCCGCGTATAAATCAAGCGCGGCGGCGCTTGGGGCTTTGAATCCTTTGGCGGTGCTGTCCCGCGGTTACAGCGTGGCGTTTTCGCAAGGAAAGCTCGTAAAGAGCACTCAGAGCGTGTCGGCAGGGGATAGAATTGAGACCAAGGTCTCGGACGGCGTGATTTACAGCACAGTCACCGAGACGGAAAGGACCGAAAATGGCAAAAAGTAAGAGTGCGCCCACCTTTGAGGAGGCGCTGAAAAGAATAGAGGAGATCGTCCGCTCTTTGGACGACGGCACGGCAGAGCTTGACCGTTCTCTGGAGCTTTACGAGGAGGGAATCGGGCTTGTTCGCCTTTGCTCGTCCATGCTTGATCACGCTGAAAAGAAGATAAAGATACTCCAGTCGGGCGAGGACGGAGAACTGGTCGAAAAGGATTTTGACAATGAGTAAAGATGCACTTTTTGAAAAAATGAAGGAGTGCGCCGCGCTTACCGACGGTTATCTGGACAGTATCATCGACACCTCAGATACGGATGTTGCAAGCGTTGCGCAGTCAATGAAATACAGCCTTTTTGCGGGCGGAAAGCGGATACGCGCATTTTTAGTACTTGAATTTTGCCGTTTGTTTGGGGGCAAGACCGAGGCGGCTCTGCCCTTTGCGGCGGCTATCGAGATGATGCACACCTTTTCGCTTATTCACGACGATCTGCCCTGCATGGACGACGACGATCTCCGCCGCGGAAAGCCTACAAACCATAAGGTACACGGCGAGGCTACGGCACTTTTAGCAGGTGATGCCTTGGCGCTGAAGCTGTTCGGCACGGTGGCATCAAATCCGCACGTGACGGCGGGAAACGCTCTGGCGGCGGTGACGCTTTTATCCGATGCTTCGGCTGAGGTTGGCATGGTGGGCGGTCAGATAATGGATATGTACGCCGAGGAGCATAAAATTTCACTGGAAACGCTGAAAAAGCTTTACTCCAAAAAGACGGGCTGTCTTATACGCGCATCGGCGGTGCTTGGTTGCCTTGCGGCAGGGAAGTGCATAGATTCCACCGAAGCAAAAGCGGCGGCATTTTACGCCGACGGCATCGGACTTGCGTTCCAGATTCGGGACGACGTGCTTGACGCCACGGGCGACGCAGAAAAGCTTGGCAAGACTATCGGTAGCGATGTCACAAACAACAAGACCACGTTCCTTACGTTTATGACCGCAGATGAGGCTATGTCGGAGGCGAAAGCGGTGACCGATAGCGCCAAGAACGCAATAGCGGACTTTGTTGGCAGTGAGATATTGCTTGACCTTGCGGATTACCTTTTGGAGAGGGAAAACTGATGCGAGCCGACCTGTTTTTGTCCGAATTTGGCTACGTAAAAAGCCGTCAGAACGCAAAGGTCTTAATTGAAGGCGGCAAGGTGACGCTTGACGGTCGGGTCTTGTTAAAGCCCTCCGAGCAGATAGACGAAAACGCCGAGCATTCGGTTGAGATAATTAAAGAAAAATACGTCTGTCGCGGCGGATATAAGCTTGAAGCGGCTTTGGAACGATTTTCGGAGCTTGCCTCGGTGAAAGGAGCCGTTTGCATCGACATCGGAGCGTCCACGGGCGGTTTTTGTGATTGTCTTCTGCAAAACGGCGCGCAAAAAGTGTTTGCGGTGGATTCAGGTCACGGCCAGCTTGACGGAAGTCTTATGCAAAACGAAAAGGTGGTAAATATTGAGGGCTACAATGCCCGAAATCTTGACGCAAAGGATTTTCCTTGCAAAATGGACATAGCTACAATGGACGTGTCCTTTATTTCCCAGACTCTTATTTTGCCGTCGATTCCAAACGTGTTAAAGTCGGGCGGGGTGCTTTTCAGCCTAATAAAGCCTCAGTTTGAGGTTGGACGGGAGCACGTGGGCAAAAACGGCATAGTAAAGAACGTAAAGAAGCGCGACGAGTCGGTCAGGTATGTTATCGACTTCGCCCAAAACTACGGTTTTGAGCTTCTTGGAAAGATAGAGTCTCCCATTAAAGGCGGGGACGGCAATACGGAATTTATGGCGGTGTTCCGCCTCAGATAAAGGAAAGGAGAGCGGCGATGGCATTTGAGAATATCTCACTCATTACCAATTTTAACATACGCGAAAAAGCCGCGGCGGCAAAGCGTATAGCCGAATTTTTATCGGCATACAATTGCCGTATTATGATAGACGAACAGTCATCGGACAGAACGGCGGATTTTCCCGCATCGGTCTGCCGTGTTGAGAGAAATGAGCTTACCCGTGAGACCGACCTTATTATTGTCCTTGGCGGCGACGGCTCTATTTTGACGGCGGCAAGAAGCAGTTCTTTTGCGGGCGTGCCGATCTTAGGCATAAATTTAGGGCGTCTTGGATATATGTCCGAGCTTGAGGCTGACGAGCTGAGCCAGCTTGAAAAGCTGTTTACAGGGGAATACACCATTCAACACCGTTCGATGCTGGACGTTTCCATAAGGCGCGCAAACGGTACGGTCCAGGGGCGGTGCATCGCGCTCAACGACGCGGTGGTCACGGGCTCGATAGCAAAAATGATAGAATTTGAGCTTTGGGAGAGGGAGGAGATCGTCACCTCTTATCGAGCGGACGGTCTTATCGTGGCAACACCCACGGGGTCCACTGCCTACTCGCTGTCGGCGGGCGGACCTGTTATCGATCCCCGCACCGACTGCATCTGCGTCACTCCCGTTTGCCCTCATTCCTTGACGGCAAAGCCAATGGTTTTTGCAGGAGACGCCAAGTTAGGGATCAAAAATATCCACGTAAGGGATAAAAAGCTCCTGCTTACGGTGGACGGAAAAATGACCTACGATCTTTACCGCGGCGACGTGGTGCAGATAGAAAAGTCCAATACGGAGACGAAGCTTATACGCTTGAGCTCACAAGGATTTTACAATACGCTCAGACAGAAAATGAATGCAGATTGACATAGGAAGGAATGAAAAAATGAAGACCACAAGACAGAGCAAGATTCTCGAGCTTATTCTCAAATATGAGATCGAAACACAGGACGAGCTTATCGAAAAGCTCCGCGAGGAGGGATTTGACGTAACACAGGCAACGGCGTCAAGAGATATCAAGGCGCTCAAGCTTACAAAGACACTGACCAGCAAGGGCAAGTACAGATACGTGCGCCAGACGCCCAAGGAGTCCACGCCCAACCACAAGTTCAACGCGGCACTCATCGAGTCTATTGTCAGCGTTGACAGCGGCGAGAATATCGTGGTTGTAAAGACCTTCCCCGGACTTGCAAGTGCGGTGGCTGCAGGCGTTGACGCTATCAACCACGGAGAAATTCTCGGGTGTGTCGCGGGTGACGACACTATTGCCGTTATCACACGAACAAAGGAAAGCGCAAAGGATCTGGTAAAGACCTTGGAGCATCTTATCCGTAACGCATAAAATTTTCGGAGGCATATAATGCTTGCTTCGCTTCACATTGAAAATATCGCCGTGATAAAAAGCCTGGATGTTGATCTTTCAGGCGGCTTTACGGCGCTTACGGGCGAAACGGGTGCGGGTAAATCAATCATCATTGACAGTATAAACCTGCTGATGGGCTCAAGAGCGTCCCGCGAGCTTGTGCGAACGGGAGAGCACCGCGCATCGGTCTCGGGGATCTTTTGCGACCTCGGTCGCGAGACTCTTGAAACGCTTACCGAGCTTGGCTTTGAGACCGACGAGAACGGTGAGATACTTTTGCAGCGCACACTTTCGGACGACGGGCGTACAACGTCCCGCGTAAACGGTCAGTCGGTGACAAGCGCTGTCTACCGCGAGATCGCCCAAAATCTTATAAATATTCATGGGCAGAACGACAGCCTGCAGTTTTTGCAGAAGTCCAGCCACCTGTCATTGCTTGACGGCTTTGCGGAAAATGGCGACCTTCTTGAAGATTACCGCCGTTTTTATGCGGAGTACAAGCGCATTTCCGAGCATCTGCGGGAGCTTGAAAGGGAAGACAAGGACAAGTTCCGCCTGCTTGAAATTTATCGTTTTCAGCTGGGCGAAATTGATGCTGTCAAATTGAAAAAGGGCGAGGAAGAACTGCTTGAAGCACAGTGCAAGAAGCTGAGGAATGTTGAAAAGATATCAAAGCAGACCTCTTTTGCTTACAGAATCCTTTATTCAAGCGATAAGAGCGCGTCGGCGTCATATTTGCTTGACCGCGCGTCGGCGTCTATGCTCCAGATTTCCGACGTTGTGCCCGAGGCGGCAGAATTGGCGGAGAGATTGAAAAATTACAAATACGAGATCGAGGACATAGCCGAGACCATTCACGATTTTAGCGGAGACATAGATATGGACGGCGACCCCACCGAGAGACTGAACAAGATCGAAGGACGGCTTGACGCAATTGCCAGGCTGAAGCGCAAATACGGCGAGACCTACGAGGATATTCAGCGATTCCGCCAGGAAACAGCGCAGAAGCTTGACGAGATCGAATGTGCCGACGACAAGATCGCCGATTACCGCCGTCAGAGAGACGCAATTCGAGCTGAAATGGAGATAAAAGCGGCGGCGTTGACCGACAGCAGAAGGGCAGCGGCAGATAGTATTCTTGACCGCATTTCCGACGTGCTGGTCTATCTTGATATGCCCAAAGTCCGTTTTGACGTTAGTATAAAGCCCGCAGAGCCCACATCAAACGGTTTTGATGACGTGGAATTTCTCATTTCACCCAACCCCGGCGAGTCCCTTCGTCCCTTGGCAAAGATAGCATCGGGCGGTGAGCTTTCGCGAATCATGCTTTCAATGAAGTGCGCTTTGGCAGACCGTGATTCGGTTGGGACTCTCATTTTTGACGAGATAGACACGGGAATTTCGGGCAAGACCTCCCGCAAGGTGGGAATCAAATTAAAGAGCATAGCAAGAGGAGTGCAGGTGATCTGTGTGACTCACAGCGCTCAGGTGGCGTCCCTTGCGGATAACCATTTCTACATTTCAAAAGCCGAATACGACGGTCGCACCGAAACGGCGCTGACCCTGCTTGACAGCATGGGAAGGATTGAGGAGATCGCCAGGATCTTAGGCGGTATCAGCATCACCGAGGTGCAGAGGCGCGCGGCGGCTGAAATGATAGCGGAGGGAAAGGAATATGACTAAGACCAACGCCATGCGTATGCTTGACGCGGCGAAGATAAAATACGAAATAAAGGAATACGTGCCCGACGAAAACGACCTGACGGGAACGCATATTGCCCGACAGATAGGTCTTGACGAAAATATTGTTTTTAAGACGTTGGTGGCGGTGGGCGACAAGACGGGACATATTGTCTTCTGTATCCCAAGTCCTGCCGAGATAGACCTGAAAAAGGCTGCCGCGGCAACGGGAAACAAGAAGATCGAAATGGTGCACGTAAAAGACCTGCTGTCGCTTACGGGCTATATCCGCGGTGGCTGTTCTCCTATCGGAATGAAGAAAAGGTTTCCCACTTACATGGACGAGAGCGCGGCGACTTTGGAAAAATTCACCGTAAGCGGCGGAATCAAGGGCGCACAGCTTCTGGTGTCTCCGGAGGACATTATCAAGTTTACGGGAGCAAAACTTTGCTCTGTCACAAAATAAATTGTCCTCAGCACTTGAAAAAGATCACTTTTTGGTGTATAATCAAATTTTGGAATAAAAAAGAAAGAGAGAAGCGTGAAAATCACGCAGATTTATCCCTATGCTTAAGATAAAATCACAAATTGCCGATGTTCTTGAAGCCAAGATGAAGGCGATAAACCCCGACTCCCCCGCAAAGGAAGAGATCGCAAATATGCTTGAATATCCCCCCGATGCCTCCATGGGCGACCTATCTCTTCCTTGCTTCAAATTAAGTAAGCTTCTGCGCCGTTCACCCGTGCAGATAGCCGAAATGCTGGCAGAGGGCTTTGAGTCACCCTGCATAGCAAAGGCTTCTACCATAAACGGATATCTGAATTTTAATATTTCCGACGAATATCTGGCTACAGCCGTTGTTCCCGAGGTGCTTTCAAAGGGAGAAAAGTACGGCGCACCCACAATGGGGCAGGGCAAGACGGTGGTTCTTGACTATTCCTCTCCCAATGTGGCAAAGCCCTTCCATATCGGACACTTGGGTACTACCGTTATCGGTCATTCTCTGAAGAAGCTTCACGAGTTCGCAGGCTATAAGTGCGTTGGTATAAATTACCTTGGAGACTGGGGAACCCAGTTCGGTAAGCTCATCGTTGCCTACCGCAAGTGGGGAAATAAGGAAGCTGTAGAAGCAGGCGGCGTTGACGGGCTTGTTGAGCTCTACGTTAAATTCCACGCCGAGGCGGAGAACGACCGTGCACTTGAGGACGAGGCGAGAGCCGAGTTTACCAAGCTTGAGAGGGGCGACGAGGAAAATCTCGCGCTTTGGCGTTGGTTCGTTGAGGTCAGCTTGAAGGAATACAAGAAGACCTACGACCTGCTTGGTATCGAGTTTGACAGCTACAAGGGCGAGAGCTTTTACACCGACAAAATGCCCGCGCAGGTACAGCTTCTTCGAGATAAAAACCTGCTCAAGATCGACGACGGGGCGTCAATCGTTGACCTGGAGGAGTACAATATGCCTCCTTGCCTGATACTGAAGCGCGACGGCTCCACCCTTTACCCCACCCGCGACATCGCGGCGGCGGTATACCGCAAGGGCGAGTACGGCTTTGACAAGGCCATTTACGTCACCTCCGCAGGACAGAGCCTCCACTTTGCACAGTGGTTCAAGGTGGTTGAGATGATGGGCTACGATTGGCACGATCAGCTCGTTCACGTGCCTTACGGCACCGTTTCGATCAACGGCGCAAAGCTTGCCACCAGAACAGGTAACGTAATATTGCTCCGCGACCTCTTTGCCATGGCAATAGAAAAGGTCAGTGACATCATTGACCAGAAGAACCCCAACCTTGAAAACAAGGAAAAGGTGGCTGAAGACGTGGGTGTCGGCGCTATCATCTTCTACTACCTGTCAAACAACCGTATAAAGGACATCAATTTTGTTCTGGAGGACGCGCTGAGCTTTGACGGCAACACGGGTCCCTACGTTCAGTACACCTACGCCCGCACTTGCTCCATTCTTACAAAGAACGGCGGTGAGGGTGACGGAAAGGTCATTGTGACCACCCCCGAGGAAAGAAATCTGGCACTGGCACTTTCCCGTTTTGAGGAGAGGGTCTGCGATGCCATTGATTCATACGAGCCCTCCGTCATCACCCGTTACATTCTGGACGTTGCGGTGGCATTCAATCAGTTCTACCACAACTGCCCCATTTTGGGCGCGCAGGACGAGGCGACAATGGCTTCGAGAGTTAAGCTTACCGCCGCTGCCAAGATTGTTCTTGGCAACGCATTTGAGCTTATCTGCCTGAAAAAGACCGAAAAAATTTAAGATTTATATAGAGATAGAGAGGTAAATCCTATGTCAGGACATAGCAAATGGAATAATATCAAGCACAAAAAGGAAAAGACCGACGCTCAAAAAGCGAAAATTTTCACCAAGATCGGTAAGGAGATGGTAATTGCTATAAAGGCAGGCGGTCCCGACCCCGCGTCAAACTCCAAGCTTCGTGACCTTATCGCAAAAGCAAAGTCAAATAACGTTCCCAACGATAATATCGAGAGAACTATCAAAAAAGCGGCAGGTCAGACCGACGTTGATTACGAGGAGATCCGCTACGAGGGATACGGTCCCTGCGGCGTTGCGGTTATCGTAAACACCACGACCGACAACAGAAACAGAACTGCTTCAGAGGTTCGCCACTATTTTGACAAGTTCGGCGGAAACCTTGGAACGCTTGGCTGTGTAGGCTACCTCTTTGAGGAAAAGGGCGTAATTATCGTTGAAAAAGAGGACGTGGACGAGGACAAGCTAATGGAGGACGCTCTTGAAGCGGGCGCGGCGGATTTTATTGCCGAAGACGAGTGCTTTGAGATCTATACAGAGAAGGACGACCTGGGTGCCGTCCGCGAAGCTCTTGAACAAAAGGGCTATACCATGGTCAGCGCCGAGCTTGACATGATTCCCCAGAACTACGTTACCCTTGAGGGCGAGGAGGATCTGAAGAAGATGAACCTGCTTCTGGAGCACCTGGAGGACAACGACGACGTTTCTTCTGTGTTCCACAACTGCGACAATTGTGATTAAAAATAAAAACCTCAGACCCGTCGGGTCTGAGGTTTTTATTTTAAGCTCCTTCGGTGTCGGATATTTCACCGCTTGAAGCCGCCGTGTCTTCGGTGTCAGAAGCTGTGTCTCCGACCGTGTCGGATGTGTCGGTGGCATCAGTGGAATTGCCAAAAAATCCGCCGCCTGAAACGTTGATCTCAAATTCGTCCACCACGGGAATATCGTCGCCGCAAGCGACCATGAAAACAAGCAGTGCTCCCGCCAAAATAAGGGCGAAAATCTTCTTTGCCATAAGTAAACTCCGTTCCGCCTTTGTGGGCTTTTTATTTTAAGAATCCGTTTACGATCTGCTCCTCGGCTTCCTGCTCGGTAAGACCGAAGGTCATGAGCTTAATGAGCTGCTCGCCGGCGATCTTTCCGATAGCCGCCTCGTGAATAAGACTTGCGTCGATGTGGTTTGCCGTGACCTCGGGAATAGCGCTGACGCTTGCATCGTCCATAATAATGGCGTCACACTCTGTGTGACCTGCGCAGGGCGCGTTTCCGTTGATGCGTGATACGAATATCTGCTTAGATTTGTCCCGCGCCACAGAGCGTGAAATTACGTTGGCGCTGCAACCCTCGCCGTCAAGGTCCACCGTAAATTCGGTGGAGGCGTACTGCTCGCCGTGGGTCATGAGCTTTTCCTTGATCACAAGGGAAGCGCCATCGGCAAGAGTGGCGTTTGTTATACGCTTTGTGGAGTCGATACCTTTTATCTGAGTGGTCTCCATTTCCATGTGGCTGCCCTCGCCCATGACGATGATAGTTGTGGGATTCATTACGTTTTCGCCGATCTTCTGACCGTCCTCGACCTCTGCCTCGCCGTAGTGCTTTTCAACGTAGCGGAGCTTTGAATTCTTGCCCATGTAGAAGCTGTGGATACCGTCGTGCTGGGAGGTCTGGGTTCCGCAGTTGTGAATTCCGCAGCCCGCAACGATAGTTACGTCCGCACCATCGCCGATGTGAAAGTCGTTGTATACCAGGTCTGTAAGACCGCTTTCGCTTATGATAACGGGAATGTGAACGCTCTCGTTCACCGTACCGGGCTTGATGTAGATATCAATGCCGGGCTTGTCTGTCTTTGTTACTATATCAATGTTCGCCGTTGTGTTCCTCGATTCGAGAGCGCCGTTTGCACGAATGTTGTACGCACCCTCGGGAACCTCGTGAAGGTCGGCGATGCTTTGGAGCAATTTCTTTTCTGTTTCTGTCATGTTAGCCTTCCTCCTTTACGTTTTGTCCGCAAGCACGCGGCAGATGCCCGAGGAGTTCATCATTTCGGGGAGAATTTCGTCTCTTGTACCAATCTTGTCAACTCTGCCGTTTGCAATAACGATTATTTTGTCTGCGATATTTAGGATCCTTTCCTGATGGGAAATGATGACGATAGAGCCGTTGATAGCCTCGTTCATCTTCTCAAAAACCTTTATCAGATTGTTGAAGCTCCAAAGATCGATACCCGCCTCGGGCTCGTCAAACACCGAGAGCTTTGTGCCGCGAGCCAAAATCATTGCGATCTCGATTCGCTTCATCTCTCCGCCCGAAAGGCTGGCGTTGATCTCACGGTTGATATAATCGCGGGCGCACAGTCCGACTTCTGAAAGGTAAGCGCACGCCTCTCCCACGGAAATAGGCTTTCCTGCCGCCAAGGTGATCAGATCGTTGACGGTCAGCCCCTTAAAGCGCACGGGCTGCTGGAAAGCAAAGCTTATTCCGCGCTTTGCGCGCTCGGTAATGGAAAGGGAAGTGATGTCCTCGCCGTCAAGCAGTATCTGACCTGAGGTGGGAGTGTAGATTCCTGCGATTATTTTGGCAAGCGTTGACTTACCGCCGCCGTTTGGACCCGTGATAGCTATGAATCCGTCCTCTATTGTAAGACTTACGTCTTTCAATATTTCTTTTTGTCTGTTTTCTTCCTCGACAACGTAGGAAATGTTTCTGAGTTCAAGCATTTTTAAATATCCTTAAATTATAAAATTCCGGCGTTACCGTTCAATGATAGCCGTTGTGTTGTATGTGTTTTTCGTCTATGTGGGAGCGGGGGCAATGTGTCGCCCCTCTATTTTCTTGGCGCTGATGAGATATCCGTTTATGTTCGCTATGCTTTTCAGCGCTTCCTTGTCTTTATTTTGGAATTACGAGTAAAGTCTTATTCCAAGATCTCTCTTTTTGAGAGAATGTCGAATTTAACGAAATGTTTCTTCGTCAGCCTGTCCGAATGTGACTATTTAATGGTAAATATACCTAGATGAATTATATCACAAACGCAAGCATCTTTCAAGCCTTTTTTGCTTTTTTTCAAGCTTGCCGGACGGCAAAATCCTAATATTTTGCTGGACAAATTCTTAAATTCTCTTGACAAAGTGATGAAAATGTGGTAACATATTGTGGTCTAATGGAAGAGTATCGAAATGGTTCTTCCGTCAATTTTGAAAATCAGATATGTACAGTATGCATCACGGAGAGTAATTTCGCCTTTGGCGAATATACCAACGCCCTACGTCTTGACAAGCGAGCTTGTTGATCTTCGGGCGAGGTATGCGAAGTAGATTCGTCGAGCAAGGCTCGCCGAGCCCT
>JAZRTK010000017.1:0-49700 GCA_045651985.1 Eubacteriales bacterium
GCTACGCCCACCATATAAAATATGCTGCATGGCGCACTTTGAGGGACTCGAACCCCCGACCTACTGCTTAGAAGGCAGTTGCTCTATCCAGCTGAGCTAAAAGTGCATGCACGCAACGTTCGCCTTTCGGCGTGGAGCGGGTGATGGGAATCGAACCCACGCGACCAGCTTGGAAGGCTGGAATTCTACCATTGAACTACACCCGCATATATCGGCTTTCTCAAAACCGCCCTGCTATTTTATCACAATTATTCCCTTTTGTCAAGTCCTTTTTTCAAAAAAGATGCTTTATTCTTCTTTTTTATTTTATTAATTTTCTTTCAAACTGTTGCAAATAACTTTGGTTTGTGGTAGAATATACTCACTTAACAATTGGAGGTACAAAAATGAACACAATTCTTCTTGAAGGAACAGGCAACGGCGGCGGAAGCGGTCTCGTTTCCATTCTTATGATCGTCGGAATGCTCGCGATCCTTTATTTCTTTATGATCCGTCCCCAGAAAAAGCAGGAGAAGGAAACAAACGCCATGAGAAACGGTCTGCAGGTCGGTGACGAGATCACCACTATCGGCGGCATCATCGGCAAGATCGTCAGCATCAAGGAAGAAACCATTATGATCGAAACCGGTCACGACAGAACCAAGATCCGTCTGCTGAGAAGCGCTGTCAGAAACGTTGACGTCAAGGCAGAGGACGCTCAGGACTGATTCTCAAAAATTGGAATAAAAATCACCTCCTTGGCATTTACTTTAATGTAACTGTGTTTAGGGGGCGATTTTTATGGCAAATAAAAAGACAAAGAAAAAGAACGCGGAAACGCAAATTTGGGCGTTGCCCCTATCAGCATTACTTGGCATCGTCGTGACTGCGGCAGCCACCGTGGCTATAACGCTGATTTTCGGAAAACTGGCGTTTGGCACTGACGATCCTTCGCGTTACGCCTCTATTATCGGATCAGCGGCGCTTTATCTTTCGGCATTTCTGGGCGGACTTTTTTCATGCGCGCACAGCGGACGGCGTTTCGGCGCGACCTTTATACACGCGGCGGCGGTTTGCCTTATAATGATGATCGTAGGCATGGCTGCCGGCGGAACGTTTGGACCAAATATACCCTTGAGGCTACTTGTTATCCCCTGCTCTCTTTTGGGCGGTGCGGCGTGTTATCTAAAAGTATCCAAGAAAAAGAAACCCCGATTCAAAGGTCGAAGCAAGTAATACAAAATCCACTTCTCAATAAAAATAAATAACACAAAAAGGCGCTGTCTTTCGACAGCGCCTTAAACTTTGACTTATTAGCCAACGATACCCGAACGCTCGATACCCTGAACCAGGAATTTCTGGCAGAAGAGGTACATAACGATAAGGGGAGCGATGATCATCATACCCGTGGTATTATAGATCGCCGTATTGAGCAAGCTTGCACCCGCATAGTCCGTCTTGAGTGACGGAGGGATCTGGAACGTGAGGTGCGGCCAAAGGCGGATCTCACGTCCTGGGAAGAACAGCACGGAATAGAAATTATCCGTCCACTGCCAGGAGAAGGCAAAGAGGAATACCGTGATCATCATGGGGATAGACAAGGGAATGATGATCTGAAGGAATGTACGGTAAACACCGGAGCCGTCAACGTATGCGGATTCCTCCAGCTCGTCGGGAACGCCGCGGAAGAACTGTCTGAGCATGAATATGTAAAGACCGTTCTTGAACGCGATACCGCCGACAGAGAGGATAACCAGAGGCCAGAAGGTGTTCGTAAGCTTAACACCGTTTGCCAGGGACTCGGGCAGAATGCCAAGACCTGAAAGCCAGCCCATAATTCCGAAGATATCGAAATTCTTGAAGTGAAGAAGCATGGAAAGCTTCAGAGTCTGGTGAGGAACTATCATGGTAAGCATAACCAGAATGAACACCAGCCCGTTACCCTTGAACTTGAACTTTGCAAAGCCGTACGCAATAAGCAGGCAAGAGAACGTCTGCAGGAACGCACAGATAAGAGAAAGCAAGAGGGTGTTAACGAAAGCTTCCATGTAGTTAAGCTCAACGAAGATAGCCTTGTAAATATCAAGAGTGAAGTTTTTGGGGATCAGTCTTACCGTAGAGTCAACGAAGTCGCTTTGGCTCATAAACGAGGAAGCGATCTTGGAAATGAACGGGTAAATAACTACGTAAGCGATACCGATAAGGAGAACAAGTCTGAATGCATACCAGAGAATGTTTAGATAGAAATATGACGTTCCGAACTTTGCCTTAAGTCTCTCCTTGAGAGGGGTTCTTTCAAATTCAACTCTGATCTTATTCTTTGTTTCTTTTGTTACTTTAATCGAATTATCCATTGTTTCCCCTCCTTAATCACGTCTTTGATAGAACACGAAACGACCCAGGATCAGTGCCACGACCGCTACTATGATAATTACCAGCATAAAGTACATCCAAGCCATGGCGGTACTTACAACGCCCTGCTTTGTGGAGTATTCCTGCTCGATAAACTTCATTACGGTATTGGAGCCTGCCGTGAACGAGTCGATAACAGTGTAGATAGCATTTACCAGGATCATGGGAGAGATCATGGGAAGAGTGATCTTCCAGAAGGTCTCCCAAGCGGAAGCGCCTTCGATCTGGCAGGATTCGTAGATTGCGGGAGAGATCGACTGAAGACCTGCAAGGAATATCAGCATCTGTACGCCCGAGCGGTTTACTATATCGTAAATACTGTTAACGATACCGATAACGTAGGTTACGATCTCGCGTCCAACCTTCATCTGGTCAAACAGAGCCTCAACGTCAAGCATCGATACGATCTGTGACGATGCACTCTGGCTCTGACCGCCCGCTACACCCTCTTCACTATAGGAAGCAAGGATATTTCCCTGATCGATAGACGACATAATACCTGTGGAGAGAATAACGGGGATGAAAAAGATCGCACGGAATGCGGCACGTCCCACCATCTTTTGGTTAAGAAGGACCGCCATGAACAGCGAGAAGATTACGATAGCCGGAATATCGAAAGCGAGCTTACCGAGACCGGCGATCAGGGTCGATACGAAATCGGGGTTTACAAACAGGGCCTCGTTATAGTTATCAAGCCCGATAAACTTTTCCGAGAGCGCACCTCCTGGAATTGACTTAAGTTCAAAAAAGCTCAGTCGGATAGAATCAACAATAATGGGCAGGTAGATCACCAAAAAGCCGATAACGAACGGGAGAATGAACACCCATCCGGCACGGGCCTTACGGCGGTCAAGAGATGCCGCACGACGCTTTCTCGGCGCAGTTTTCTTTACGTTTGCCGTATTTGTCATTTTTTAGCACCTCCCTTTCTTAAGATACCTTAACGTAGCCGTAGGACTCAACTGTTACGCCCTCAACGGTCACGTCGAAATAGTTGTAATTGAGAATGAACGTCGTGCCGTCCTCGTAAGTCACCTTAACGATTCTGCCGTCATCTACGGTCACAAGCTTGCTATTGTCAGCTTCGCTTATTTCCTCGCCTTCTTCAAGCACACGCTCGCCGATGAGGAATTCGTGACCCACCAGCTCCTTATCCTGAAGCTTGCTGAGAACACCGTTCAATTCTTTGTAAAGCTCAACGATATCGTCATACCAGATGTCGTATCTGATAGAGTAGTACTTACTGAGCATCTCGTCTTCCTTCAAGATCTCTGTGTTGTCACAGGAAAGAATGAAGTAAATGGATGCGCCGTTTTCGATGCACTTAAGCACCTCGTATCTGATATCGCCTGCCATGTTGATAGGCGAGCCCGTAAATTCCTTATAGCCATGGAGAACGTATCCAACGAAAGGAATCGAGTAGCTTGCAGTATTGTAGTTACTGGAATCGAGAGGCATATCAAGGATATGGTCTGCATACTTCCATGTGTAAGCGTTACCGCCGCTCGTCATTACGTTACCGTATGCCTCCTTAAAGGACTTGAATGCGTCAACTGTGAAGTCCTTGGAGTCCTCGCGGTTGTAAGGCTCCTTCTTATCAAAGTCGGAGTTAAGAGTATAACCGAGAGTTGCAACGGAAATTCCGATAGGATCGTAGTCCTCGTACTTTGACTCCAGCTTATTTACAAATCTGTAATAATAAGCGGGAGACATAGCCATTTGATAGAAGGTCGTGTAGTTCTGTCTTGCGGCAGAATATACGCGAAGGCTGGTGTAGCGGTTATCGATAGACTTTACGATATGCTTTCTCATAGAAACGCCGGGGTTGGAGTTCTTTTCATGCATATACGCAAAATCAAAGTCAGGATATACGCCGTAGCCCTTTTCCTTTGCATCGTCAAGGAGCTCCTCAAAGCCCTTCTTGCCGCCGACAGCTTTTTCCCACTTCAGCTTATAGGGAACGTTTGCGTACATACCGCCGTTAGCGTAGCCTGTAAGTTTGAAGTTGATGTTGGAGATTCCGTCGGCAGAAAGCTCGGAATAGATCTTCTGAACGTCCTCAAAGGTCGTAAGCGCTGTCATTACGTTTACGGGAACGGACAGGATCTTCTTTATCGCCTGTGCTGCACCGAAGGTTTCGATATAAAGAGGCATATCCTCATTTACGTCGGTGAGCTTTGAGATAACACCGTTATCCTTGAGATAATCACGGTAAGCCTTTGCCATACCCGTCCAGGTAGTGTCATACTTAGAGGTGGCATCGGTCTCCGTGTCGGACAGGAGAACGTATCTTATTGTGTAGCTTCCCGCGTAACGTCTTTCACTTACAACGGTCCAAGTGGAGTTTGAACCAACGGAAATAGCCGTTGCAAGGTTATAGGAGTCCTTAGGACGGGGAGTTACCGTTACGATCGTTGTGTTATAAGGGTGTGTTGCACCGCCGTGGTAGGTAGAGATAGAAGCCATAGCCTCACCCTCCTCCATGATAGCAAGGAAGCCGCGGTCAACGATTCCCTTGTATTCAACGGTGGTCTTTTCGGGGATCTCAGGTGTATCGCCCTCAGCGGGAACTGCGGGAGTTACTACCTTTTCATACTTTGCCTCGTTCTCAACAATGCCGAAAACGGGAGCCACTGCCGTCTGCTCGTAGTTACCCGTGATAGTCTGGTACGCATAGTCGGTACCGTACATCTTGGTGTTAACGGTAGTTGCGTTAAGACCTGCGCGCGCCTCAAACTTAAAGAGTGCGCCGGAACCGTCGGGAATGAAGGTAAAGCCTGTGTTGGGGTTAATACCTGCGCCCATGTAAGGCAGGATCTGAATGTTCTCAAGAGTATAAACTTCCTCGTTATACAGAATACCGTTTGAAGGAAGCTTTACGATAAGATCGCCGTCGTCGATAGTATACTCGAGAGCCATTCTGAAGTTTACGGGAGGCTTAGGATCTGACTCGTATTCGCACTGCTCGTAGTCGAGGTCCATCTGCTCGAATGTATAATCGGGACAGTAAGTTCTGATATAGTTCTCGATCTTCTTCTTATCTACCTCGGTAGCATTGGGGTCGATAGTATATACGGGGAACTTCTTTGTGATCGGGACCTGTGCGTAAAGGGACTTCTGCATTGCCTCTCTTACGGCGGGTGACTGTTTATCCCAAGCAGATGCATCTCTGAGGGAGTAGAAAGCGGAGAACTTCTGCTTATCCTTGGGATCTGTGATCTTGGAAAGAAGCTCGGACTCAAAGCGAGTCTTGGAGATGATATCGGGAGCGAGAGGTCTTGTCTGCTCGTTACCGATAGAGTACTCAACGCGGATACCGTTCTTGATTCTTTCAACCTTGATCTGTCCGCGCTTTGCAGCCTCCGCATAGCTATTGATGGTCTTACGTGTACCGTTATCGGTGTAAGTTATGATAAGCTGAGAGAGCAACTGAGCCTTGGTTGTAGCCGCTGCCTTTACAGTGCCTACGCCATAGGGGTTTGTGAGAAGTATCTGACCGTTCTCGGTGTTCTTGAAACCAACCTCGCCCGATACGGGATCGCACCAGATCTCGTAGTTTCCTACCTTTGAATAAAGGGTCATGGAAGCGAGCTTTTCCTCGGAGGAGTTGAATTTAAGAGAGGTATACTTCTCGATGTCGACTGCTGTCGTCGTGGTTTCTGCGGCAAAAGCGAAGATAGAGAACGTTCCCATCGCCATTAACACAGCCAAGACAAACGATATTATTCTTTTCATTTTCATATTATCTCTCCTCCTGTGTTAAATTCGGAACATGATCTCGTCCACAATGTTCGTAAAGAAGCTTACGACCTTTGCAAGCAGAGTTGTGAACAAAATTGCCAGGAACATGATGAACGCCATGCCAACGATAGTACCGAGGCAGGTCAAAATGTTCTTACCGATAGAGTAGTCGTGGATCACCATCATGGCAACGAAAACCAGCAGACCGAGCCAGATATAAGCAATCGTGATAAGAAGGTTGATGATTGCCATCTCGGAGTCGGTTACTACGTTGGACGCGATGGTTGCGGGAATAATAAGCAGAGGAACGGGAGTCAGGCAGTAGCAAAGGGAGACAAAGATATCCTTGAAACTACCCTCACCGTCAAACAGCGTTGTCAGACACCAGTTACCTGCCGCCCAAAGGAAGAAGGGGGTAAGAACCGCTGCGAACTGAACGAGGATCGAGGAATATTCACCCTCAGGATTAAATACGTAGCCCTGACCGATAGCTTGGTAGTAGAAGGAGAGGATCGTTACAACAATGATAACGATACCTGCTCTTACAGAACCTCGCTTCTCGTGCTTGAGGTCCCAGAAGCCGTCGAAGGGGTGAAGAATTACGTGGAACGCATAGAGAAGCTCCTGCTTGAAGGTCCTCTTCTCAGTAGAGATACTTGTCTCGTAGTTCACGCGGCTTACGTACTTCATGAACTTGGACCAAAGAATGATCAGAACGATAATAATACCTATCATAACGAACAGGTACTTGGAGATCCACTCCTTACGCATTTCCTTATAAGCGTTGGAGAAGTTCTTTGTATCGTACGCGGACTTATAGTATTCTATAGCCTCCTCGTACTCACCCTGGCGGAACAGTGACTGACCGATTCCGACGTAAGCGGTATCGAAGTTACTGTTTCTCTTGAGGATCTCTATCCATGCGTCAATAGCATCGTCATACTGACGGTCGTTCTGATATTTCAGAGCCTGGATCAGCGCGTCGCCGTACTCGGTTCTCTTAAAGGTCGTGATAGTGTTTGTAAGAGAGCTGAGGATCATCAGAACGTCGCCCTGATAACAGATCGACTGTATGTTCGATACGTTACCAAGCATCGTACCCTCGTTACCGAAGGCGAAAAGCAGGTTACCGTCAAAGTCGTATGTAAACGTCTTTGAACGCTTGCTATCCACGATAGTCCAAGTCTGCTCGGGACCGACTGCAACGTCGGTGACCTTGGAGGGACCTGTTATAGTATCGGTAGAAAGGTTGGAAACGTCAACCTCACCGGAGGGCGGCCAGAAGCCGTTACGTCTCATGATCTCCTTACCGGATGCATTCAGCATCTTAACGGGAGCGTTATCACCCGAGGTCTTCTTACCATTGATAGCAGCCTGCTGCTTTTGTGCGGAAAGAGAAGCCGTGGTTACGTAAATAAATCCGTCATCGTTGATTGCGATGTTGTTAAACTCAGTGGAAATGAAGGATGCGGTCTGTGCTCTCTGATCGTCCGTCTGGAAACGTCTCCAAACGATCTGCCACATGTTAGCAACTACCTTCTGAGCGCCGATAAAGGATGTGAACACACCCTTATCCGTCATTACGATGATACCCTGATAGGTTGTGGAGGATACGACGTAAAGACGGTTGTACTCGTCGACCGCAACTGCAACCGGCTTGTAAGTAGAGCCTTCCGTGAAGAGGCTGGACTCAGGCTGAGGAATGATAGAATCGAATCTACCCGTTTCCTTATCAAAGGTAACGATTCTGTTCGCGTCGGTATCGCACACGAAGATTCTGTCGTCCGTCACGAAGATTCCCTGAGGTGCGGTAAAGTTATCCGGAACTCCGTGGTTGTTGACGAAGTCCTTGATTATGAACTTTACCTTATAGAACTTATCGAGAACCACCACCTCATTGGTTTCCGAGTCTACCAGATAAAGGTTACCTTCCTTGTCGGTCAGTATATCCTTTATGGCTGTAAGAGGGTGGTCAAGACCCATGTACTTGTAGTCGATAGTCTGGATCGGCACGTAAGCGTCGGGGGAATAGAGTGCGAATCCGCTGATCGAATAAGTATAGGTCTGATAAGGAACTGCCGCACTTGCGCACACAGCAAAGACAGTGAGGAGAGCAAGCACAATGCAAAGTATTCTTGTAATAATTTTCATTCGCTTTACCTCCTTAATCCTTCATACCACTGGAGCCCATGGTTTCAATGATATTAGACTGTGTAAGCACGAATACCATGATAGGAACGAGCATCATGATAACCGTGGATGCAGCACTTGCGCCGCTTCGACGGATACCGCCGGCAACGATCTGCTGAATAGCGTAGTTGAAGGACTTGAGCTGCTCGGACTGAATATAAATGGAAGCACCTGCGTTCCACAGACCCTGGAAGCAGTACACGATAAGGGTAAGCCAAGCGGGCTTAACCATGGGCATCGCGATTACCCAGAAGGTCTTGAACTCGGTAGAGCCGTCAAGTCTCGCACTTTCGAGAACCGTATCGGGTACGTTAGTCTCCATGAACTGCTTCATTAAGTAAAGACCCAGAGAAGTACAGCAGGCGGGAACTATGCGCGCCCAGTACGTATCTACCCAACCAAGGGCACTCATTACGATAAAGCTACAAATAGAGGTTACCGTTGCATGGAACATAAGGGAGGTCCTTACAGTCTCGAACATGAACTTAGCGCCCGGAAATTTGATCTTCGCCATAGCGTAAGCCGCAAGTGAAGAGAACAGAAGGTTTCCTGCCGTACCTGCAACAGATACGAATACGGTATTGAATATGTATCTTGAGAAAGGAACCCAAGATGTGTTCATCAATGAGAACAGGTCCTTAAAGTTACGGAAGGTGGGGTTCATTACGTAGAATCTCGGAGGGAAGATAAACAGCTCGTCAAGGGGCTTGAGAGACTGCATTAAAACGTACACCATGGGAAGGAACATGATCGCTCCCAGGAAGGTGAGAAGGAACGTAATACCTGCGTCACCGCCGGCGCTTCGGTTAAGGACAACTTTATGTTTTCTGGTTCTAAGCTTTTTTGCCATTTTATTGTCCCACCTTTGCAATAAGATTTTTTACGAGTACGTTTGCGCCGATCATGATAGCAAACAGCACAACGGCGATAGCCGAGGAATAACCCGTCTCAAATCGCTGTCCGCCGTAGTCATCCAAGTGGTGCATGATAGTATGCGCGGCATAGTCAACGGAGGGGAATCCGCAAAGTGCCGTAACGACTGAACCGAAGCCGAAGGAGCTGGTGATGGACATAATAGCACCGAACATCAGCTGAGGCTTCATGGTAGGAAGCGTTACGTACCAAAGCTCCTGCCAACGGTTCTTGATACCGTCAACCGCAGCCGCCTCGTAGAGGGAGCGGTCGATACCCTGAAGACCAGCGATAAAGGACAGAAAGGAAGTACCAAGGGAGGTCCAGAGCGCAACCACGATACACAGAGGCATTACGTAATCCGCGTCCTTAAAGAACTGGATCTCGGTATTGATGATTCCCAGGTTCAGGAGCGCACCGTTTACCCAACCGTATGCGTCACCGGAGAATAGAGTACCCCAAATGAGGTACACCTGACCGGAAATGGAGGGTGCGTAGAAGATAAGTGTTACGATAGCACGAATTCTGGGGTCAAGCTCGTTTATGAACCACGCTACCATAAGAGACATAAGGTAGGACGCAGGTCCTACGATAGCGGCGAACACGAAGGTGTTCTGAGCCGCCAGCAGGAAGACGTCGTCGTCAAAGAAAAGTGTAATGTAATTCTGCATGAAAACGAAGTTAGGCATTTCCAGCAGGTTAAAGTCTGTAAAGCTGATTACGATAGACAAAAGAACGGGAAGGACAGTGAACATAGTGAACAGAATCATGAAGGGGGCTACCATAACGTAGGCTACCCAGTTACGCTTCATTTCCTTCCACGTCCACTGAAGCTTTGTCATTTCGCTTCTCGACACAGCTTTTTTAGTTGCTGTTTTTGACATGTTGCTCTCTCCTTTTAATTATATCAACAAAAATCATTCCGTGAGATCATTCGTAGGTGGCAAGTGCCGTAGCAGCATCCTTTAAGTACTCTGCTATGGTAGCGAAGGTCTTGGCGTCTGCCGCTTCAAGAGCAAGTGCGGCTGCGCTGATCGCTTCTATGTTGTCACCCGACTCGATAGCAGTCATTGCCTGCTGTACCTGAGCCTCGTAGCCCTTTATTGCAGAGAGAGCGTCCTTTGCCTGACCGAGTCGCTTTTCAGCCAAGGTCTGACCGATCTCGAGAGTTTCAAGTCCGAACTCTTCACGCTTACGTGTGATCTCTTTGTTTATTGTATTAATGTAACTCAAAAGCTCGGTTACGGGGTTGGCCTTATTGTTATACGCATCAAGGAATGCAAAGTTGGTATAACGGTCGATGTAGTAATAGCCGGGATAGTTGGGAATGGAAGCCAGGTTGTTGAACTGGAGCTCAAGGTTTGCAAGCTCTTCGGTTGTCCAAGGCAAGCTGGAAAGCGCATCTCTGTTTGCGGTGGGGTGCTTTGCGGAGTCACCCAGAAGCGCAACCATTTCGTTGGAGTAGTCAATCTGGCACTGCTCGCCTGCCTGCCATCTCATGAATTCCCAAGCCTTTTCGGGCTGGTCGCATCCGGAGATCATAACGATAGCACTTACGCTGGAAATGGAAACGTTGTTGATCTCGCCGTTTTCATCCTTCATGCCGGGCAGAGGTGAGAAGCCCCACAGACCCTTGATCTCGGTTGCAAATACTGTCAGCTGGTTATATGTTCCGCTGTACTCTGCTATACCGATAGGCATCTCTCCCGTTCTGAAACGGTTGGAGAAGTCGTAGGAATAGGGGAAGGAGTACATGGTGAACATATTACACATCATCTCAAACGCCTCAAGCGCGGTGTTGGAATCAAGATTGATTCTCATACCGTTATCAGCATATTGATTACCGCCCATCTGGTAGAGGAACATATTGTAGCTGGGGGTAAGACCGATCTCCATCTTGTTAGCCTGGAGAACGGGAACGGCCTCCAAGATATCGTCCCATGTCTTGGGGATATCGATACCCAGGTCGACCAAAATGTCCTTACGGTAGAACATCATGGGGAAGGATTGAGTTTCGGGCAGACCGTAGCAGTGGTAAACCTCATCTGCGCCCGCAATTCCCAGAGGTGCCATTGCTGCGGCGTTGTACGCCTGAATAGCTTCCTCGTAGCCGTCAAAGCCTTCAATAGGAAGCAGAGCGCTTCGGATAGCGTAGTTGATTACCTCAGCCTGTCCAAGACCGATATATACGTCGGGGCCCTTACCTGCAAGGATGGAAGGAAGCAGGGTTCCGCCCGCAACCAGCTTCAGGTCGACCATGATGCCGAACTCGGGAGTGAAGTTATTGTTTACCAGATTTCTGATAACCTGAGACTGGTCACGTCCGTAGGCCAGCCATACCTCGATCGCCTCGTCCTCATCGGTGATCTCGTGCTGAGATCCCATGCGGTCATAGTTACGAACAAAGGACATGAAGAATTTACGCATTTCGTAACCGAACTCGGAGAAGAAGCCTGCGTTAGCGCGGGGGAGCTTATCCTCTGCGGACTGAACAACGAAATAGTCAACAAGCAGAGGCTGGCATTTAGCTGTGGAGATCCAGGTCGCAAGGTTACCGATGTAGCTCTTAAGCTCGCTCAGGTTCTTCGCGATAACGTCCTCGTCGCTTGACATCTCGTCCAGCAACCACGCAACACGGTCAAGAGTAGCAATATTGGAGCCCTTGATTCCCGCTTCCTCTTCCAGATACTGGGCGATAGAATAAAGCTCGTTGGACATGAGCTTCATATCTGTTATCGCATCAGGAAGAACTCGTGTAAATCCGTAGTCACGGTAGTTATCGGGGCTGGTACCCGTAAGCTTGATAATATTAAGGTATGCGGCGTTAATGATTTTAAGTGCCGACTCAACGCGGCGCACCATATTGCCCATAGATCCAAGGGAAACCTCGAACATAACGGTGTATTCCGTACCTGCCTCAAAGTAGAACTCAAAGGACTTCTCTCCGTCGCCGATAGGCTCAACGCGCCAATCATCGGAGTAATTAAAGCGGAGCCTCGTAGCCTCTTCAAAGGGAATACCGTTGTATTGACCGCCAAAGATGTATATCTGACGAGAGCTGAACAGACCGTCGTTTACATTCTGCTTGTATCTGGCAACGATATTGTAAAGACCGGAGACCTCGGGAGTGAACTTATAGCGCACCCACTGACCGGGAGTCTGCCACTTGTCACCGCCGATAACGTTCAGGAGAGTTCTGGAGGAATCGGTGGGAGAGTTAAGCGAGGAGGATACGTCCTCCAGAGGATATACCGTCTGGGAAGAGGAAGCCTCGGGGATCTCGGCCTCGATCTTAATGGAATGGCCCTTCTCTGCAGGCTTGTATCCGTTCTTATCGTAGCCTTCTTTTACAGACTCGTAAGAAACAAGATCCTCGTGGGGGAACAGCTCAATGGAATCAATAGCGATAGGCTCGCTGACAGATTCAAGAGAAATGATATTCTCACCGGCCTCGAGAACGAACTCAAAGCTCTCGGGATAGAAACCGTCCATATCGCGGAACTCGTACTCTCTCCATTCGGGAGCCTGAATCATGGAAGGACGGAGCTCGTTGTTATCAATATCCGTCTTGAAGGGTCTGCCCGCGTCGTTGAGATCCTCGTAAACATTGTTCCACACCTTTGTAATGGAGAGGTATCTCGCCTCGGCGAAGGGAACCTTGCCGTTTATACGGAATATTCTCTGGATAGATACGGACTTCGCCTCAACGGTGTAGCACTTGATCCTAACGCTGTACTTTGCCGTCGCGGGCACGTTTACCTTCCAAGCAATACTTCCTGTGTTGGGGACGTAAACAGCGCTTACGCCCTCGTATTCGCGTTTTTCAACCTCAGCAGTAGTATTCTCGGCATCGTAATCGAGACCGTCGATGAGAATACTCTCGGTTGCTCTGGCAATGTCACGGTGGCGCTTCATGTACTCGTCGTAGGCGATAGCATTCAGCAGCTCTTTGACTTCGCTGATGGTGGTGTCTGAGACCGAGCCGTCGTCCGCGGCAAACGCCACGCCGGTACAAAGCGTACCCATGAGCGTAAGCATCGCCATAAACAAGGCAAGAATTCTCAGAGATCTTGTTCTTTTCATGTGCTTTTCCTCCTGAAAATGTTTCAGAGACAGATCTTCCGTGTCCATTCGCACCGTAGACCCGATTGCGTCCGGCAGCGAAAGCGCACCGCACGGTTTTGTCCCTGCAAGATAAAAGGGGGATTCCGTCGACGTGTCCGACGCGATCGGTCGTCCCGCTGAATCACCCAAATATTTACGGACTAATGATACCACAAAAACCCTTTTTTGTCAAGGAATATATTTATAAATAAATAGCACGAATCCTTGCCCATCAAAGGTTTTCGAGGGCTTTCCGACACGCCCTTTTGCGCACTTCTTGTCAAGGGCAAAGAGCAATATTTAAACAATTGTTTACAAGTAAATTTTATTCACCTATATCGTGCTTTTGCACATACAAACAGCTGTTTTTTGTCTATTTTGACAAGGAATACATTTCGAGTTTCAAAAGAAATCTTTTGGCAAAGTAATTGCCATTCACCCACCCCAAAAATGCATAAAATCGCCAAAAACTTGCCGCTCTTTACACATTTGTGAAATTTACACAAATTTCTCTTTAAATTTTCTACATATTTTTTCACCCAAAAATCACTAAATTTCAGGACAAACCGCAAAATTTCTCGCATACATCGTAATTTTTGTCATTTGATGCATTTACGATTGTTTTTAGAGCTTTATATACTCTCAAAAGATTTTTTGCAAAAAGGTGTCTTTTTGCATTTTATCGTTGACATTACACCTGCATTATATTATAATATAATCATCACAAATATCAGAAACGAGGTTTACCCACTATGTATCGTATAGGTATCGACCTGGGCGGAACGAACATCGCCGCAGGTATCGTTGACAGCAACTTCAAGATCATAGCAAAAGCATCCACACCCACAGTCGCAAACGAGGATGCCGAGCGCGTTGCTTCCGACATCGCAGGGCTTTGCAAAAGGATCGCCTCAGACAACAATATTCCCATGAGCGAGATCGAGTCTATCGGCATCGCTTCCCCGGGAATTGCAAACAACGTAGACGGCGTGGTTGAATACGCAAACAACCTTCCTTTCCGCAAGTTCCCCATTTGCCGTCTTGTTTCCGAGGCTACGGGAGTCGCTTCCGTTCACGTTGAGAACGACGCAAACGCTGCCGCTTGGGGCGAGGCTATTGCGGGAGCGGCTAAGGGCACGACGAATTCCGTTATGATCACTCTCGGCACAGGCGTTGGCGGCGGTATTATCATCGACGGCAAGGTATATTCCGGCTTTAACTTTGCGGGCGCAGAGCTTGGTCACATTGTGATCGAATACGACGGACTCCCCTGCTCTTGCGGCAGAAAGGGCTGCTGGGAGGCATACAGCTCCGCGACGGGCCTTATCAACATGACAAAGAAGAAGATCGATGAGTGCAACGCTGCAGGCGTTCCAACTCTCATGAACGACATTGCGGCAGAAAAAGGCAAGATAAGCGGTGTCACGGCATTCAAGGCTATGCGCGCCGGAGACAAAGCGGGCGCGGAAGTAGTTGACACCTACATCAAATATCTTGCTTGCGGTCTTACAAATATCATCAATATATTCCAGCCTCAGGTGGTGTCCTTGGGCGGCGGTGTTTCAGGCGAAGGTCAGGCTCTTATTGATATGCTTCTCCCCCTTATACGCGCAGAGGTCTACGGTCAGGGCGTCGTTCCCGCAACCGAGATCAGAATTGCTCAGCTTGGCAACGATGCGGGCATCGTCGGTGCGGCAACACTTGGTATGTAATACAGCAAAACGGCAGGGATACTTCCCTGCCGTTTCAAAAAATCAATACCCCGACGTTTTTTGCAAATCCGTCGGGGTATTTTTTATTCAGCTACGAAAATATAAGGATAAATTTCCTGACCGCCGTCGATAAAATATACTTCAGCATCCGGAAATTTCTCAGAAAGGTAAGCTGTAAGCTCCTCCTGCTCGTCGGGTGCGGAATCCGCGCCCGCAAAAACGGTCAGCATAAACTTATCGGGAAGCTCCAAAAGCTTTGACGCCAGTGTTTTCACCGCCGACATTCTGTCAGGCTCGGAAACCACGATCTCTTTGTCGATAATGCCCATGGTGTCACCCGTCTTTATCTGGACACCGCTTATTTCGGCATCGCGGATAGAAGGAGAAACGTAGCCTGCGCTTACGCGCTTCATAGCCTCCTCCATTTCGGAGACGAGGGCGTCAACGTCGGGATTTTCAAGATTTGCCGCGGAAATGGCAACGTAACCCGTTCCGATATTTTTGCTTGGGATAACGTGTACCTTAGCCTTCTCGCAAAGCTCGCCCGCCTGCTGCGCCGCCATGAAAATATTGGAATTGTTGGGAAAAACAAAGATGTACTCAGCGTTGATCTTTTCAAAAGCCTCAACGAAATCGCGTGTAGATGGGTTCTGGGTCTGTCCCCCGGGGACTACTACGTCAGTGCCAAGCTGATAAAACAGGTCGGTGACACCGGGACCGTTGCTTACCGCAACAATACCGTATCTTTTCGCGGGCTTTTCCTCCGACGCCTCGGATTTGGGCGACTCACCCGCTTCAAGCTCGGTGTGCTGTACCGACATATTCTCTATCTTAACGGAAAGAAATTCGCCGAACCGTCTGCCGTATTCAAGGACCTTTTCGGGTGTAAAGGTGTGAACGTGCAGCTTTACTATGCTTTCTGTCTTGAAAGCGACCACGGAATCTCCCACGCTCGCAAGGAAATTACGCAAGGCGTCAATATCGAAGCTATCCACGTCTGTCTTGGAGCACTGAAGCTGCAAAAGAAGCTCGGTGCAATAGCCGTACGTCATCTCGCTGTTCTCGTTGAAAGCAAAGCTTATGGGAGCAGCTGTCTTGGGTGCGGGAAGTTCCACACCTTCGGGCTCATCGGTAGCCTCCTCGCCGTTAAGAACGCGGTTAAATCCCTCCATGATATAGAGAAGTCCGGCTCCGCCGCTGTCAACGACACCCGCCTCCTTCAATACGGCAAGTATCTCGGGGGTGCGGTCAAGGGACGCGTGCATCTCCTTTACAAGATCTGCAAATAGAGTGCGGATAGTGCTTTTTGGGGTGAGATTCGCCACCGCGTATTCAACCGCCTCACGGGCAACCGTAAGTATTGTTCCCTCAGCGGGGTTCATGACCGAGGAATACGCCTGCTCAACGCCCATTTCAAGGGCATGAGCAAAGGTTGCGGGATCTGCGGTCTTAGACCGAGAAAGTCCTTTTGACATGCCCGCAAAGAACTGAGACAGAATAACGCCCGAATTACCTCTCGCGCCCAGCAGCATGCCGTGGGAAAGAGTCTTCATGACCTCTGCCAGATCGTCCGAGTCAATATTCTCAATAGCGGCGATACCGCTCTCGATAGTCATTCGCATATTGTCGCCCGTATCCCCGTCGGGAACGGGAAATACGTTGAGCTTATTTACCTCGTCGGTATTTGAGCGAAGTCTGCTTGCGCCGCCCTTCGCCATCTTTGAAAAAAGGATACCTCCGATGTCTTTTATATTAAAGTTTCCCTTGGAAGCCTTCTTTTCCTTATTAGCCATAAAATTTCATCTCCGTATGAATTTTGACTTAAAGTCAATTACAGTCTGCTCTTACCGGGGAAGAACAGCGCAACGGTGCCGGGACCCGAATGGGAGCCGATGATAGGACCTACGTCTGTTATAAGCTCGACCTTCGCGCCGTATTTTGACGCAAGAAGATCTGCCAGATACTGCGCGTCTGTCATGCAGTCACCGTGGGAGATAAAGGCAATTCCGCCCAGATCGGTAGCAAGCTCGCCGTATTTGTCTGCCATGGCGTTAAGCGACATCTTTCTGCCTCGCACCTTGGAAAAAGGAACCAAGTGCCCTGTATCGTCCATGCGGAGCACGGGCTTGATACCGAGCATGTTGCCAAAGAACGCAGCCGCCGCGGAGATTCTTCCGCCGCGCTTCAGATATTCAAGATCGTCAACGGTAAACCAGATAGATATCTTGAGCTTGACATCCTCGGCAAAATCTGCCGCTTCGTCAATGGTTGCGCCCGCTAACTTCTTGTCGTTTACAAGCTTTACGATAAGTCCGTAACCTGCAGAAGCCGAAAGCGTATCAACAACTCTTATCTTGCGCTCCGGATACTTTTCGGAAAGCGACACAGAAGCGAGCCTTGCGGAGTTATAAGTAGTGCTCAAAGCGGAAGAAAATCCGATATAAAGCACGTCCTTGCCCTGCAAAAGAGCACCCTCGAACATATCTTCAAACTCTGCCACGTTTACGGCAGATGTCTTAGGCGTCGCGCCATCTCTCATTTTCTGATAAAAATCTCCGATGTCAATGCCCTCCACGGACTTTGTTTCGTCACCGTCAAAGTGCAGATGCAGACTTTTGCAGGGGATTCCCCACTCACGCAAAAGTGTTTCGGGCAGGTCACAGCCCGAATCGGTAAAAATAACGTATTCTTTCATTTGCTTTCTCCTTTTTGGGGTTATGTTGCCAGAGAGTCAAGGTTGTCGGAGATTATGGACAGGCATCTATAAAAATTCTCGCGCTCACCCGACGTAAGCTCGTCACCCATGCCGTCAAGAACTCCTTTGATCTTATCAGCGATCCGCTTCCCTGCCATCTCGCCTTTTTCGGTCAGCACTAAGGGCGCTTTGTATCTCTTTGCTTTCTTCGACTGGCACACAATGTATCCGTTCTTTTCAAGGTAATCAATGGAACGGGATATGGTCGCCTTGTCCTCCTCGCATCGCTCACAAAGATCGGTAGCAGTCAGAGCCTCGGAGGTGTAAAGGTAATAAAGGCAGGAAACGTGAGCGCTTTTCAGACCGTAATCAGCCATTTCCCTATTTTTGATTTTCCTTATGTTACGGCTTATTTTCGCGATCAAAACCGTAAATCTTTCAAATCTTTCGTTCATGAATACCTCCGAATGATATGTTGAGATTTCAACAATCATAGAAAATTATACCACGGATTCAAGAAAAAGTCAACATATTTATTTAATAATCCTTAAAAAAGCGTGGATTTTCCGCAAAAAGCGCCCCTTCGAAAAGGGACGCTTTTTATTATCTGAGCTCAACACCCATTGTGTGCTGGAGCTTTTTGAGTATTCTTTTTACGTAGCCGTCGATCTCCTCGCCCGTAAACTCATGGTCGTCGGGTGTGAACACGAGCTTGAACGCCATGCTCTTCTTGCCCTCGCCGATCTGCGCGCCGCGGTAAACGTCAAAAAGAGTTACCGAGGTGATGTACTTGCAGGAGGACGCAATAGCTTCTTCAAGCGCACCGCAGGTAGTCTCCTCTACGCAAACGAGAGCCAGATCGCGAATCTCACATGCAAATTTGGAGATGGGGGTAAATCGAATAGCGGTGTCAAAATGCTCAGAGAGGAGCTGGTAATCAAGCTCGCCCACGAATACGGGCTTTTCGATCGCCAGTGCCTCGCACACTTCGTAAGAAAGTCTTCCGAGATAACCGACCTCAACATCGCCAAGAAGCACCTTTGCGCTCATTCCGGGGTGCAGGAAGGGCTTGCTGTCATCGCGAACGTAGGTGAACTTAAGGTTAAAGGTATCAGCAATAGTTTCATACGCACCCTTGGCGGTAAAGAAGGTCTCGCCGTCGCCGAAAACACCGATTGAAAGCATCATGTGCTCCTCGGGATAGTCGGTGAGAGGCAGGGATCTTGGGATAAACTTGCGCGCGATCTCAAAGAATCTGCCCGCGGTGTTGCCGCGGCGGAGATTGCGGACTGCCGCATTCACCATGGAGGGGGCAAGTGTGGTTCTCATAAGAGAAAGATCCTCGCTTATGGGATTCATGATACGGATAGCGTTGCGCTCGGGGGCGTCCGCGGCATATCCCAGCATATCAAGGTCGCGGGGGGAGAAGAAGGAATAGAACATAGACTCATAGTAGCCCTGAGCCGCCAGCGCGCGCTTAAGCTTGAGCATCACCTTCTGCTCATGGTTCAGACCGCCGCAGGTGACCTTTGCAGTACGCAAGAAAGAGGGTACGATGTGTTCATAACCGTAGGAACGGATAACCTCCTCGGCAATATCCTGAACGTTTGCATCAATATCGTCACGGTAAGGGGGGACCATAACGGAAAGCTCGTCGCCACAGATCTTAGGCTCGAAGTTGAGAGCAGTAAGAGTGCGGATAATATCCTTTTCGGGTACGGAGATTCCTAGAATTTCCGTCATTTTTGCAATGCTCACGGTAAGAGGAGTTGCCTCGGTGGAATTACCCGAGGAGCGCTCAATATGGAGCTTTGAGACCTTACCGCAGCCAAGCTCGCAAACAAGGTGCAGAGCGCGCTTCATACCAAGCTGAGTTGTGTACTCGTCAAGTCCCTTTTCAAAACGTGAGCTGGAGTCAGAGCTCTGACCGAGAGCACGCGAGGTTTTACGCACGTTATCACGGGCGAACTTCGCAGACTCGAACATAACAGCCTTTGTCGTATCCTTGATCTCGGAGTTGAGACCGCCCATGATACCCGCCAAAGCTACGGGTCTGTGACCGTCGCAGATAACGAGATTTGCGGGGGTAAGCTCAAATTCCTTTTCGTCAAGGGTCACGATCTTCTCGCCCTGAGCCGCGCGGCGGACGATGATCTCGGAATTTTCAAGATCTGCCATGTCAAATGCGTGCATGGGCTGACCAAATTCTTTGAGAACGTAGTTCGTAATATCTACCATATTGGAGATAGAGTTGACTCCGACAAGCGCCAGACGGCGGCGCATCCATGCGGGGGACTGACCGATCTCAACGTCGGAAACGTAGTGAGCGATATAGCGGGGACAAAGGTCGGGAGCTTCAACCGTTACGTTGAAATCAAGGTCTGCGCCGTTTTCTGCATAGTCGAGAGCGGGCATCTTGAACTCCTTACCCAAAACTGCCGCAACCTCACGGGCAATACCGATAATGCTCTGGCAGTCGGGACGGTTCGCGGTGATAGCTATGTCGAAAATGTAGTCGTCAAGACCGAGAATGGGTTTTACGTCGGCACCCAAGGGTGCGTCTGCGGGAAGCACAAGCAGACCGTTATAGCCCGCGCCGGGGTACATATCCTCGCTGACGCCTATCTCCACACCCGAGCAGAGCATACCCTCGGAATCAACTCCGCGAAGCTTGCCCTTTTTAATGGTCATAACGCCTTCAATCGTCACGTGGTCCTTTGCGGTGGCGTAGACCGTAGCGCCAACAAGAGCTACGGGGTATCTGCCGCCAACGCCCACGTTGTCCGCGCCGCAGCAGATCTGGAACGTGCCCTTATCGCCGCAGTCAACGGTGCATATATGAATGTGTGTGTCGGGAATAAGCTCGCAGGTCAAGACCTCACCTACGACCACGCCCGAAATATCTTTTCCTACTTCAATAAGCTCCTCGACCTCAAAGCCGACAGAGAACAAAAGTCTCTCAAGCTCTTTTGCGGGAACGTCAATGTCTACGTATTCACGAAGCCAACTAAGCGGTGCTAACATATCTATTTACCTCCTTAGTCCTTGAACTGCCGAGCGAATCTTACGTCAGACTCAAACAGGTTCTTTATATTGTTGATGCCGTACTTGAGCATGGCGATCCTCTCAACGCCCATACCGAAAGCAAAGCCCGAATATTCATTTGAATCAATACCGCAGTTTTCAAGCACGCGGTGGTTTACGATACCCGCGCCAAGTACTTCTATCCAACCCGTGCCCTTGCAGAGCTTGCAGCCCTTTCCGCCGCAGGCAAAGCAGGAAACGTCGACCTCAACCGAGGGCTCGGTGAAGGGGAAGTAAGAGGGACGGAGACGCGTCTTTACGCCCTCTCCAAAAATGCGGGAGGAGAAGGTGTCAAGCATACCCTGCAGGTCGCAGACAGAAATGCCCTTGTCAACCACAAGTCCCTCCATCTGAGAGAACATGGGAGAGTGGGTAGCGTCATCGTCCGAGCGGAATACCTTGCCCGGGGACAGGATCTTGATGGGAGGCTTCTTGTTCTCCATTACGTGAATCTGACCTGCGGAGGTCTGGGTACGGAGAAGGAATCCCTCGGAGAGATAGAAGGTGTCCTGCATATCTCTTGCGGGATGATCTGCGGGGGTGTTGAGCGCGGTGAAGTTGTAATAATCGCTCTCTATCTCGCTGCCCTCGTATATCTCAAAGCCCATACCCGCAAAAATCTCGATCAGCTCGTTGCATACGAGTGTGTCGGGGTGGAGACCGCCGATGGTTTCGGTGACAGCGGGCATAGTTACGTCAATAGCCTCGGAGGCGTTCTTTGCCGCAAGCTCTGCCGCATGAAGTTTTCTATCTGCCTCGTCAAATGCGGACGTCGCCCACTCCTTTATTTCGTTGATGATCTTACCAACTGCGGGTCTGTCTTCCTTTGGAACGTCCTTCATTCCCTTCATGATCTGGGAGATCTTACCTTCTTTGTTGTCAAGGAAGGTCTTTCTGAACTCGTACAGCTCCTTTGAGGCAGAATAAGAGCCAATACCACTCTCGATCTCCTCGCGGATCTCACGAATCTGGTCCTGAATTGCCATTTTGTGTAAATCCTTTCGTTTTATGTAAAATTTTATTTACAAAATAAAAAGTCCGTCCCGAAAACGGGACGGAAATAAAAAATCCGCGGTACCACCCGAATTTGGGCAAAAGCCCACAACTCTCATCAGCCTTTAACGGTGGCATACCGAAGCCGACTACAAGGAAATTTTCAAAATATGCTTCCCTTCCCCGACTCTGCTCCAAAGCGAAAGGCATCATTCATCTGCGAAAGGTGCTTTCAGCCCGTGACACCTCTCTCTTTTTCGCAAAATGTTAAAATCTGCCGACTTTTTCACAACATTTAGTTTAATATACCACATTTTTCGTCTGTTGTCAAGAGGTTTTTAAATTTACAATGGTCGTTCGCCCTCAAAAACGGCGGCTGAGCACCGCCTTTTCCCTGCTTGATTTTAGGGCCCGCCCCCCTTTTTAAAGAGGCTTGGGGGGGCAAAAAAGCTCTGCCCGAGGGCAGAGCTTTTACTTTTATTCTTCGTCAGACTTTGCGTATTCCGCTTCGATCTCGGGATCGTAGGAGCGCACGGGAGCTACGTCTTTCTTTTTTATCTTTCTGTCGATATAGTTGTTTGTGATCTTGACAACAAGCGGGATCATAAAGAGTACGCCTATCAAGTTGGGGAGCATCATCAGACCGTTGAAGGTATCGGAAATATCCCATGCGAGAGAAGACGTAAGAACCGCGCCAAGGACGACTGTACAAACATGAATAATCTTGAAGATGATAGTGGTCTTTGCGCCAAAGAGATATTCCCAAGCCTTGGAACCATAGTGGGACCAGCCCAGAACGGTGGTGAAAGCAAAGAGGAACATTGCGATAGCAACGAATCTCTGACCAATGTTAAACCAGGGGAAAACGTAGTTGAACGCACCGCCAACAAGTGTGGCGTCAGTCAAACCCGCCGCGATCTCACCCGTCTTTACATTGAAGGCACCTCCCTCAAGTCCGCCGGAGGTAAGAACGACAAGTGCTGTCATAGTACAAACGATCATAGTGTCCGCAAACACCTCAAAAATACCCCACATACCCTGCTTTACAGGCTCTTTTACGCTGGAGTTGGAGTGTACCATAACGGAGGAACCGAGACCGGCCTCGTTTGAGAACACGCCGCGCTTAAAGCCCTGCTGGGCCGCCAGCATAATAGCCGAGCCAAGAGTACCGCCCACAAAGGATTCGGGACGGAATGCGTTAACGAAAATCGCCTTAAATGCGGGAAGAATTGCCGCATAGTTTACACCGATTATAACAAGGCTTCCGGCAACGAAAAGAACGACCATGAAGGGAACGATCTTCTCAGCAACATTCGCGATTCTCTTCAGACCACCCAGAGTAATAAGAGCAGTCAGAAGCATTACGACAACGCCCAGGATCACATTATAAAGGGAAATTCCGCCGAACACCTCGACAGAGGAAAGTGCCTTTACGTCAAATGCAGCGGCAACGTTTGCAACGATCTTGTTTACCTGACCCATGGATCCGATGCCGAAGGATGCAAGCATTGTAAATATACAGAAAAGTACTGCAAGAACTTTACCGGGCTTCTTGAGAGATGCTTCGCCGTGCCTGTCCTTATACGAATAACTTCCGAAGCCGTCCTGCAAATAGTACATAGCCCCGCCGGACCATTCGCCCTTTTCATTCTTGCGGCGGAAGTACAGACCGAGAACGTTCTCGGAATAGTTGGTCATCATACCAAGGAACGCGGCGATCCACATCCAGAAAACGGCACCCGCGCCGCCTACACAAATAGCAGCGGCAACACCCGCGATGTTACCTGTACCAACAGTTGCTGCAAGGGCAGTACAGAGAGCCTGGAAGGGAGAGATCGTTCCCTTCTCCTTCGTGTGTCCTATTACGTCCTTCTTAAAAAGACTTCCGATGGTGTTGTTCCACCAGTGCTTCAGATGCGAGACCTGAAAGACCTTTGTGCAAACGGTTGCAACAACGCCCGTGCCAAGCAGCAGGATAAGTCCTACCCAACCCCACACAAAGCCGTTGACGGCATTGTTTACACTCGTGATTTTTTCCAGTAGATTCATAGCTTTCTTCTCCTTTGTTGATTTACACCAATAAAAAAGTCCGAAGCTTGAAGCTCGGACGGAAATTTCATAAATAAATATAAAACCTTGTCCTTTTGCCTGAGATATCAGCGACAGTTTAAAATGTCGCCTTAAACCTTCGGCACCCGCTCGGGACGGGATTCTCCAAAGCTCTGTAAAAACAGATTTATTGATAACTTGTCTCGCATTATACCACATGTTTTTCCAAAATGCAAGTATTTTTTGCAAAAAATGCAAAAAAATGTAAAAATCAGCAAAAAAGTCAAGAAAAAGCCGATCAGACAGCTGTTTTTGTGCATAAATATGCATGAAACAGCTTGTCCGATCGGCAAATTTCATTCAGATCAGAACTCTATCTTCTTTTCAATATAAGCCTTAAGCTCGGAGACGGGGATTCTTACCTGCTCCATTGTATCTCTGTCGCGAACGGTTACGCAGTTGTCTGCGGGAGTGTTCTCGTCGCCGACCGTCTGGAAGTCAACGGTGATACAAAGAGGTGTACCTATCTCGTCCTCGCGGCGGTATCTCTTACCGATAGAGCCCGCGTCGTCGTAGTCAACCATGAAATACTTGGAAAGCTCTCCGTAGATCTCGAGCGCCTTGTCCGAAAGCTTCTTGGAAAGAGGAAGCACGGCTGCCTTGAAGGGCGCAAGCGCGGGATTGAGGCGAAGCACGGTACGAACATCGTTCTTCTCCGCATCAATAACTTCCTCGTCGTAAGCGTCGCAAAGAACGGAAAGAACCGTACGCTCAACGCCAAGGGAAGGCTCAACAACGTAGGGAACGTAGTGAGAATTTGTTTCGGGGTCGAAGTAAGTAAGGTCCTTGCCCGAGGTGTTCTGGTGCTGTGTCAGGTCGTAGTCGGTTCTGTCCGCCACGCCCCAAAGCTCGCCCCATCCGAACGGGAACAGGAACTCAAAGTCGGTAGTTGCCTTTGAATAGAAGCACAGCTCCTCGGGATCGTGGTCGCGAAGACGGAGGTTTTCGTCCTTGAGACCTATTGCCAGAAGGAAGTTGTGGCAGAATGTTCTCCAGTAATTAAACCATTCAAGGTCGGTGCCGGGCTTGCAGAAGAACTCAAGCTCCATCTGCTCAAACTCGCGGACACGGAAGATAAAGTTGCCGGGAGTGATCTCGTTTCTGAAGGACTTACCGATCTGCGCGATACCAAAGGGCAGCTTGCGGCGTGTGGTTCTCTGAACGTTTACAAAGTTTGTAAAGATACCCTGCGCCGTCTCGGGACGGAGATAAACGGTGTTCTTTGCGTCCTCGGTTACGCCCTGGAAGGTCTTGAACATCAAGTTAAACTGACGGATATCCGTGAAATTATGCTTTCCGCAGGTAGGACAGGGAATGTTATGCTCCTCAACGAAAGCCTTCATCTCGCTCTGCTCAAATGCGTCGATGGGCTTGGGAAGCTCAAAGTTGTTCTCAGAGCACCAATCCTCTATCATTTTATCCGCGCGAAAACGCTCGTGGCACTCCTTGCAGTCCATAAGTGGGTCTGAGAAGCCGGAAAGGTGGCCCGATGCAACCCATGTCTGGGGGTTCATGAGTATAGCCGCGTCAAGACCTACGTTGTAGGGGTTCTCCTGCACGAACTTTTTCCACCATGCGCGCTTGACGTTATTCTTCAGCTCAACGCCGAGAGGTCCGTAGTCCCAAGTATTCGCCAGACCGCCGTAGATCTCGGAACCGGGGAAGATAAATCCTCTGGTCTTGCAAAGGGCAACGATTTTTTCCATTGTCTTTTCTGTGTTTTTCATTTATGTCTCCATTCTGCCGTTCGGACGGCAAATTTATTTACCGATCTTATTTCCTGTAGTTTTTAAACGCGTCGGTGCACCCCTTCATATTGGGAACGAAATTAAGCACGCCGCCAACCGTCTTGTACTCACCGGGAGGATCTATCGTCACAGGCGAGAATCTCGAATAAGAGAATATCAGGTCGAGATTAGCGTTCAAGTCGTTGGTAGTAAAATCAGTGATGAACATTTTCTCCGCTTTCTTGAAAAGCGCCGTCGCCTTTGTTATGTAGGTTCTGATATCCGTCTCGCTTGTAAGCTTGCGCATGACGGCTTTTGCAAAATCCACAGTCGTCTTCATTCTGGAATGCTCCGTGCCCTCGTAGGAATTGAAGCGAAGGACCTTTAGCGCGTCCTCGCCGTTCAATGTCTGCACGCCCGCCTTGATGTCGATGTTCAAGTGACCTCTGTTGTCGGTGTACTGCATATCGCATGGAACGTTAAAGGAAACTCCGTCGATGATGTCCAGCATGGCCGGAAATTCGTTCATGCTGACCACAGCGTATCTGTCAACCGTAACGCCCGAGATCTTTTCAACGGACTTTTTAAATTCCGCAATTCCGTATTCCTCAAAAATTCTGCCAAGGAAGACCGACTCGCCTTTATAGCTGACCACCGTATAAGGGCTGAAGGTGGCAAACGCGAACTCCTCCCTTTCCTTACTTACGCACACGAGCATGATCGTGTCGGCTGTAATTTCACGGTAAATTCCGTCCGCAACGGAGCTACCCGCCTCGGTGTCGGATTCATAATCCACCAGACCCGAAACGCTGTCGGGATCGTATATATCGTAGAAAAGCGAGGGGGCGTAGTCAAGTCCCAAAAAGAGCATGTTGAAGGAATCCCCCTGAAGCTCTTCCCTGTTGTTATTCCCGTCCGAGGTGTCAAGCCCAAAGTCGTCGTCCGTACCGCTGACGATCATATCGTCGGGCAGATCGTCGTTCTTGCCCGTACCGAATACCAGCGCAACTATAAGACATGCCAACGCCGCAAAAGTCACAAAGGAAATCACAAACGTTACAGCAAAGTTTCTTATTGATGAAAGCAATAACTTCACCTCCGCATCGATCTGAATTTTTGTAAATTCATTATATTATATAACATTTGCGACGTGAAATCAAGTCCTCCCCGTTAAATTTTTGCTTTGACCGCATTTTTTATCAAAAAAGCCCCAAAACCCTTGTATTTCAAGGGTTCTTTGAAGAAAATTAAACAACTCCACAGGATTTCATGTGCGATTTGTATATCTGTCGCAATTAGATTGACGTCTAATGCATAGATTATATCTAACTTTTTTGTTTTATATGCGTCTCATCTAATGTTTTAATAAGACGAGCCCCTACAACAATTCACCTTTTAACCGATAACAACGGCGTGCAGCGGTCGGCAACCATGCCGAGACAGATTTTTACACAAAAAAGCACGGCTCGCCGTGCTCTTTTATCTGTTTTATTCTGTAGGGCCGATGCAGAATACGTATGTCACGTTGCCGCCGACGCCATCATACGACGTGTCCCAAACCGCTGTCACTTCGTAAACGAAATTGCCGTCTTGGTTTATCTGAAACATCGTTCCGTCAACGACTTCGACCTGTTCCGCCACGGAGAAAATATTGTCCTGTTCATGCAGATCGACGATCGCCCAACGTTTTATAGTGATCTCCGGCATACGGTAGAAATCAAAAGCCAATTTAGCGTAGACTCCGCCCGTCACGTCATAATATTTATCATTTGAAAGTCTGGGCATAACGTCGATAAATTCCTTGCTTGCGGGGTGTGAGCTGTCGTACATTTTCGCTGCGTCGGTTCCGTCGCCCACGGGGTAAAACCAACTGCTCGTTCCCATACTCGCTTTTATCGATGCGTCGGGAGTGATGACCGCCAAGGTCGGGGGCTCGCTGAGATCGGGATCCTTTATTCCCTCGGGCAGCTCTTCTCTGCCTTTCACTCCAACGTAGATTGCGTCAAATGAGGTACAATCGGAAATAGGTGTCCTCAGTATCTCCGCCGCCACAAGCCACCCCGACATATCGTCGGTGTGTACCTCGGGGTCGTTGGTCTGCTCCACTTCAAGGGTAAGAGTGCCGTTGTCAACCACCGCGTTCCGCACGCCGTATCTGAACGACCCGCTGGGAGCTTCCACGTACGCCGCCAAAATAAGCTTTTCTTCAAAGAACTCTGCATCACAATGATCGGTGGCAGCCTTAAACCCCGCGCCCAGATTCCCGCCGAATCTGTAATCCAGAGCAAAGACCTCTCCGTAGTCCTCGATAAATTTGGCAAGCTCCTCTGTGCTGTCGATCTTGTAAAGCGGAAGATGCTTTCTGGGATAAGTATGACTGACCGTGTCGGGATTGACTATTCCCTGTGTTACACGCTCGTCGTCCGTCCAGTTTGCCCAGGAGCTGTGCCAATCGCAAAGGTCGATTTCAATTATCTCGGCCCCTATGTCAGCAGGTCCTCCTTCGATTTTGGGCAGATCCGTAGTACCGCCGCCGTCATTTTTCGGCGTTGCCGAAGCGCAGGATGCCAAAAGCAATGTCGTAGCGGCAAGAACCATAAATAACTTCTTCACAAATATATCCCCCTGTCAAATCTTGAGATCTCTACCTATAAAGACGGGAAAAGTGTAACGGCTGTTACACTTTTCCCGAAACTTTTCCAATAACTGTTATCGTGCGGACTGCACCGCGATTTTATCAAGCGAATCTATGTGTTGGTCCGACACTGAACACATAGGGTACCTTGCCGCCGACTCCGTCGGCATCCTCCTAAACGACAGTCACCTCATAAACGTAAGTGTCTTGTCTGTTGATATTGAAGAACTTTCCGCCTCTCGCCTCGACCGTCTACGCAGACCCATCCAAGTCGTCAGAATCCTCCGTTTTAATGTTCCGACGGCGGAAGCACGCTCTCATCGTAATACCCCTAACGGTCTCCGACGCAGAAATAGTAATCCACCGAACCTCCGACACCGTTGACCTTTTCCCACGAAGCACTCAAAGAGTAAACGTAACAGCCACTGGTGTTAAGAGGGAAAATTATTCCGTCGTCCGTAACGTACGTATCGACATCATAATAAAAATCACGTTCTTTGAAATTTTCAATACTCCAACGGGTTATGTGGATCGTCGGGTTTCCGGGAAAATCAAAGGCAAGTTTTCCGTATACCATCCCCGATTCTCCGTAAAAATCGGCAGTGGAAATATACGGGACCACGTCAAAGAAATCGTCGGAATACGGGTGGTCGCTGTCGGCAATTACTCCACCACCGTCTCTCTCGTACCAATGAAAGCTGCCGTTGATCGCCTCGGCCTTGTCGCCCGGAACAAACACGGTCAAAATAGGTGCCTCAGACCAATAAGCAAACTCCGAAACGTATATTCCCGCATAAACGGCGTCAAAGGAAGTGCAGTTTTTAATATCCTCCCTTTTCACTTCAGCCGTCATGAGCCAGCCCGACATATCAGCGGTATAGGCTTCAGGGTCGTTTCTTTGAATAATTTCGACAAGAAGCTCACCGTCGTCAACGCTGACACGCCCCACGTTGTACCTAAAAGAGCCACTACTCGCTTCCATATATGCCACCAAGAGAATCTTTTCCTCAAAAAAATCGGCGTTGCAATGGTCGGTGGCGTAAGCGAATCCCACGAACGTATCGTACGACGCCTGCATGGAATAAACGTCGCCATAGTCTGAAACAAACTTTTTAAGAGCCTCCTCGCTGTCGATCATGTAGAGCGGCAAGTGAGTTTTTGAATCATTCTTTTTGAACGCCTCTGCGTTAACGATCCCCTGCATTATTTTTTCATCTTCCGTCCAGTTTGCCCAAGAGCTATAAGAACGGTTACTCACACGTCCGATTTTGGGAACATCCGTTTCGTCAGCGGGAGTTTCGGTAGACTCACCGTCGGGCGTCTCGGTCATTTCACCGCCGCTTATCAGCGGCGTCTTATCATCAAGGGACGGTTTTTCTGCGCACGACGCAAAAAGAAGAACCAAAGCAGCTAAAAGTATCAGTATTTTCTTCATAACAGACCTCCTGTTTTTGTAAAATAATATCTCTACCTATAAAGACGGAGAAATCGCGAGAATGTTACATTTTTCTGCCAAAACAGAGCGACCGTCAGTTTATAATTATTTCGGGAAAAATAATAGATAATTTTAGAAATCTATTGCTATTCCAAACGCCGAGCAGAGCGTCATTTACACACTCTTCCGCATCCTCTCTGCTGTGCAGTATGTTATATGAAAGCGAATACGCAAGTCTGCCGTATTTTTCCGCCATATATTTTATTGCATTCTCCGTACGGGAAAGAAATAACCTTATTATCTCCCTGTCTTCCCGTGTTTCTTTTAAGGTGTCACTTTTCAAGATGGGTCTCCTTTCTTCGAGGTCTATCCGGAATATCCTCTAAACAATAAGTAAGCTCCGAATGGCAAACATAACATTTTTATTTCGGTCTCGATATCAACAACCATAGAAGGCTGTCGCAAACTTGCTATCTTCAAGAATAACCGTCTTAATAGGCTTATATTCTCCGTCGATGAGCTCCATATGGAATTCGACCTTCCTTGACGGAACGAACTTTGAATGATCCGCCCAGAACTGCATCGTGACAACTGTTATGCCTTCAGAAGAGACTTCCTCCGAGATTACCGACAAAACGGGTGAAAAGCCTCCTCTTCCAAGCATAGCATAACCGTCGTCGAGCTTCAATATCTTATCATCATCAAAAATAAGCTCATCGCCACTTACTCCAAGGTATTTTTCAGCATATGCTTTTATCTCTTCCTCGGTCCTTGAACCGTAACCTCCAGATATGTAATCAAGGCGGCCTATTATGAAATCGCAAAGGCCGAAGGAACGAAGCCCCTCTTTCTTCACAGATTCAAAATCTCTGTCAGAGCCAACACTGTATATGTAGTTCACAGCGGGAGAGATGTCATTTATATGCTCCCCAGGCCATTTGAATTCATCTTTCTTTACGAAAGTGGTATACATTCCATCGAAAAAGACAAGCTCGTGTGTTCCCACGGGAAGTATCTTCGATTCACCCGATATTACCTCTAATTTCAGCACCGGACACTCCTCCACAATGCTGCCGTCCTCTACGACGGGAAAGCCCTCAAAATATATCTCAAAATCGCCTATCTCAATACCGCGCAGATCTTCATAAACACCGACCTCCAGACCGCAACGTTCTTCAAAAACGTCTATTTCGCCGTCAACGAGGGCTTTCATCGTCTCATAGAGATATTCATGTCCTTCGGGAACATCCAAAAAGCTTATATCATATTCACATTCGGGAGAAATAAGATTTGCAGGCTTTTTTATATCATTCCACTGTTGCTTTGTTCCTTTATATTCGATCTTCTTCAGATCAAAGCAATTCCATAACGCCTTTTCACCTATGGATTTTAAGCTCGCGGGAAGCTCAACATACTCAAGACCGGAAAAGGCGTATGCTGCAATATGCTCGGTTCCTTCTCTTACCGTTATGGCTTTATCAAAAGAACTGTTTGAAAGACACCATTTTCCCAAATAGCACACGTTGTCCTCGACCTCAACTATCGAGCACTCATTGAATGCGGAAGATGCCAAAAACTCTATACTGTCGGGAAGATTCACAGATTTCAGATTACAGCATCCGGAAAATGCGTCATTTTCTATTCGCTTTATACTCTCCGGCAAAATAACAGTCTTTAGCGCAGTACAATCCGCAAAGGCGCTTTCGGGAATACTTGTCACCCCTTCGGGAATACTTATCTGTTCAAGTCCGGAGCAGCCCTTAAAAGCACTGTCGCATATTCTGTGTATACTGTTGTTATCCGGGATAATACTCGTCTTACATCCCATAACAAGATAGTTTTCGGTTTCGACCTGCACGATCAAGCAGTTTCCGTCAGCATAATACCTTTTGTTTCCCGATTCCACTCGGATACTGCTGATTCCTTGGCAATAAGAGAATGCATTATCTCCGATCGATTCAAGATATTGCGGGATAACAAGCTCCTCAATTGATCCGCAGTACATAAATGACTGTTCACCTATACTGCGTACACCAAAAGGAAGATCTATATTCTTCAACGCAGAACAGTTAAAGAACGCCTTGTTCCCTATCTCCGTCACCGTAGATGGAAGAACGATGCTTTCAAGGCTTTGACAGTTTTCAAACGTGCCGCTCACAATATGAGTAATACTGCCCTTGAGAGTCACGCTTTTCAGATTCTTGCAATTTGAAAACGCCGCCGCCCCGATTGATGTGGCATTTGTTTCAATACTTTCCAAATCTCCGCACGACGCGAAGGCTTCCGTTCCTATATGAGTAACGCTGTCCGGTATAACGACTTTTTTGAATTGAAGCCCGTAAAAAGCTCTGTCACCGATAACCGCGACTGGCTTCCCGTTATACTCGGACGGAATGTTGAGCGTATCTCCGCGTTCGAAGCCCGCAGACGTCACCTCATATTCGGAACCGTTGTTGATTTCGGTGAATACCAGCTTGCTTGTGTTCTCTTCCGGTTTTTCTGCGCACGACGCAAAAAGAAGAACCAAAGCAGCTAAAAGTATCAGTATTTTCTTCATAACAGACCTCCTATAAATGTGAAAAATATGCCTAAAAAGCAGAAAAGTGCATACTCTCGTTGCACTTTTCCCGAAAAATATCAAATTTTCCCGATAGCGTCAACAAGAGTGGGTATTGCTCGCTCAAAGCAAACGCCGTATGTATGATCCTCAGGGGTAGCCTTAATGCTCTCGCAAACAAAGTCAGCCGCAATGGTTGCAGCGCGGTCAGCATCGGCTCCGCGCATAAGCGCGCCCGTAAACGCGGAAGCAAAAACGTCGCCCGTACCGTGGGACATTCTTGGTATCTTTGCGTTGAAATAGTAATTTACAGTCTTACCATCGTAGGTAGCCACACCCAGATTTTCATCGTCAAAGGACACACCCGTGAGAATAATATTTTTTGCACCAAGTGTCGTCAGCTGGCGTAGAAGCAGTTCGATATACTCCTGTCCATAACCCGAAAGTACAGGCTCCTGCCCAAGCAGGAATGCCGCCTCCGTGAGATTAGGGATTATGTAGTCCGCACCGCGGCAAAGCCTTGCCATTTTTCTTGGGAAGTCATCGCCGAATCCGACGTAAAGCTTGCCGTTATCCGCCATGGCGGGGTCAACGATGCGGAGCGCGCCGTCATTTGCGCAGCTGTCCATTATACTTAAAATGTAATCAATCTGGCTCTCGCTGACGTAACCCGTATAAAAAGCGTCAAATCTCAGCCCCTCGGAAAGCCAATGCTTTTCAATATCGGGCATATCTTCTGTCAGATCGCGGAAAGTAAAGCCGTGAAATCCGCCCGTGTGGGTGGACAGAACGGAGGACGGCAGGACCGCCGCCTCGATTCCGCAAGCGGAGATTATGGGAAGCGCAACCGTCAGAGAGCACTGACCAACGCATGAAATATCCTGTATGGTTAAAATTCTTTTCATTTTGTCCATGGTTTTTTACCTCAATTCCGAGTTTCCACCTAAATTATACCACCTTTATTATTTTATGTCAACTATTATCTGAGCAGAAACGCCTGAGCAAAGCCGAAGTAAAGAAGCAGAGAGACAGCATCAACTATAGTAGTGATAAAGGGGCTCGCCATAACGGCGGGATCAAGGCCCACGACCTTTGCAAAAATCGGCAGAACACCCCCAACCAGCTTTGACACGAGCACAGTCGTAAAGAGCGTAAGCGAGATAACGACCGCCGCCAAAGTGCCCACGCCCATGTCAAATATCAGATTATCTATAAGCATTATTTTCAGCAGGTTACAGACCGCCAGCACCGCGCCTGACAGTATCGCTACGCTTGATTCCTTGAGAATCACGCGCATAGAATCCGAGGGGCGTATTTCCTCCAGTGCAAGTCCGCGAATGACCGCAACCGAAGACTGACCGCCCGAATTTCCGCCCGTACCCATGAGCATGGGAATAAAGGCAATAAGCACGGGGAACGCAGAAAGGGCGGACTCAAAGCCCGAAATTATGCGTCCCGTAAAGGTTGAGGTGACCATAAGAAGCAAAAGCCATGGTATTCTTTTTGAGAAGGTCGACAGAACGCCCGTTCTCAGATACGGCTTGTCAGCAGGGGTCATAGCCGCCATCATTTCCATGTCCTCGGTGTTCTTTTCCTCAATGACGTCGATCGCGTCGTCGACGGTAACGATACCCACCAGCCGTCCCTCCGCGTCAACGATAGGAAGGGCGGGCAGGTCGTATTTTGAAATGGTGTCGGCTACGTCCTCCTCGTCGTCGTGGGTGCCCGCGCAGACGAAGTCTGTGTTCATTATGTCACAAAGCAGAGCGTCGTCGTCCGAAAACAGAAGCTTCTCTATGCGGATACTGCCCTGAAGAATACGTTTTTCGTCGGTAATATATCCAACGTAGACCGTTTCCTTATCGCCACCCGTCTTTTTGATATGAGCTATTGCCTGCGCAACCGTCATATTGCGGCGGAAGTCGATAAACTCTGCGGTCATAATACTCCCCGCCGAGCCCTCGGGATAGCTGAGAAAGCGATTTATCGTGGCTCTCGTGTCGGGCTTCACCGTCTTTAAAATACGCTTCACCATGCCCGCGGGAAGCTCCTCCAGCATATCCACCGCGTCGTCAACAAAAAGCTCCTCCATAATGGCGGACAGCTCGCTGTCACTTACCGACCGAATGATATTTTCCATGGTCTCCTGTGACAGCTCCGCAAAAATCTCGGCGGACATGTCCTTCTTTAACATTCGGAAGACTATTATCTGTTGCGGCCGCTCAAGCTTCTCAAAAAACTCCGCGCAATGTACGGGGTTTAAGGAATCCATTTCCCGCATAAGCTCGGAGAATCGCTTGGATTCAAGCAACTCCAGCATCTCCGTGTACCTTTCATTAATCACAGCTCTGTACCTCGCTTTCTTTTGTAATATTGTACAAATATGTTTGTGCACGTTGCATCAAAAAAAGAAAAGGGGCTTGTTTTTTCGCCAAAATAGCGTAAAATATATTTGTTAAGTATTTTATACTTATTATCTTCATTCAAACCGATAATACTCGGGAGAAAGGACAAAAAATGAACAAGAAATTCAAACAATTCGTGAGCACCATCCTGCTCTCCGCCATGCTCATGACAGCAGCGGCAGTTCCAACCTTCGGCGCAAACCTCGTTGAGTTGAGCTCGATTACCGTGAATGCAAACAAGTACGACAGTGGCGTTTACGTTACCTGCAAAACGAACAAGAATCCTGTCTTCTACACTCAGGGCGAGACCGTGACCTTCACCCTTGCTCTCTGGAATAAAGCCGGCAAAAAAATAGCCGTTCCCGGATTTTCTTACAAGATTACAGGCGAAGCAGGTAAAGAATACGGCAAGACCGGTTACGCTCTCGCCGATGAAAACGGCGACGTTACCATAACAGCCCAGACAATGACCCGCTCGGGCTACGTTCGCCTTGAGGCAGACGTGTGCGACAAATCGGGCAAGGTTCGCAGCGAATACCGTTATCTGAGCAACAAGCCTCTTTTCCAGGGCGGCGTGCTGGTTGACGCACAGGATATAACGACAACCGAACCGATTCCCGAAGATTTTGAGCAGGTGTGGAAGGAGCAGCTTGAGCTTCTCGATGCGTGCGCTCCCGACCTGGTAAAAATTGAAAAGGTTGAATCCTATTACGCATCCAACGGAAATATAAGAACTCAAGCAGTAGATTATCCCGGAGTAGACGTTTACGCGGTCTACATCGACTGTATCGGCAATCCCAAGCACATCAAGCGCCCCGATGGCAACACAGGCGAGGGGCCCGATGACGGCGCGACCTTTGCGGCAGCATACATAACCGTCCCCAAGAATAAGGCTCCCGGCTCCCTTGGAATCAAGTTCGGATTTATCGGACACGGTATACAGACCGTAAATCCTACCCTCCAAACCGGAGATAATATCGTCATCAATATTCTGGCACACTCCCTCTATCTCCTTCCCAACAAGACCAACGCCGAATTCAAGACACACTATTCAGGCTGGGTCAGCGGCGGCTCAAACTACGGCACTAAAGCCGAAGATAACGCACAGCTCGAGACCTGCTACCAGCGCAATATGCTTCTGCGCGAGGTACAGGCGCTCCGTTTCCTCGAAAAGGCCTTCGGCGAGGAAGGCGGCGCTATGGCAAAGGGATTTGAATCTCAGACCATGACCAAAGAGGAAGTTCAGGCATGCTTTGACTCCTGGAAGGGTCTTTACAAGAAGGGCAACAAAATCGACGCAAACGGTGGTAGCCAGGGCGGCTTTATGGCTATCGGTCTGGCGGCACTCTGCCCCCAGGTGACAAGCTGTACCGCATCCTCCTCCTGGATGTGCGACACCCAAAGCAGCACAGATCCCGACAAGTTCATCTCGGATCTCCGTGTTGCACCCGGTGACGGCGTCAAGTACTGCGACACGGCAAATCTTGCCACCCTCGTCAAGTGCCCCACCACCCTTACGGGTGGATTAGGCGACACCATCTGTCCTCCTACGGGTATCATGGCATTATACAACAATCTGGTGCGAGGCAAGGACGTGCCCGCAGGTCATTTTACAATCACCTGGCGTCAAGGCAAGACCCACGATGGCGGAAGTGATATAAAGGACAATGCAACCTATAAGAAGGCGGACTATTCCTATGTCCTTGAAACGTCTATCGAAACGGTCGTCTCCGACTGGACACTCCAGGACGGCACTCTGACAGTCAAAGGCAGCGGCGTCCTTGCGTTCACCGATGACGAGGCTCCCTGGCTGGCAAAAAGACGACAAATAAAGAAGATCGTCCTTGACGGCGACTTTGTTTCCATCGGTGCTTATGCTCTTGACCTTTCAGGCGTTTCGGGTGTCGAGATCCAAGTGCCCAAGACCGTTAAAAACATTTCAACATCGGCGTTCAATACCGATCCTGCAGGACTGACGCTTTTGGTCGAGCCTGCATCCTACGCGGCTGAATATGCAAAAGAGATGAATATGAAGTTTAAAGTCATGAAGGCCGAAACCCCCGACGACACCACAGCAAAAACCGACGACGATACCCAGCCGGCGGACGGTACCGACCCCGCTGTGACCGACGACAACAAGCCCGCTGTGACCGACGACAACAAACCCGCTGTGACCGACGACAATAAGGGTGGCGACATCTCCGACACAGGCAAGAATATAAAATCCTATCTGCCCATAATCATCGGCGCAGCAGCGGCGGCAGTTGTAGCTGCAGGCGTTGCGATCATTGCTATTTCCAAGAAAAAGAAGAAATAAATTCCTACAATAAAAAAACAAAAAGGGCTGCATGCGCAGCCCTTTTTACTATGACCTTACTCAGCAAGCCACTTCTCAGCGTTTGCCTTTGACATTCTCTTAATATCCTCTTTTTTGTAAGCGGACTCCTCGCCGCCGTTTACGTAAAGGAAATAGAGACCTGCCTCGGTCTGATAAAGAGTTTCCTCGTAGCCGTCGGCATCGCCGAAAGCACCGAAGGTCTTCTTTTTTACAAGAGTTGCGCTATCTGTGTCATACTGTTTGCCACAAATGATCTTTTGCATATATGTAATTCTCCTCAAAATTAAATTTGAAGCCAAAGCTTCATTTGTACATTTTTATTTTAACACGGTTTTATACCTCTGTCAAGCAGAAAAATGTCGCCAAAACCGCCGATTTTTGCATAATCTTCACAAAAACGCCTGTTTTGCGAAGATTTTTTATTTTTTTTTGAAAAACTCTTGCAATTTATGAAAAATCGTGTTATAATGTCCTTCGTTAATGGATATCAGTAAAGTGAGGTGTAAATAATGAAGGAAGGAATCCATCCTAATTACGAAGAGGTTGTAATTTCCTGCGCATGCGGCGAAAAGGTTACAACTAAGTCCACAAAGGGCGGAGAGATTAAGGTTGAAGTTTGCTCTAAGTGCCATCCCTTCTTTACCGGTAAGCAGAAGTTTGTTGATGCCGGCGGTAAGGTTGATAAGTTCAAGAAGAGACTTCAGGCAAGCGCAAAATAATCAAATTCGCAACAACGGGCAGTCGTGTGCTTTTGTGGTACATGCCTGCCCTTATTGTTTTTATTTGGCTCTCCGCAGAAAGGAGTTAACTTAATGGATCTAATAGAAAACAACCCCGAAGTGCAAAATCGGGTAATGCTTGTGGCACTCATTTTGCCGTCCGCCACCTCCGAGGAGGTGGATAAGAGCCTGGACGAGCTTGAAAGACTCGTTGACACCGCGGGCGGTGAAACTGTCATTCGCGTAACACAGGCGCGCCCCAATCCCGACGTTGCCACAGCCGTGGGAAAAGGCAAGGTGGAAGAAATAGCCGAGGCTTGCAAAAATAACGACATCAATCTGGTCGTCTACGACGGCGAACTGTCCCCTTCTCAGATAAGAAATCTTGAGGACGGCATCGGAGGCGACGTGAGTGTCATCGACCGAAGTATGCTTATTCTGGACATTTTCGCTCTCCACGCCGTAACGGGCGAGGGAAAGCTTCAGGTGGAGCTGGCACAGCTCAAATACACCGCACCGCGACTTATGGGTAAAGGTAAATCCATGTCGCGCCTTGGCGGCGGTATCGGAACGAGAGGACCGGGTGAAACGAAGCTTGAAAGCGACAGACGTCACCTGAAGCGACGGATCGTGGCATTGGAGGAAGAGCTCTCCGAGCTTGACCGCACCCGCCAGACCATGCGTGCTGCCAGAGACAGAAGCGGTATTCCCGAAATTGCGATCGTGGGCTATACGAACGCCGGAAAGTCCACTCTGCTCAACTATCTGACAAATGCAGGCATTTTGGCACAGGACAAGCTTTTTGCCACCCTTGACCCGACCACGAGAAAATTCACGTTACCCTCGGGCACGCCCGTGCTTCTCACCGACACTGTCGGGTTTATCCGCAAGCTGCCCCACCACCTGGTAAAGGCGTTCAAGTCCACTCTTGACACGGCGGTATACGCGGATATCCTGCTTATTCTGCTCGACTTCTCGGACGATGAATATCCCGCACAGCTTCAAGTAACCTATCAGATAATCAACGAGCTGAAGGCAGGAGATAAGCCTATGCTTTTGGCGCTCAATAAGCGCGACAAAGCCAAGGACAAGCTCCCCATACTTCCCGACTTTGAACTTCAGAATATTTTTGCAATTTCCTCAGTCACTGGCGAGGGCGTAGACGCCCTTGTAAACCGCATTGAGGAGATCGTAAATGAAGGTAAGCGCCGACTCGTTTTCACCATTCCCAACGCCGAGCAGGGCGCTTTAAACACCCTCTACAAGAACGCGGTTGTCGAGGACGTTGAATACGGTTCAGAGGCGGTAAAGGTCACTGCAGTCGTAGATAATAAAATAAGAGGAATGCTTGCAAAGTATCTCCCCGAAGCTGACAGACCACACTTTGAGAGCGAAAAGGATTGGTAATAAAAAACAGACACCTTTCTCTCTGCATTCTTAGCAGAGAAATGGCAGGCACCAAAATTTCGGCAGAGAACTTGTCTTCTCTGCCGATTTGTGGTATAATTGACTAACAAAAAGCCTCCCTTGGAGAGGGAGGTGGCACGCGGAGCGTGACGGAAGGAGCCTGCGCGACTTTAGGTTTGTACAACCTTTCTTGTAACGCGCTCTTCCTCACCCGACTTCGTCGGGAGCACCCTCCGGGAGGGAGCCTTTGAACGGGTGCAACTTTAGGGGTATGGGCTTTGCTTTGCCCTATGCCTTTGTAATACAAAGGCGAAACCGGCGATAACCAGAACGATAAATAAGAATTTGACAGGGTGAACATAATGATAGATATTACTACTTGGATGCAAAACTTCTTGCAGACATTAAACGAGACTTTCTCTAACCGTGCCTGGTTTGTTGGTTTGCAAGGCAGTTATGGTCGTGACGAAGCAACAGAAACAAGCGACATTGATATTGTTGTAATTTTGGATGAATTATCTGCTATGGACATTCAAACTTACAATAACATGTTGGACACCATGTCTTATAGGGAACTGATCTGTGGTTTCCTTTCAGGAAAAAAGGAAATTATGAATTGGGAGCCATCTGACCTGTTCCAGTTTTGCCATGACACCACACCAATCAAGGGGAGCCTTGACGAAGTGATGGCTGTTATTGACGAAAGTGCTGTGAACAGAGCAATCAAAATCGGCGCCTGTAATATATACCACGGATGTGTTCACAATATGCTCCATGAAAAAAGCGAAGATATTTTGCAAGGTTTATATAAATCGGCTTCTTTTGTTGTACAGGCAATTGCTTTCAAGCAAACGGGAAACTATATCAGCCATCAAAAAGAATTGCTCCAAGTTGTATCTTCCAATGAACAGGTCATTGTCGAAACAATTATGAATTTGAAAAATGGCGGAACAGTAGATTTCAATTTGATGTCCGAAACATTATTTGCTTGGTCAAAGAAATGGATTTCAGAAAACAGTTAGACAAATTCCAATTTATCGAACAAAATAAAACGAACGCCGACAGACCCAAAAAATCTGTCGGCGTTAATTATTTGTTTACTGCGGAGCAAAACCGCGCCATATAAACCAACTGACTATAATTTCTCCGCTAAGTGTGCACACGCTTCGGTGTCTGTTTTTTATTAAGCTTAAAGATTATAGTACTTATCAAATTCAGCGGGGTGAGGAATTGCAGCCAGCTGGCGGCACTCGGCGCGCTTGGACTTGATGAAGTTTGCAATAAGCTCCTCGGGGAATACTCCTGCCTCGGTCAGATATGCGTGGTCGGCCTCGAGAGCATTGAGTGCCTCGTCAAGCGAGGTGGGCAGACCCTTGAGCTTTGCCTTTTCCTCCTCGGAGAGGTTGTAGAGGTTCATATCGTAGGGACCCCAGCCGTTTGCATGAGGATCGATCTTATTCTTTATACCGTCAAGACCTGCCATAAGAATAGCCGCATAGCAAAAATAGGGGTTGCAGGTAGCATCGGGATTACGAAGCTCAAAGCGGCGCTTGTCGGGACTCTTTGCATAAGCGGGGATACGAATGACCGCGCTTCTGTTAGATGTTGCGTAACCGACCGTAACGGGTGCCTCAAATCCGGGCACAAGACGCTTGAAGGAGTTTGTGCTGGGGTTTGTGAGAGCGCAGAGAGACGCGATGTGCTTTAAGAGACCGCCCATAAAGTAATGAGCCGTTTCACCCAGGTGGGAGTAGCCGTTGTCGTCGGAGAACACAGGCTGACCGTCCTTTTTCAGGAGCATATGGACGTGCATACCGGAGCCTGCCTCGCCGTAAATCGGTTTGGGCATAAATGTCGCGGTCTTGCCGTACTTGAGGGCTGTATTGTGAATGATATACTTTATCATCATGGTCGCATCTGCCATGTCGACCACCTCGCCAAGCTGGGGCTCGATCTCAAACTGACCTGACGCCGCAACCTCGGGGTGATGATAGTTTATCTTGATACCCATTTCAGCCATTCTCATGCACATTTCGCTGCGGCATTCGTAGGAAACGTCGAAGGGCTTTGCTATGTGGTAGTTCTTCTGCTTGGGAACGATAACGCCCTTGCCCTCTACCGCGCTGTTCCAATAGGACTGCTTTGCATCGACCGATGCGCCGATATAGCTGCCTTCAACGCCCCAATTTACCTCGTCGAAGAGGTAGAACTCAAACTCAGGGAGAATAAGCATCTCGTCGGCAACACCGCTTGCCTTCATGTAGTCAACAGCCGCGCGGATAATGTTTCTGGGGTACTGGGAAAGAGGACGGTTTTCGGGGTTGTCGATTATCATTGCGTTACCCGTCATTGACAGAGTGGGTATCTCGCAGAAGGGATCGATCACAGCCGTGTCAGGGTCGGGAATGAACACCATGTCACTCTTTTCAACAACAGCATAGCCGTAATTGGAGGCGTCAAAGCCAATACCGCTCTTCATTGTATCCTCGGAAAAGTTCTGTGCGGGGATAGTTACGTGACGGTACTGACCGTTGATATCGACCATCTTAAAGTCAACCATTTTGATATCGTTCTCTTTGATAAGAGCAAGGATGTCCTTTACACTTTTTGCCATATTGTTTTACCTCTTTTCGGAAATTTATTTATTAAATTCGTCAACAACGGGCTCGGTCGCCTCAATGCAAGCTCCCGCGATCTTGTATCCGAATTCGTTTGGCTTCAGATAGTGAACTGCGTTCTTAATAAGACGCTGGACGTAAACGTTGTGATACGCCTTGCAGGTCTCGTGACCGGGCTGGAGATATACCAGCTTGCCTGCTCCCTTGTGGTAGCAAGCACCGCTTCTGAATACGTGACCGTCCTCAAACCAACTGCAAAGTAAAAGCTCATCAGGCTGAGGAATATAAAAGGGCTCAGCGTAAAGCTCCTCTTTTTCGATAAGGAAGTGGTCGGGAATACCCGCCAAAATGGGGTGAGCGGGGTTCATATTCCAAACGATCTCGCGCTGATCCCTGCCCCATGTCAAATCTCCTGTGGAACCCAGAATACGCTTAAAGGGCTTGGAGTGGTGCGCGGAGTGAAGCGCAAGGAAGCCCATGCCGCCGTTTACAACGCGGGAAAACACCTTTTCAACCAACGCATCGGAAACCTCCCCGTGAGCCATATGACCCCACCAGATAAGGACGTCTGTATTGTTCAGCACCTCATCGGGAAGTCCCTGGTCGGGATCGTCAAGCTCAACGAAATTGGCCTCAACGTCTGCCTCCTCATTCAAGAAGCTGCAAACGAACGAGTGGATACCGCCGGGATAGATCTCGGTAACCCTTGGGTTGGTCTTCTCGTGTCTGCCTTCATGCCAGAACGTAACTCTTATCTTGTCTTCCATAATTTCCACTCCTAAAAATCAGGCTTAGTCGGGACAGATACCCATATAATGGTATTATATACCAATCACTCCTGCATTTCAAGAGGTTTTATCAATTTTTTCACTTTTTTGTTGACTTTGAAAGGAAAAGGATATATAATTGATTGTACTTGACAAAACTTGTCGCCCGACCAATGAAAGGAACGTAAAAATGCAATATTTTGAAGAAAAAATTGAATTAAACGGCTTTTCCGTTTCCCTTTTCGGCTACGTACCCGTAAATCCCAGAAACATATCGGCATATCTTGACCGCAGACCTGCCGTCATAGTCCTTCCGGGCGGAGGATATAGCGGACTTGCGAACCACGAAGGCGAGCCTATCGCGCTTCGCCTCGCAGCACAGGGCATCTGCTCGTTTGTGCTTATGTATTCGGTCAAGCCCAGCGGTGCGGTCTTCCCCCAGGCTCTCTGTGAGGCTCTGACAGCCGTTAAGTTTGTGCGCGACCACGCTCAGGAATACGGCATTGACCCAAATAACATATCTACCTTGGGCTTTTCCGCAGGCGGACATTTGTGCGCTTGCACGGGCACGCTTTGGGATCACCCTTGTCTTGACGGATATCTTGAGGGCAACCGCCAAGCTTACCGTCCCGACAAGATAGTTCCCTGCTATCCCGTAATTTCGAGCGACGCAACCTTTGGTCACAAGGGAAGCTTTGTGAATCTTCTCGGCAGATCAAGTTATGAAGACATAACCGAGGAAGAGCACCGACTCCTGAGCCTTGAAAATCAAGTGCGCGAGGGCTCTTCCCCCGCGTTCCTGTGGACTACCTTTGAGGACACGTGCGTACCCCCCCTCAACGCTATCGCTTTCGCGTCCGCTTACATCAGATGCAAGATCCCTTGCGAGCTTTATATGTACCCCCACGGTTACCACGGCATAGGTCTTGGTGACCACATGGGAACAGACCGCCTCTACGGTGACGGATACGAAGCACAGGAATGGATGGAAAAGACCGTGCGCTTCATCTACGATGAAAAAATGAAGTAATGAAGAGAGCTTATTTTATACGGGTGATGGCAATATCGTCGCTTCTGGCGGCGGTAATAATCGCGTCATTCTTCTCGCTTATCCTGTCCATCGGAGAGGAAGCGGTCAGAAACGGAAACTTTGTTTTCTCGGTGTTCTACTCTATTGCATGGGTTGGGCTTATTGTGTACTCAAACACGAAAAAAATAAGAACTCTGCAATGGTTTTCCGCAATTTATCTGGGCATAACGGCGCTTCTGTTTCTTCTTATGCTTATTATGTCAATTTTCCCGTCCTTTAAACTGTCGGTAGGACTTTCATTTACCATAATGCTTGAAATATTCCCCTTTTTCGGGTGGTCGCGGGTCATCACGAACAGCATTGCTCTGCCTGCTTTCTGCTTTGTATTAACGGGCGGTATGACCGCGACGGCTGCCGTTCCGCTTATTAAAGATCTCAAAAAAGGTTAAGGGACACCTCAAAGTCCCCACGGTGAGTTCGAAACCTTCCTCACTCAAAACAAAACTAAAGGAGAAAATTTAATATGAAAAACAAAAAGGTACTTTCCCTGTGCCAAGGGGCTATGATTGGTTCGCTTTACGTTATTCTGACGCTTATTTCAAGCGTCACGGGTCTGGCATCAACCCCCGTGAGGTTATCGGAAGCCCTCTGCATACTTCCCTTTTTCACCCCTGCCGCAATTCCAGGACTTTACGTAGGCTGTCTCATATCAAATCTCATTTTGGGCGGTGCCGTCCCCGACATCATCTTCGGAAGTCTGGCGACTCTCCTTGGTGCCGTGGGAACATATCTTCTGCGAAATCTGAAGCTCGGAATGTGGCTCGCCTCAATTCCGCCCGTGATTTCAAATACGGTAATAATTCCCCCGATCCTTGCCTATTGCTACGGGTATAAGGAAGGATTTATGGTGCTGGCTTTGGGAATAGCACTGAGCGAGGGCATTTCCTGCACTGTCATCGGCACGGCGCTTTTGCTTGCCTTGATGCCGCTCAGAAAAAAACTCTTCAAATAAAAACAAGGACGGCTTTCGCCGTCCTTGTTTTTATTTACAGATTATTACGTACTTTACGTTTTCGGGCAAGGGACTTGACACAGCCGACATGGGCAGATCGTTGGCAGAAGCCAGCGAGGACAGAGGCACACGGTACTTTTTTGCCACTCCCCACATGGTCTGACCAGGCGCGGGATAGCAAACGGTTATACCGCCGTCTGTTGCTTGTGTCTTTTCAATTTCCGCACTCCTTACCGCCGTGATATTTCCGCCGTCAAGCACGGAATAAGAAAGATAAACATTACCCGTAACCATAGCCGCGCCTTCCTCGACCCTGCACTCAACACCGTGTAACGCCGCACGGCAAACAAAGCTCATGTCGCCCACAGGCTTGTGCGCACAGGGTGCGGACAAATTGAACGGAATACTGTCATCTGTCACCGAATATTCACCACCGGTCAGGAGCACCGCGGTCACGCGGCAACGACCGTTAAGGTTTATTCTTCCGTTTTCATAGGTGCAGCCCTCGATCTCCGCCGTACCGCCCACGTGGGCGGCGCGGCTGTCCTCGGTCAGCTGGAGCGTTCCCGGACGAAGCGCATGGCTGAATTTCACCGTTTCGCCGCCTGCCGCCATGACAGTGTTGTATGCCAAAGCCTCGGTCTGGATATTTTCGATCCCCTCGGTGCTGTAAAGATCTCTTACCACAGTCAAAGGTGAGTTGCGGTGCAGATCCGCGCAGCAAAGAAGAGTAACCTTTGCGCTGATATTTCCGTCCTCCAAGGTCACGTCGGTGTCGGTGACGTAAGGAAACGCCGTCCAAAGCTCCTGCTCGGCACCGTCCCCATGGGTGTCGGTCTCGATCTCGCAGGTAAAGGGAAGGTCTTCGCAAATTTCTTTAGGCTGACCTTCTTCAAGACAAAGCACCTTCAGCCTTGCCTCACCCGACAGGGTCACAAGTCCCCCCGTAGCGGAAATATCCTTTATATGTGCATCGCAGTGACCGAAAACGGGGGTCAGCAGCTCGGTCTCGCAGGGGATCTGCGACGATACTGTCAGCTCCTCGCTCATATACCTACGGCTGTCCGCACAAAGTATCTCATCTGTCAGCTTTTCGCATTTTGCACCGTTCTCGATTCGGGGCGCGTATTCCGATGCGCAGTATCCCCTCACCTTTGAGCGCAGACGGCATTTTACGCCCACCTTGCGAGGAGAGGTTACCCGTCCGACCACGTTTTCGGCCACACTGTCCGCTATCATCTCGGGTGCAAAGGGCTCTATTGCATTTTCGGGTCGGCTGATCGGCACCTCAAAGGCATAATCACACCCCAAAGGCGCGCTTGCAAGACCGCCGTCCGCCGTTACGTAGATCATCTCATAATCAACCTTACCCGAAAACTCCACCGAACCACCGCCGATATATCGCCCCGCGGGTGAAACGTTGGTCTCTATCATGAGAAGCTTTCTGATCTCGGGATAGTAGTCGGGCAAGGTGAAGTCGGACGACAGCTCGGTCGTAACGTCTCTTTCCGTAAAGCAAGTCCTGTATTCCGCGCCCCCGCTCTCACCGTTTTCGGGGGTGAGCATAAATTCAAGTGGATTTCTGTTCATTTTCGTCGCTCCAATCCGCCGCACAGCGGCTTTTTATTCACTGAATAATATGCTCTTGTCTCTTTTTTTATTCCGATCTGTTTTTTGGGTTGATTTTTGCCGCAAAATGTTGTATAATAAGTAAAAAGCAATTGATTTCAGCCGACCTGTCGGCAGAGCGGAGCGTTTTATGGGAAGAAAAGAAAAATACGAGCTTGACCGAGTTTGCGCCTACTGCGAGCACGCCACAACTCTTGCGGGCGGTGAACACGTTTTATGCGCGAAGCGCGGAGTTGTCACGGGCACACACCATTGCAGAAAATTCGTATACGACCCACTAAAGCGCAAGCCCGCGCGTGTAAAACCTCTGCCCGAGGTAGAGCTTGATGCACTTGACGACAGCGTTCCCGCAGGGGAGACGGAAGAAAAGAATGGTGATCCCGTTGAGGAAAAGGCACAAAACGAGGGGGAAACTCTCACCGAAGTCCTTCCACAGCTTGAACTTCCCGAAGCTAACGAAATACCATAAAACAAAGCCCTGCCGACGGCAGGGCTTTGTTTCAATAAAGAACGACCACCGCAGATGCGGTGGTCGTATAATTTATGCGTTGGTTCTGCGAATAACTACCTCATGGGGCAGGAACTTGTAATCAACCGTGCTTCCGCGCTTGACGCCGACTACGATGTAAACGTAATTTACATCATTTGCTACGTTATAGCCGATGTTGATAAGACCGTCCGTACCTGTTGAGCCGTTCAAAGCCTTGAAGTTCGTGAAGTCATCAAGATCAATGTTTGTCAGGCGAGTCTTGGACGTCATGTAGCTTATAACAGGAGTTACGTTTGCAACCGTAAATACATCGGTCAGCTCGTAAGTTACCTCAATACCGCGGTTCTCGAGAACTCGACCCGAAGCCTCCTTAACAGCCGTTGTGTTAGAGCCCTCTCTTATGAGGATCTGAGGTGTACGCTTAACGCCGTCCTTGTCTGCAAACAAGAATACAATGTATTTATAGCCCGCAAGAGCGTAGACGTGGTTATCGCCCATGGTAAGACCTGTCAGGCTTTCGCCTTCCTTAACCGTCTTGGAACCATAGTAGATAGCCTTCTTATAAGCCGCATCAAATGCTGCCGCATCCTTGGGAGCAGTGTTAGTGTAGTAGTACTTGATAGTTCCGACTTCTTCAAGATCAAGAGTGATCTTTTCTCTGCCGTTTTCTTCCGTGATCTTTACGCTCTTGCTGTCAAAGCCATAGTCAAACTTGGAAATTGTTATAATAACGGGAGTAAGATAATAGGTATCGTTGATAACGAGTCTGAGAGCAACTTCCTTTTCGTTTTCATTGGGAAGTCTGCCGTCGATCAACGTACCGTCTGCATTGATCCCAAAGCCATAGGCCAGAGCCTTAGCCTGCTCAAACATATTATTTGCAAGGCTGTTTGTAGGAGCGAGCTTCATCAGCTCAATATATTCCTTGAGTGTTACACTCTTGGAGTCGATATAGAAAGCCTCGTAAGAAACCGTCACGTTATCTCCGAACTTATGAGATGCGGTAAACTTAAGGGTCTCAGCGATCATATCTGCCGAGAAGGTTGCGGAATTGATACCCGTACCGGGATCCACAAGTGTGACGCAGATAGGCTGATAATCTGTGCCGACACCTGTTGTAAGCATTACTGCAAGGTACTTGGTAGCCTTTGCATCGTTCTTTATCGCAGCGAATTTTATCTTATCCTTTTCGCAGCCTGTGATCTCACCACGGAGAGTTGCAGCTGTACTGTTATAAAGCTCGTTAAAACCACGGGTCGTGAGAGACTTTACGGAGTCAACGTACACATACTTGAGTGTGCCTGCGACCTCGGGAATGAACGTAATGGCGTTTTCGTTTCCGATCTCGTACGCCACGGGACTGCCGTTCGTTGCAAAGCCTGTGCCCTCGTACATTCTTGTTACGGCAACGGGATCGTGTCCCTCAACACAGAGGATAACGTATCTCGTAGAAACGTCAATTGACTTAAGATCAACTGTCTTTGCGCCCGAGCCGTATACGGTGACCTCACCCTTGAGCGAGGTGGGAATAGCATAGTACTCGTTGTTGAACGTAGTCTCGTTCTTTGTGTAGTTCTCCTTAAGATCACTTGCATAGAAATACTTGATCTTACCCGAGCCGGGAAGCGCGTAGGAAAGAACGTCCTTCTTGTCGCCGCCCTTGATAGTAACGGTGGGAACAGATGTAAAGCCGTTGTAGAATACGGGGATCTCAGCAACCTTAGGCTCGTGAACTATGCCGTTTTCGTAAATGAATACCGCAATATACTTCTTGCCCTCAGCGTCCGCCTCCTTGAAGGTCGTTCCGTTTGTAAGAGTCTTATACGTAGATATATTGTTGATGTCAGCTATGCTCAGGTTCTTGTTGTCCGTGAAGGTGTAGTAAGCCTTCCAGTTCTTGTGAGCGTTATCGTTGATGCCGACTGTGAAGTTTACTCTGAATCCGCCCGAAGAATATGTTGCGGTAACGTCGCCGCTGATGCCGTAAAGCTCACGCTCGCGATCTATGACCTTAACGCCTTCGTAAGTGCCGCTATTCGTGCGGAAAGCAACTACTATGTACTTATAATATGCCAGAGACGCCTGCTTTGTCTTCTCGATCACAGCCTGACCGACGCTTACCGTCTTTGTGCCCTTGAGTGCAGCCGCAGTTGCATTATAAAGAGTTGCAAACGTGCTTGAAGTAACAGACGAGCTGCCGGAATAGAAGTAATCAACATGACCGTCGTTTACAACGTTATAGTGGATATACTCCTCGCCACTGTTCCAGCTTGTACGCAGAGAGTCTGCCGCAAATCCCGAACCGCTGTATTCCTTGCCCGCAATAGTTGCTTTAAGACCTGTGCCAAACTTTATGCTGCCGCTGTGAAGCACCTGGCTGGTAAATCCTGATGCGTAAATTGCGTAGTTTTCAACGGCGTTTGCGTTGCCCTCGGCGCGGACTATACTGTCCTTTGCACCCTCAGCCACGGTGAAATTCTTAACGGAGGCACCTGTCATACCAACCATGCACTGGCTCTTGAGAGTCAGATCGGTTACAGACGTTCCCCCTGAGATCACCACCAGAGATTCGCCCTCAACAACGATACCGGCAACCTTACAGTTGGAAAATTCAACGCTGGAGGTGTTGCCGCCACGGATATAGACCGTGCCGTTTATGGTCGCGTTTCTGATAGCAACGATTCCGTCCACAGCTTCCGTTACGATAACGTCGCCGTCAACGTTGAAGTTAAGGGTGGTGTTGTTGCCGTTAATGACCGCATTTCCGCTGACGGTAGTTTCGGGAGCCGAAATTGAGCCGCTTGTAACGATAGTTCCCGCTGCTACGCAAAGGATCTTTGCCGCCTCTGCACGGGTCAGAGTCTTTCTGGGCTTGAAGGTGTTATCGTCATAACCGATAACGATGCCCTGATACACCGACTGGAGAATGAAATCCTTGTACTTGGGGTTTATATTGCCCGCATCGGTGAAGGAAAGAGTCTGATTTGATATATCTATCTC
>JAZRTK010000018.1:0-5109 GCA_045651985.1 Eubacteriales bacterium
AAAGATAATTGAAAAGCTTCCCTGCGAGCTGACTGCTGACGAGATTGGAGCGTTAAAAAATCTTATAGGCGCGCAGATAGTTAAAATCGAGCATAAACGAATAATTCCTTCAAGCTTAGACGATGCAAAATTTTGCAAAAGTTGTGTTGCCAACGATTTTATGATCCCCGGTATTGAATTTGATTCCGAGGGAAGATGCCCGATCTGTCAATCTGCGGATAAAACCAAAAATCTCAAAAGCGTCGTTCCGATAATGAACGATTTTCCCATTTCAAAAAAATCCCGATTTGATGTTGCCGTGTTTTACACGGGCGGCAAGGATTCCACTTACCTTTTATATTATCTCTCAAAGGTATTAAATCTGCGCGTGTTGGCGCTTACCTGGGAAATTCCCTATATGTCCGACTGCGCCAGAGAAAGCATTGAAAACGCCAAGAAAAAACTTGACTCCGTAGAATTTATCACCCGAAAGGTGTCAAACGACGACCTGCGAAAGATATACTCAAAGCTCTATGAGCTGAGCGAGAACACCTGCGCATGCCCTTCGCTTGCGTACGTGCTTTTCTACCCCGAGCTTGTTGTAAACAGAGTTCCATATTTTGTTGCAGGCAACGAGCCCGCACAGCTCATCGGCTTATATTTCAACCACATGGCGCCCAAGATGGCGTACTCATTCGCTGAAAACAAAACATTAAATATTCTTATAAACCTCAGCAGAGTGATAACGCTCCGCCCACCCTTGAAGCGAGGGCAATTCCACACCCTTGCCACTATGAAGCAGCTCGCATACGGCGATAACAAAATAAAGAATTTAGCGGGATATTCCAATCAACTCGTCTTTAATGCGTGTGAGGCAATAAAGCAAGTTCCGAACATTGTAAACCCACTGAAAAAAGCAATTCGCGCGTCATCCTGGTCAGGAAACATTCCTGCTTTCGTGCAAATAGATTTTGACGAAATATGCGGCGGCACATACGAGTGGCGCAAGATCAAGGACACCATTATACGCGAGTGCGGTTGGGTAGCTCCCGAGGAAACCGATAAGGGTTTACATACAAGCTGTAAAATTGAAAAATGCAAGGAACATTCTCAGTTTGCGAGATTTTACGGTATGAGAAGCACAGTGATACCGGTCAGCGCGCTTGAGATCGCTATTGCAAGCCGCAACAACAACCTCTCACGCGAGGATGCCATTGCCGAAATAAAAGCCTCTCTCGGATTTTCTCTTGAGGAAATCCCCGAATGTCAAATCATGAAAGAATATTTAAAAAATGAATGCAGTAGTATTTTATTCGAACACGAGGCAGAGCGAGTCGGTAGCTAAATATCTTGCGAGTCAGCTGTGCTATCCAATAATTGATATTGAAAAAATCGAGGATACTCGCTACAAAAATCTTGTTCTCGTCTTCCCCGTGCATTGTCAAAATATACCCGATACCGTGAGAGCTTTTCTGGAGCGGGTTTCGGTTGAAAATTTGACTGTTATTGCCACGTACGGAAAAATGTGCTGTGGGAACGTTTTATATGAAATTCAAAAGCGCTATCAAAAGAATATCGTTGCGGGCGCATACGTACCCACAAAGCATTCTTATATCGAGAATGACGATGCTTTCTGCGATTTTGATAAATTAAATGCAGTCGCCCAAAAGGTCAAAGCTCCTTCCCACATACAGCTCCCCAAATTATATAAAAATCCTTTAGCGGACATCTTTCCCGGGGCAAGAAGCAGACTCGGACTGAAAATACGCAGATATTCAAGCTGTAACGGCTGTAACGCTTGCACCGAGAAATGTTCCCTTGGAGCGATCAGATCGGGAGTGACTAACAGCAAATGCATCAGATGTCTGAAGTGCATCAATACCTGCCCCCAACACGCCTTAAAGGTTAAAATGAGCTTGCCTTTAAAACTGTATTTGAGCAAGAAAAAAACGAACAAACTTATTATTTACGTTTGATTTGAGATACACAATACACTACATAGAAAGAGGAAAATTATGCTGAAAAGAAGTGAAATACGCATACGCGATCCGTATATCGTTACGGATAAAGAAAACAGTTGCTACTATATGTACGGCACTACCGCTCTTGTTGACGGTTCTCTGCGCGCCAGAGCTACGTTCTCCGTTTACAAGACCTATGACCTTGAAAACTTTGAGGAGCCCAAAGTCGTATTTGACGGTGAGGCGGTAGGCTTTTGGGGCACTCGCGATTTCTGGGCGCCCGAAGTACACTTCTATAACGGAAAATACTATCTCTTTGGTAGCTGCAAGACCGAGGGAAGATGCCGCGCTACCCACATCTTCGTGTGCGACACGCCCGACGGCAAGTTCGTTCCCGTTTCCGAAAATCCCCCCACGCCCTCTGACTGGGAGTGCCTTGACGGCACGTTCTTCGTTGAGAACGGAATTCCCTACATGGTATTCTGTCACGAATGGGTGCAGGTTGGTGACGGTGAAATGTGCGCGATACAGCTCTCCGAGGATCTCACAAAGCCCGTGGGTGAGCCCTTCCTGCTATTCAAAGCAACAGACAACCCCGACGTAGGCCCTCACAGAGGCGTTGAAGGTCAGTACGTAACCGACGGCCCGTTCTTCTACCGTGAGAACGGAAAGATAAACATGATCTGGTCAAGCCACGGACTTGGCAGATACCTTGTACTTGAAGCGGAAAGCGACACTTTGCGCGGTCCTTGGAAGCAAAAGGGCAGTAAGTACGACATGGACGGCGGCCACGCTATGCTCTTTGAGCGTCTGGACGGCAAGCGTATGATCTCGCTCCACAGCCCCAACAAGACAGGGCTTGAGCGCGCGGCATTCTTTGAATATTGATACCCGACTTATATGAAAAAAACTCTGCTTGAAGCTATCCCCTTTGACCTGCCGCCCGAGCTTGATACTTTTGTGCGCGGTGCAAGGATCTTTGACAGCTCCTGCTCCCCTGAGGCGCGCGTGTGCTTTATAGACAAGGACGGCGGCTACTACCTCAAAAAAGCCGCTCCCGGCACACTTGAGCGCGAAGCGACTATGACGAAATATTTTCACTCGCTCAGTCTTGGCACAGAGGTGCTTGACTACCGCACTCACAACGAATATGATCTGATGCTGACGGCAAGCGCCGTAGGCGAGGACTGCGTGGCGGCAAAATATCTTGACGATCCCAAACGCCTTTGCGACACCATTGCCACCGAGCTGAGAAAACTTCACGAAACTGATTTTTCGGCGTGTCCTGTCAAGGACAGGACGGCTGAATATATAGCCACCGTCGAGCAAAATTTTGCGAGTGGCAACTACGACACCTCGCACTTCCCCGACAGCTTTGGCTTTGCTACGGCCAAAGATGCGTGGCGCGTATTTTCCGCGGGCAAAGAGCAACTCCGCACGGACACGCTCATTCACGGAGACTACTGTCTGCCAAACATAATGCTTAACGATTGGAAGCTCTCCTCGTTCATAGACCTCGGCAACGGCGGAGTTGCAGACAGACACATTGATATTTTCTGGGGCTTGTGGACGCTTTGGTTTAACCTTAAAACCGAGGCTTACTACTCCCGATTTCTTGACGCCTACGGGCGCGAGTGCGTAAATCTGGACGCTTTGCGTACCGTCGCCGCCGCAGAGGTATTCGGATAAAATATACATAAGGAGAAAATATGAAAAACAAAGGCTTGAGCGGTCCTGCCGTCTTTATGTACGGCTCTATCGCGCTTACATTTATACTTTCCGCAGTAATGTTTATTCTTTATTATTCGGGCATACTCAAAAGCGACCTTGTGCTTTGGATAGGAATAGTTACGTTTATGATACTTTACCATTTCGGACTTCGTATCTTTATGGGAGAAGTCACCAAGCGTTTTAAAATAAACTACGCGCACCCTTGGTATACGCAAAGAAAATTTGAGAAAAAGCTTTACAAGCTTTTGAGAGTAAGAAAGTGGAAGGAAAAGGTGCTGACCTTTGATCCTGCTGCCTACGACGTAAACAACAGAACTCTGGAGCAGCTCGCCACCACTATGTCAAAATCCGAGCTTGATCACTGGATAAACGAGGTGATCTCCATCGTGAGTATGTTCTTTACTTTTATATGGGGCTGCTGGCCCGCTTTCGTAATAAGCGCCATCGCGGCAATGATATTTGACGCGCAGTTCATCGTGGTGCAGAGATACAATCGCCCCATCGTTCTCCGACTTCTTGAAAGAAAAAGAAAAAAAGGTCTGGAAGTCTGAAAAACGGCTTCACAAAGGCCACCTATTGATAAACCCAATCAGATCCTTATAAAAAGCTCTCCCGACGGAAGAGCTGTCGCCGAAGGTGACTGAGAGGACAATTTACAAAAAACATAAAAATAAATCTCCACCTAAAAGGAGCAGATTATGCAATCATTGAAGTATCTTTATAGAATAGGACTTGGCCCATCGTCCTCACACACGATGGGGCCTGTGGCGGCGGCAAAGCGCTTTTTTTGTGAATGCCCCGACGCACCGTCTTACAAAATAATCCTCTACGGCTCGCTCGCAAAGACCGGCCGCGGACACATGACCGACGTAGCACTCGGCAAGGTGTTTGAGGACAAGCAGTACGAAATAATATTCGACTACGACACCCCAACCGACCGTCACCCCAACACAATGGATTTTTGTGCCCTTGACGGCGAGCGCGAAATAAAACGCACTCGCTTTTACAGCATCGGCGGCGGCGAGGTAGTGGCAGAGGGAGAAGCAGCGGCTGAACACGCAAGCATCTACCCCCACCGCTCCTTCACCGAGATCTCAAAACTTTGCCGCACGAGAGATATTCGTCTTTGGCAGTACGTTGAAGAATGCGAGGGCGAGGAAATATGGGAATATCTCGCTGAGGTATGGCGCGTAATGCGTGAAGCCATAAAGCGCGGAATTGAAGCCGAGGGAATTTTACACGGCGGTCTCGGAACGCAGAGAAAGGCAAGATACCTCTTCCGCCAAAAGCACATTGACGAGAGCGAAGAGACCAAAATGAACCGCCTTATCTGTGCCTACGCGTACGCCGTAAGCGAGGAAAACGCAGGTGGCGGAATTATAGTAACCGCTCCCACCTGTGGCGCTTGTGGAGTTGTTCCCGCGGTACTCAAATTCCT
>JAZRTK010000019.1:0-16759 GCA_045651985.1 Eubacteriales bacterium
ATTCCGGGTGGCGCCTCCAAAAACAAAAACAGCACCCGCAGGGTGCTGTTTTTGTTTTTCGCGTCACCACCCGTCGGACCGGCTCTGTGCGCCGCGCGCACAGAATCCGGTTCGGAAGATTCGAAGTGCCGGTGGCACTTCGAAATTCCGGGTGGCGCCTCGCACATTCGCCACCCGAAGATCGGGGAGCTTGCTCGCCAGGCGTAGGGTGAGCGAATATTCGCCGAAGGCGAAATTCTGGGATAGCACCCAAACAGGGAGCTTTTTTATTTTTTATCCGAAAGCCCAATAAAATAATCGGCGCTGACCTTGTAAAATTGGCAGAGCTTGATAAGGTCGTCAATTTTTAGTTCTGCACGCCCGTCTTCTATATGACTGTAACCTTGCTGAGATTTATGGATTATCATTCCAACTTGTTTTTGAGTCAGATCATTATCCTCTCTCAAAGCTCTCATTCTGATTCGGTAATTCATTTCGTCCTCTTTGGATTATCCGTCAAACCCAAAATATAATCAACCGATACTCTGTGAAACTCGGACAGCTTTATCAAAATATCGGTGGGGATATCTCTCTGCCCAAGCTCGTAGTTGCTGTATACCTGTTGAGAGCAGTTCAAGACTTTTGCCATTTCTTTTTGGGTTATATCTTTATCTTCGCGTAGGTCTCTTATTCTTTTATATGTCATAATAACTCCATTTTTTGTAGCTTATGAAGAAATTATAACAATCCGCAATTTGCAGTATTGACTTTTACCGCAAATCGCGGTAAAATGTGTAAAAAACAAGGAGTATTATATGAAACTACTGATAGTTGGCTCTCGAAGCATTGCGGAGTTTGATCTATCATCATATATTCCGAGCGATGTTGATACGATTATCAGCGGCGGCGCGGTCGGGATAGACAGTTTGGCAGAGCAGTATGCCGATCGTCACCGCTTATCGAAATATATTCTACGACCTCGTTATGACCTCTACGGGCGAGCCGCACCCCTTAAACGCAACGAGCAGATGATACATATGGCTGACGCTGTTCTTGTTGTATGGGACGGTAATTCCAAAGGCGCGAAATATATTATTGATTACTCAAAAAGAAGCGGTAAACCGCTTACGCTTGTTCAAGTTTGACATTCTATCTTGCTAAATCAAAAATTCCGTGGTATAATGTTCCTAATAAAATATTTAGGAGAAAATCATGTCACACGAAAAATATTTTGATGCGATTGATTCGCTTTACGAAAAATATCTGAAGGTATGGGAAGAATTCTGCAACATTGAAAGTCCTGCCGATTACAAAGCGGGCGTAGATGCCTGCGGTGAGTACATGAGCAATATCGCTCGCGAGCTTGGGCTTGAGGTGGAGGTCTGCCGTCAGGAGGTGTCGGGCAATGCTGTCTGCATTACTTTGAATCCCGATGCAAAAGGGGCTCCTATCTGCATTTCGGGTCACATGGACACCGTTCACGCCGTTGGTTCCTTCGGCACCCCCGCGGTGCGAGTTGAGGGAGATAAAATATACGGTCCCGGCGTGACCGACTGCAAGGGCGGTATCGTTGCGGGAATGCTTGCCCTTGAAGCTCTTCAAAAAGCGGGATACAAAAAACGCCCCGTTCGGCTTCTTTTGCAATCCGACGAGGAAAATGGAAGCAAAAAAAGCAACAAGGCGACAATAAAATATATTTGTGAGAAGGCGAAGGACGCTCTGGCTTTTATTAATCTTGAGGGTCACAACGAGGGTTGGGCTTGCATTGAGCGCAAGGGAATAATCACCTTCCGTCTGACCGTCACGGGTATTGCGGCTCACGCCAGCCAGGTTGCCACCGAGGGCGCAAACGCTATCGCCGATGCGGCTTACAAGATAATCGAACTCGAAAAGTTCAAGGACGATGAGGGTGTCACCTGCAACTGCGGCGTCATCAGTGGCGGAACGGTGGTAAATTCCGTGCCCGACCGTTGCGAATTTCTGGTGAACGTGCGCTATGCAACCGCCGAGCAGCTTGAGTGGATAAAGGCGAAAATAAACGAGATAGCCGCTACCGAGCACGTTCGCGGCTGCCGCTGTCAGGTGAGCGTGGAGTCCTTCAGAGTTGCCATGGAGTATTCCGAGCGGAACGTGGAGCTGCTCCAAAAGGTCAACGGGGCTTTGGTCCGTGCGGGCTTACATACTCTGCGCGCGTCAAAACGCAAGGGTGGGTCGGACGCTGCCGATATTACGGCTTTCGGTATTCCTTGCCTTGATTCTATCGGCGTCAGAGGCGGAAGCATACACAAAAGCGGCGAATTTGCCTGTCTTGAATCTTTGCGTGAGGCGGCGAAGCGCGTCGTCGCCGTGGCGGAGTATATATAAAATAAAAACCCCCCGATTTTACAGGGGGATTTTTATTTTATTCCGTTGTATAGTTATCAAAATAGCCTTGGATAAAGACGATGGGCGTACCCTTGTCGCCCGAGCCCGAAGTCAGGTCGCAAAGGGAACCGATAAGGTCGGTCAGACGGCGGGGTGTTGTACCCTCGGAGTCCATTTTACCTACCAGGTCTGCGTCCTTCTGTGTGATACGGCTCTTGATAGCCTCTTTGAGCGCGTCGCCCGAAAGGTCCGCAAAGTCGTTATCTGCCAGGTACTTGAGCTTCAGCTCATTGGGAGTACCCTCAAGCCCTGCTGTATATGCGGGGGAAACTACCGGATCTGCAAGCTCCCAGATCTTACCGACGGGGTCCTTGAATGCGCCGTCGCCGTAGACCATTACTTCAATCTGCTTGCCCGTTGCTTCGTAAATCTTCTTCTGAATTGCTTCAACTAAGGGCTGGCAGTCGCGAGGGAAGAGCTTTACCTGATCTTCCGTTGACTTGTTGGAGCCAAGCAGTCCGTAATCTGCGTTGAATCCGCTTCCGTTTACGGGAGATGAGAGAATTTCGTCAAGACCGTATACGGTATTTGCACCTGCGGCGCGGAGAATTCTCTTTGTTCTTGCGCGTGTGTGTATATCGCAGTTTATCACGTCCTTTGTATAGTTCAGGATAGCGCGGGGGTCGTTTGCAAACACTACCTCAAAATCTGCGCCGCACTCACGAACAAGATCTTCATAAAACTCAACGTAGTCAACGCCTGTAAAGCGATGCTTTTCGTAGCCAAAGAGCTCGCGGTAACGCTTGATATCAAGAACGTCGCTGTAAGGATTGATCCCCTTCTCGTCAAGCATGTCCAGACTTACTAAGTGGTTGCCCACCTCGTCGGAGGGGTAGGAGAGCATAAGAACGACCTTCTTTACTCCCTTTGCAATACCTTTTAAGCAAATAGAGAAGCGGTTACGGCTGAGAATGGGGAAGATAACGCCGACAGTTCCCGAAGGAAACTTCGCCTTTACGTCGGCGGCTATATCGTCGGTGGAAGCGTAGTTACCCTGAGCGCGGGCAACTATTGCCTCGGTCATAGCGATAATATCGTGGTCGCGAACATCGAAGCCATCGCACTTTGCTGCTTCAAGCACGGATGCAGAAACGATCTCCACCAGGTCGTCGCCTTGGCGGATAATAGGGGCACGGATGCCTCTTGAAACTGTGCCTACCATACGGCTCATAAAAAACAACTCCTTTATTCCCTCGGGTTTTCGGGGAATTTCAAAATTACCTATATATTATACCAAAAAACATAGTGGTTTGTAAACTGTTTTTTTAAAATTTCTTATATTTTTTAGAAAATATCTATACATAGTGGTCACGGTGGGACAAATTTAGTGAAATTGTCATTGAAACTTTAAAAATATTATGGTAAAATATATAATGCGATAGAATGGCAGTCGGTTGGAATAGAGCCGACGGCTTTCAAACGCATTCTTAAAAGGAGAATAAATATGGGATTTCAGGAATTTTTGAGTGCTGCCGTGTCGAGCCCCCAGCTTTTTATTACGGTCGTGCTAACTTTGGGCGTTATATTTGTTAACGGCTGGACCGATGCACCCAATGCCATAGCCACCTGCATCACTACCAGATGCTTGAAGGTAAGAACGGCGATCATCATGAGCGCCGTCTTCAATTTCCTTGGCGTATTTATTATGACCAGCATAAACAGCTCGGTTGCAAGCACCATCAGTAACATGGTGGATTTCGGCGGCAACTCAAACGACGCTCTTATCGCTCTTTGCGCGGCGCTTTTCTCGATCGTCGTATACAGCACGGGCGCTTCCTTTTTGGGTATTCCCACAAGTGAGTCCCACAGCTTGATAGCCGGTCTTACGGGTGCGGCTATCGCCGTAAACGGCGGTCTTGACGGTGTCAACGGTGCCGAGTGGATAAAGGTCATATACGGACTTGTGCTCAGCCTTTTCTTGGGATTTTTTTCGGGATGGGGCATCTGCAAGCTTATCTGCGCTGTGTGCTACCGTATGGACAGAAGAAAGACCAACAAGTTCTTTAAAGGCGCGCAGATCGTGGGCGCTATGTCCATGAGCTTCATGCACGGCGCGCAGGACGGACAGAAGTTTATTGGTGTTCTTTTTCTTGGAATCGCGTTTTCCAAAGGTCAGAGCTCGGTTTCGGGAATGCTTATCCCTGTCTGGCTTATGATCCTTTGCTCTGTCGTTATGGCGTTGGGAACGAGCGTTGGCGGTGAGAAGATCATCAAGTCCGTGGGTATGGACATGGTCAAGATCGACAAGTATCAGGGCTTTGCGGCTGACATTTCGGCGGCGTTCTGTCTGCTCCTCTCCAGTGTCTTCGGTATCCCCGTTTCCACCACTCACACAAAGACTACCGCTATCATGGGTGTCGGCGCGGTACAGCGGCTGTCGGCTATTAACTTAGGCGTGGTCAAGGAAATGGTGCTTACCTGGATATTCACATTCCCCGGCTGCGGCCTTATCAGCTTTGCGGTTGCCAAGCTGTTCATTGCGATATTCTAATTTGTATATAGGAGAAATAAAAATGGCAAAGAAACAAGACGAATACTATTTCAGAAATTTTGTGGAGTGCGCAAAGCTGGCTTGCAAGGGCTCTCAGCTCCTTGAAAGGATCGTAAACGATTTTGACCCTGAAAAGCTTGACGATTACCGTACCGAAATGCACGAGATCGAGCACTCCGCCGACGTAAAGAAGCACGAGATGCTCAACGTTCTCCTAAAAGCGTTCATCACACCTATTGACCGCGAGGACATTCTGTCTATGAGTCAGAACATCGACGAGCTGAGCGACAAGATCGAGGACGTTCTTATTCGGATCTATTTCAACCGCGTGAAGGCTATACGTCCCCACGCCGTTGAATTTGTCTCTGTGGTAAATAAGTGTTTTTTCGAGGTTCTTGAGATGCTTCGGGAGTTTGCTGATTTCAAGCGCTCAAAGACCTTAAAAGAGCACATCATCAACATCAACTCCCTTGAGGAGCACGCGGACAGGCTTTACATCGACTGTATGTACGAGCTTCACGACGGCAAGACCGACGTTCTTGAGGTCATTGCCTGGACCGACGTTTACACCTATCTTGAAAAGTGCGCCGACACCTGTGAGCATATTGCCGATCTGGTCGAGAGCGTTGCGATGAAAAACAGCTGATAAAAACAAAAAAGAGCCGAAAGGCTCTTTTTTGTTTGTGTTAAGACTCGGTGAGGGTTATGCCCTGCGCCGTCTGGCGGATATATCTTGTATAGTATTTGCTGTTCGATTCGTCGTTTGCTTCGACTACTATGGTATCCACGTCGTTTCTGGTGCGCTTGGATATTTTGTACGCCCCCTCGGAAACGGGACCCAGGTAGATATAATCCACTGCCATGCCTTGATCGAGGATCTGAGCAATATTTGCGTATTCGCCGTTTATTATGGCGTGGACCAGCTCGTACACCAGAGGATCGCCTTCGTATTCAAGCTCGGACCAGTCGAGGATATTCGTTATCACGGTGCTTGTGCCGCCCGTTTCATCGGAGTTGCCTGTAAGATTCGCAATAGGAAGGTCGAAGGTGTCAAAGCGCCAACCGTCGGCGGTCCTTGTCAGCTTGCAGCTGTAGGTGATGTTTACGTCCCTGCCTTCAGGATCTTTTTCTACCGTAAACGTAACGGTCGCTTTCTTGTCGCTGTCAAGTGTGACCTCGTGTGTGAACTTGACGTCGCTGTTCACGTATTGTGAGGTAAAATCGCTCAGTCGGTAAAGCACACCGTCGGCCTCCGCAAATATCTGCTCGCCGTTGTGTCCTTCAAAGCGGAGGATGTTGTTTGTCTGCGCTGGGGTGAAGATGGTTTCCAGGTACTCTCTCAGCTCTTGCTCTGTTTCATAGTAGATGGGCTGTGGCTCCTCGTCCTCGGTGACTCCCTTTTGGATCAACGCCTTGAAATATGTGTATCCGTCCAAGACCGTATATGTTTCAGAGTCGTAAATGTCAACGGTGACGTAGGGGGTAAAGTATGAATATGCAGTCAAAGCGGAGTTTGTAAGCTCTGTTATCTCGTCCTTGGTCTGCATTTCCTTTACCATCTTTTCAATGGATTTTTTCGGGGACTGCTTGCTGTAGGTCTTCTGTCCCATTGAACCCAGATATCGGTAGGTGTTTTCGAACACGTCTCCTTCATAGATGAAAAAGAGAAGGGGAGTGCCCGATCCGTCCTTTATGAAAATGCGCATCTGGTCGTCGAAATACATTTCATGGGTGAGCTTGAAGTTCTTCCATTCTCTGTCGCCGACCGTGTACGCCGCGTCTACGCTGTAAACGTCGATGCGGATATCCTCGCTGTACTCAAATGTCTCGTATTCGGCGAATTTTGTTATTTCGTATTTCGCAAAGAGCAGAGATTCGGGACGGTTGCCGTGTACCCACTTCTGAGCTTCCTCAAAACGGAGTTGCTCGGCTCTGCCGCCGTCGTCAACGAAGAATTTCCAAGTTTGCGCCAGATCGTAAGACACAAATTGGACGGTGTTCGTTATCTCTTTTTCGCTGTTGTAGATGTTGATGGGAATGTTTATCTTCTCGCCGTCGTAAAAGGGCTTGCCTGCTTTTGCGTAAGCGTCCATTACGCTATCGGGAACGGATATGTAGAGCGGACGCCAGGTATTTGAGCCGTCGGTGGTCAGATAGACGTTGGGCTGATTTGCGGGCTTTGAGTGGTAATCGTAGGAGATAATGCCAATTTCGCGGTTGAGGAACGTGCCGTACTCCAGCAGATCGTGCCAGTCCTGCTCGGGCGGCGCGGAGTCCTGTTTTTCCCAGGTCTTGCCGCCGTCGGTCGTTACGTAAATGAAGGTCTCGATAGTACCGTTTGTGGCAATGAGCGCACCGTCTCGGGGGGTCCAGAAGGTGGTGACGAAATTGTCTATCGAATCCATCTCGTTTTTCAGGCTAAGCGTGCTCTGGTTCCAAGTCTGTCCGCCGTCGTCGGTTGTGGCAAACTGGATATTTGGCATACTGATGTCGGGACAGTAGACGACGAACATCTTATTTCTGCAAACATCCAGCTTCATTCTGGGGTATGCGGTGGAAGAATTGTTGTAAATAAACGGGGTCTGGATAATGTTTGCGTTCTCGTAAGCGTCGCGTATGACGATCTTTGATGCGTTTACGTCAAGATACGCGTTTTCGGACGGCGCGGGAAAATCGCTTTCGTCCGCGTAATGGGTGTTTCCGATGCCGAGATCCAAGGAAAGATTGGCATTGTTGAGTAAAACCTCTTTCTTTCCGCAGGAGCAAAGCACCGCGACAAGCAGGATAAGTGCTGTCAAAGCGCTTATTTTTATTGTTTTTATGATTATTTTCATCAACATCCTCCGATATATGTGGGGCGCCCGTTTTTGTATAAAAATGGGCGGTCGGAAATCTTCCTTTTTATTATATAGGGGATTATACCACGGTTTCGTCGTTTTTTCAATAGATTATTTATGAACAAACGGCTTTTTCGGACTTTTTGCCCCCAAAAGAGGGCATTTTTGGATAAAAAATACCGTTTTTGTGCAAAATCGATAAAAACGGGCGAAAAAAATCTGCAATTTTCTATGAAATTATTTTTTTAAATTTCTTGAAAAATAGACAAAGTTAGTGTATAATGAGTAGGTCTGGCACTATGCGATGAAGCGGGAGATTGCTGCTTTTGCAGGTAACTTTCGCAGAGTATGTCCGTTGATCGGGCGGGACAAATTTCGGTACATCGGTTCTGCGGGAGCTTTACACCGTTGAGCGTGTGCCATGTGTTTCCAGGCTTTTCGGATATTTCCGGAAGCTGAGCTTGCGTCTCGGTTTTCCGGTTTTTGTAAGGAAAGTCGCGAAACGCACGGCACGGTGTATAATTGATTTGGCCCCATTTTACAAAACATCTCCGCCGGACAGTCCTTCAATTATATAAAATGACGGACGAGAGAGATGAAATCTAAAAGGAGGCACAAAAAATGGCAGTAAAGGAAAAGATCAGAATCAAACTGAGAAGCTACGACAACACGCTGGTTGACGCGGCTTGCGAGAAGATCGTTGCGGCAGCAAAGAGAAACGGCGCTGAAGTGTCCGGTCCTATCCCGCTCCCCACAGAGCGCGAGATCACAACTATCCTTCGTGCGGTCCACAAGTACAAGGACAGCCGTGAGCAGTTTGAGATGAGAACTCACAAGAGACTCATTGATATCGTTAAGCCTTCCGAAAAGGCTGTGGACGCTATCATGAGCGTTGAACTCCCTGCAGGCGTTGAAATCGACGTAAAGCTTTAATTCCTGCAAAAACCACCACGCAAAAGCCTTAAAGGTAAGGCGTCTTGCGGTCAAGTTGGCGAACCCGAAAGGGAAATTCAAACGTCAACCAATAACCCAGGAGGTAAAAAATGAAAAAGGGTATTATCGGTAAGAAGATCGGTATGACTCAGATCTTCGACGAAGTCGGAAACGTTATTCCGGTTACGGTAATCGAGGCCGGCCCCTGTGTGGTAACACAGAAGAAGACGGTCGAAACAGACGGCTATGACGCCGTTCAGCTTGGTTTCATGGACACAAAGGAAAAGCACATGACCAAGGCTGAGAAAGGTCATTTCGAGAAGGCGGGCGTAGATGCAAAGAAGCATCTCAAGGAATTCCGTCTTGACGACGTTTCTGCAATCAATGTAGGTGACGTTATATCTGTCGAAACCTTCGCCGCAGGCGATAAGGTCGACGTTACCGGTATAACAAAGGGTCACGGTTACACTGGTGCAATCAAGCGTTGGAACCTGCACATGCTCCAGCACACTCACGGCGTCGGTCCTATCCACCGTCAGTCCGGTTCTATGGGTGTTATCGACCCCGCGCGTATCTTCAAGAACAAGAAGATGGCCGGTCAGTACGGTCACGAGCAGGTAACAGTTCTCAATTTGAACATCGTAAAGATCGACACAGAGAAGAACCTCATCGCCATCAAGGGTGCCATTCCCGGTGCAAAGGGCGGTATCGTGTTCATCCGTGATTCGGTGAAAGCATAAGCGGAAGGAGGAACTATAGATGCCAAACGTAAAAGTAATGGACATGAGCGGCAAGGAAGTCGGCGAAATCCCACTGTCCGATAAGATCTTCGGCGCAGAAGTAAACGGCGCGATCCTCCATGCTGCAGTCAGAACTTATCTGATGAACCAGAGACAGGGTACTCAGTCCACCCTTACCAGAACAGAGGTAAGCGGCGGCGGAAGAAAGCCCTGGAGACAGAAGGGTACCGGCAGAGCTCGTCAGGGTTCTACACGCTCTCCTCAGTGGACACACGGCGGAGTTGCTCTCGGTCCCAAGCCCCGTTCCTACCGCATGGGTATGAACAAGAAGGTAAAGAGACTCGCTCTTTACAGCGCACTTTCTGCTAAGGTTGCCGCAGGCGATCTTATCGTTGTTGACGAGATCAAGACAGAAAGCTACAAGACAAAGACAATGGTTGCTATGCTCAACGCTCTCGGCGCTGAAAAGAAGGCTCTCGTTGTTCTCGGTGCTGCTGATGCTCTCGTAACAAAGAGCTGCGCTAACATCCCTGGCGTTAAAACCTCTGTTTGCGACACTATCAACGTTTACGATATTCTTAACGCTGACAAGTTCATCGCTACAAAGGCTGCCATCGAAAAGATCGAGGAGGTGTACGCATAATGAAAGCTATTCAGGATATCATCATTAAGCCCCTTATCACAGAGAACTCCATGGACATGCTCGCTGATAAGAAGTACGCTTTCAAGGTTATGAAGTCCGCAACTAAGCCTGAGATCGCAAAGGCTGTTGAGGAAATGTTCGGTGTCAAGGTCCAGGACGTAAACACCGTCAACATGAAGAAGAAGCCCAAGAGACTCGGCGTTAACAGCGGCTACACAGCTGCGTGGAAGAAGGCTATCGTAACTCTTAAGCCCGACTCCAAGACCATCGAGTTCTTCGAAGGTTTAAACTAAGTGGGAGGTAGAAAAGAATGCCAACTATTAAGTATAAGCCGACGACTCCCGCGAGAAGACATATGAGCGTTGCTTCCTTTGATGAAGTAACAAAGTTTTCTCCCGAGAAGAGCTTAACGGTTATTAAGAAGAAGCATGCGGGCCGTAACAGCTACGGTCGCATCACAGTTCGTCACCAGGGTGGCGGAAACAAGGTCAAGTACAGAATCATCGACTTCAAGCGTCAGAACGAATCTCCCGCAAAGGTAATCGGTGTTGAGTACGACCCCAACAGAAGCGCATACATCGCACTTCTTGAGAACGAGGCGGGCGACAGAAGCTACATCATCGCTCCCGTAGGTCTCACAGACGGCATGACCGTTTACTCCGGCGCAGATGCAGACATCAAGCCCGGTAACACACTTCCTATCAGCAACATCCCCGTAGGTACAATGATCCACAACATCGAGCTTTACCCCGGTAAGGGCGCTCAGCTCGTTCGCTCCGCGGGCGTTTTCGCACAGCTCATCGCAAAGGAAAACGGCTCCGCTCAGATCAGACTTCCCTCGGGCGAGGTTCGCATCGTTCGTCTTGACTGCAAGGCGTCTATCGGACAGGTAGGCAACATTGAGCATGATACTGTTAAGCTCGGTAAGGCAGGTAGAGTTCGTCACATGGGTATCCGTCCTACGGTACGCGGTTCCGTAATGAACCCCTGCGATCACCCTCACGGTGGTGGTGAAGGACGTGCTCCTATCGGACGCAGCGGTCCTGTTACTCCTTGGGGTAAGCCTGCTCTGGGTTATAAGACCAGAAACAAGAAGGCAAGAACCGACAAGTTCATTATCAAGCGCAGAAATGCTAAATAAGGAGGGAATATAGGAAATGAGTAGAAGTTTGAAGAAGCCCCCGTATGTTGAAGCTAAGCTCTTTAACCGTATTGAGGCTATGAACGAGAAGAATGAGAAGAAGGTCCTCAAGACCTGGTCTCGCGCTTCCACAATATTCCCTGAGTTCGTTGGACACACGATCGCTGTTCACGACGGAAGAAAGCATGTTCCGGTATACGTAACCGAGGACATGGTTGGACACAAGCTCGGCGAGTTTGCACCTACAAGAACCTTCAAGGGTCATGCAGGCTCCAAGACTTCCAACAACGGTAAATAAGGGAGGAACATTCAATGGAAGCAAAGGCATATCTTAAGTATGCGAGAATTTCCCCGCGTAAGGTTAAGATCGTTCTTGATCTTATCAGAGGTAAGGACGCAGGAGTTGCTATGGCAATCCTCAAGAACACTCCCAAGAGTGCATCCGAATACCTTATTAAGCTGCTGGGAAGCGCAATCGCAAACGCTGAAAACAATTTCAATATGGATGTCTCCAAGCTGTATGTATCCGAGTGCTTCGTTTGCCCCGGTCCCACTCTGAAGAGAATCATGCCCAGAGCAAAGGGAAGCGCTGATAGAATACTCAAGAGAACATCCCACGTAACTATCGCAGTAAAAGAAAGAGATTGAAAGGAGGAAATAAGTAATGGGTCAGAAAGTTAATCCCCACGGTCTTCGTGTGGGCGTAATCAAGAACTGGGATTCCAGATGGATCACATCCGATGAGAAGTTCGGCGACACTCTTGTTTCCGACTACAACATCAGAAAGTATCTGAAGACAGAACTCCAGGGTGCAGGCGTGCCTAAGATCGAGATTGAGCGCGACGCACACAGAGTAAGAGTTTTCATTCACTGCGCAAAGCCCGGTATCGTTATCGGTAAGGGCGGCTCTGAGATCGAAAAGTACAAGGCGGCTATCTCCGCTATGGTTGAGGGCAAGCACGTTGACGTAAACGTAGTTGAAGTTAGATCTCCCGATCTTAACGCTCAGCTCGTTGCTGAAAACATCGCTCTCCAGCTGGAGAAGCGCGTTGCTTTCCGCCGCGCAATGAAGATGGCTATCCGCAACACAATGAGACTTGGCGCAAAGGGTATCAAGATCGCTTGCTCCGGACGTCTCGGCGGTGCCGAAATCGCAAAGACAGAGCACTATCATGACGGAACTATTCCGCTTCAGACACTCAGAGCCGACATCGACTACGGTTTCTGGGAAGCAAATACAACCTACGGTAAGATCGGTATCAAGGTTTGGATCTACAAGGGCGAAGTCCTCAATGAAGTAAACAGACCTGCTGCCGAGAAGGCTCCTCGCAGAGACGACCGCCGCGGCGATCGCAGAAACGGCAGAGGAAACTTCAGAGGTGAGAGAAAAGAGGGGGGCAGAAGAAATGTTAATGCCTAAGAGAGTTAAGTACCGTCGCGTACAGCGCGGAAGACTTAAGGGTAAAGCACTTCGCGGCAACAAGGTGACCAACGGTCAGTATGGTCTCGTTGCTCTCGAGCCCGCTTGGATCACAAGTAATCAGATCGAGGCAGCCCGTATCGCTATGACAAGATACATCAAGCGTGGCGGTCAGGTTTGGATCAAGATTTTCCCCGACAAGCCCATCACAGAAAAACCCGCTGAGACTCGAATGGGTTCCGGTAAGGGTTCTCCTGAGTACTGGGTAGCGGTTGTTAAGCCGGGCAGAATCATGTTCGAAATGGACGGAGTTGCCGAAGAAGTTGCCAGAGAGGCTATGCGTCTCGCGAGCCACAAGCTGCCTATCAAGTGCAAGTTTGTTCGCCGCGCTGACGAGAACTAATGCGGGGAGGTAATAAGCTGTGAAGATTAAAGAAATCAGAGAAATGACTCCCGACGAGCTTAATGCTAAGCTTAAGGAGCTGAAGAGCGAGCTCTTCAACCTCCGTTTCCAGCACGCGATCAACCAACTTGACAACCCGCACAAGATTGCCGACGTCAAGAAGGATATCGCCCGTGTAATGACGATTCTTCATGAGAAGAACGCTTAAAGGGAGGTAAAAAGTCATGACAGAAGAAAGAAATCTTAGAAAAACCCGTGTGGGTCGCGTTGTAAGCAACAAGATGGACAAGACTATCGTCGTTGCCATCGAGGACAACGTAAAGCACCCCGTATACGGTAAGATCATTAAGCATACCTTAAAGATCCATGCTCACGACGAAAACAACGAGTGCAACATCGGTGACAAGGTAAGCGTAATGGAAACAAGACCTCTCTCAAAGACTAAGAGATGGAGACTCGTTTCTATCATCGAAAAGGCTAAGTAATTCGCCTTTTTAGACCAACATCACATCAAACATTAATGCGAATATAGTACGTACGGATAAAACCGTGCCGAAAACAGGAGGACGCAAAAGTGATACAGCAACAAACACTTATGAAGGTTGCCGATAACACCGGAGCTAAGGAACTGATGTGCATTCGCGTGCTTGGCGGTACAGGCCGTCGCTACGCTAACATCGGTGACATAGTTGTGGCCTGCGTAAAGAAGGCTGCTCCCGGCGGTGTTGTAAAGAAGGGTGAAGTAGTTAAGGCTGTTATTGTAAGAAGCGTTAAGGGCGTTAAGCGCGCTGACGGTTCCTACATCAAGTTCGACGAAAACTCCGCGGTAATCATCAAGGAAGATAACACACCTAAAGGAACCCGTATTTTTGGCCCCGTGGCAAGAGAGCTCCGCGACAAGGATTTCATGAGAATCCTGTCCCTCGCTCCCGAAGTACTTTGATATAGGAGGTAATATACAATGGAAAAGAAGATGCATGTTAAGACAGGCGACACCGTTGTTGTTATTTCCGGTAACTCCAAGGGAACAAAGGGCGAGGTAATCGCCGTTTCCCCCAAGGAGGGCAAGGTAATCGTTAAGGGTGCCAACATTATCCACAAGCACGTTAAGGCTCGCCGTCAGGGCGAGACAAGCAGCATCGTTGACGCTGAGGGCGCAATCTATGCATCCAAGGTTCAGATCTGGTGCTCCAAGTGCTCCAAGGCTACAAGAGTCGCTCACAAAATGAACGGCGACAAGAAGATCCGCGTTTGTGCAAAATGCGGCGCAGAACTTTGATTGAGGAGGTAACTTAAAATGGCAAGACTTAGAGATTTGTACAAGAATGAAGTTGCTCCCGCTCTCATGAAGAAGTTCGAATTCAAGAGCCCCATGCAGACCCCCAAGCTCGACAAGATCGTTATCAACGTCGGCGCGGGTGATGCAAAGGACAACTCAAAGGTTATCGACAGCGTAATCGCTGACCTTACCCTTATTGCCGGCCAGAAGGCGGTTCCCACATACGCAAAGAAGTCCGTTGCGAACTTCAAGCTTCGTGAGGGAATGAAGATCGGTGCAAAGGTTACTCTCCGCGGCGAGACAATGTATGAGTTTATGGACAGACTCTTCAACTTCTCTCTCCCCAGAGTTCGTGACTTCAAGGGTATCAACCCCAACGCATTCGACGGCAGAGGTAACTACTCCCTCGGTCTCAAGGAACAGCTTATATTCCCCGAGATCGAATATGACAAGGTAGACAAGATCCGCGGAATGGATATCTGCTTTGTTACAACAGCGAAAAACGACGAAGAAGCAAGAGAGCTGCTGACCCTTATGGGCGCTCCCTTCGCTAATAAGTAAGGAGGCAACAGAAAATGGCAAAGAAGTCTATGATTCTCAAGCAGCAGAGACCTCAGAAGTTCTCTACAAGAGAGTACAACAGATGCAAGATCTGCGGCCGTCCTCACGCTTACCTTCGTAAATACGGCATCTGCCGTATCTGCTTCCGTAATCTCGCTTACAAGGGCGAAATTCCGGGCGTAAAGAAAGCAAGCTGGTAATTTAATTTATCAAACTTGGCAGTTTTTTGAAAACTCCAAACTATCGGAAGGAAAATCAAGAGAAGCTCCGCTTCCCTTGGTTTTAACCACCGATCAGCCGCCGGACAGAAGCCGGCAGCAAGAATTTTTAACTTGCATAAAGGAGGATTTTTACTATGCAAATGTCAGACGTTATTGCCGATATGCTCACCAGAATCAGAAATGCGAACGACGCAAAGCACGCAACTGTTGACATCCCGGCATCCAACATGAAGAAGTCCATTGCCGATATTCTTGTAAACGAGGGCTACGTTAAGTCCTATCAGGTGATCGAGGACGGCAAGCAGGGCGTAATCCGTGTAACTCTCAAGTACACAGCAAACAAGCAGAAGGTTATTCGTGGCCTTCGCCGCGTTTCCAAGCCCGGTCTCCGTATCTACGCAAGCTGCGAGGATATGCCCAGAGTTATGAACGGTCTCGGAATTGCTATCGTTTCCACATCCAAGGGCATTATGACCGACAAGCAGGCTCGCAAAGAGAATGTTGGCGGTGAAGTAATCGCCTTCGTATGGTAATAAAAGCGGGAGGTAATTAAAATGTCAAGAATTGGAAGAAAACCCATTGATGTTCCCGCAGGCGTAAAGGTTACTCTCGGTGAAGGCAATAAGCTCACCGTTGAGGGAAAGCTGGGAACACTTGAGCAGACCTTTAACACACGTATGACAATTAAGATCGACGGTAACACGATTATCGTTGAGCGTCCTACCGACGAGGCAGAGGACAGAGCTATCCACGGTCTTACACGTACACTTATCAACAACATGGTAGTGGGCGTTTCCGAGGGCTACTCCAAGACTCTTCTTATCGTAGGTGTAGGTTACAGAGCTCAGAAGCAGGGCAAGGTCCTGAATCTGAACCTTGGCCACAGCCACCCCGTAACTTTCGAGGATGGCAACGGCGTTACCTTCGAGACACCCGACTCCACAACTATCGTTGTAAAGGGTATCGACAAGGAAGTTGTCGGTCAGATTGCTGCAGAAGTTAGAAGCAAGAGACCCCCCGAGCCTTACCTTGGCAAGGGTGTTAAGTATGCTGACGAGCACATTCGTCGCAAGGCCGGAAAGACCGGTAAATAATTGAAAGGAGTGGAATGTAATGGTTTCAAGAAAAGACAGTAACAAGGCTCGTCTCAAGAGACATCTGAGAGTCAGAGCTAAGATCTCCGGTACAACTCAGAGACCCCGTCTCGCAGTTTACCGTTCCAATGCCAACATCAGCGCACAGATCATCGATGATGTGAAGGGCATCACATTGGTTTCCGCTTCCACCCTTGAAAAGGTCTTTGAGGGCATCGGCAGCAACAAGGAAGCAGCAAAGAAGATCGGCTTGACAATAGCCGAGAGAGCAGCCGAAAAGGGTATTACCGAGGTAGTATTCGACAGAAGCGGCTATCTTTACCACGGACGTGTATCGGCACTGGCTGACGGCGCTCGCGAGGGCGGCCTTAAGTTCTGATTTGTCGGTTTGTACACTGTTCAAAACAATTTGAAAAAAGTTTGAACATTCTTTAAGGAGAAAAAACATGGCTAGAAATTTTGATCCGGCAACTCTTGACCTTCGTGAAGAGCTTGTCACATTAAACCGTGTTTCCAAGACCGTTAAAGGTGGTCGTATCGCAAGATTCGCAGCTATCATGGTAGTCGGTGACGGCAATGGTCACGTAGGCTAC
>JAZRTK010000020.1:0-64974 GCA_045651985.1 Eubacteriales bacterium
ATTTTTCATATAAACATTCCGGCAAACAAAAAACGGCGCCCCCTTTGGGTGTCTCCGTTTTTAATTTTATTTCTTTATAAGCTCAAGCTCTTTTACTGCGAAGTATTCCATGGGTGTTCCCGATGCTATAACAGTCACCGCAAACATCTCGCATTTATCGACCATATTCTGATCTATCTTCAGTGTGATGGAATATTCCTTCCAGGTGGAGGAGAGCGTTACGTTGCTTTCCTGCTTAAAATAATTGTCGAAATTATCGTATTTCCAAGAAAGCGTGACTCCGCCGGATTTTGCACCTCTTGCGCGGAACTTGAATTCATACGTGCCTGCGCCGTATTTCTTAACTTCTTCTGTGAACATAACGGATAATCCGCCCGCGTAGTAGTTGCGCACGTCGTAGAGGTAGTATATGTAGTCGCCGTCGTTGTCTTCGGTGACCATGTCGACCTTGTATGCCTGTGCCTCAACTACCTGGGGAAGAACTCCTTCTTCAGCCATAAACAGGTTTCTTCCGTTATATACAGGGGTCAGGTAGAGATCGCCGTTCTTGACCTCGAACTTTTCAATTGCACCTGCCTTAAGAAGTGCGTCGGGTGAGCAGTAGGGGATTCCGCGGTCCACCGTCTCAGGCTGCTTAGTTGAACGCAATTCCTTGAGTATCTCCTGTGTGGGCAGGAAGAAGGTTCCGTTCTCATTCAGCACATCATTCTTAAGACCTATAAGGTACGAGCCGATATATACTCGGTTTGTGCCCTTATAGTTGACCGTGTGGATGGTTTGCTTGACGGGGGTGTATTTTCCGTCGTTGGTAAAGGTTACCGTGTTCTTATAATCGCCCTCGATAATGATCTGGTTTGCATTTGTGATGGCCTTACCGTCGATGTAAACGTTATTAAATTTAATGTCGTAATTTTCGGTAAAGATATCGTTTGCGTTGGTGAACTCCACCATAAGGTTCTTATACTCTTTGAAGCTGCTCTTGTGGGGGTTAGTCACGCCCGTCATTTTAGGCAGGGAAATTCCGTCAAATACCATAGTCTTTTTCATAGTTCCCATGTTACCTGCCTGTAAGAAGCGATTGACGTTGAGGCAGTCCATGCAGTCGATATTTTTGAAGGTTACGTTTACCTTTCTTTCCTTTGCACCGCCGTTGTATCGGTTGTTAATAATACCGTCGTTTGAACGGAATATGTAGATATTTTCAAGGGTAGTGCCTTCGTTATCGTTCTGTGGGAAGATCGCAGCGCACGTGGTGCCAATAGTGATGTCGCGGTAGGTGTGACCGTTCGAGCCGCTCAATACCAAGGCGTTATCGCCGCAGTATATCCAGCAATGCTCAAAGGTCTTGTTCTCGCCGCCTGCGGTGATACCGTCGGTGGTCATCATAGTGGAGAGTGCCTTGTAGTTTCTGACCTTAGTGTTTTTTGAGCCTGCCATAAGGTTAAAGCAGCGCGCGTCCATAAGAATGGGACCATCAAATTCAATGCCCTCGGCGTAGAGCTGACAGAGCATGACACCGTGGGACTCGGTGCCGCCGTCGCGGATATCCAGCTTGTAGCTGTTCGCAAATGCGTCAAGGATAACTCCGCGGCCTGTGATCTTTGAATATGCTCCGCGCATGTCAACGCGGCCGTTGAGCACGGCGCCGGGAGCGATGTAAAGGTGGCTGTTTTTCTTTTCTACCTTCAAGATTCCGCCTTCAACCTCGTGCCAGCCTTCGACCCAAATGGTGTTGGGGTCGTTCTTTGCGGGAATGTCGCCGGGGTATTCGGGCAGGTCGGCAAATACGGAAAGGATAGTATTATCGTCGTTGTCAAGACGGATTCCGAAATAATCGGGCTTGTCAAGGTATACGGAGATGGTGCCGCCGTTAAATTCGGTCTTGAAATTCTTTGCGGAAGGAATGACCGTATAGTATTCAAAATCGCGGTTGACCTTAATGTCGACTCTTACCTGCTTACCCGAGAAAGCAAACTGGGAGAATCGGCGGTAAAGGTCGCCGCCAACCGAGCGGTCGGAGACCTCGTATTCCATGGTGTGGTTGTAAACGGGAATAGATTTTGTTTCAAGACCCTGTGTGACTGTCACCTTGTAGTCGTAGTTTCTGTGTATCTGTTCGGGCAGCTCGGGGTAAATAACGAGCTGATCCTTTGCAAAAAACTCCTCTCTGGGGGGGATGTTTTCATCGACCTTGCCCGTGTCTGCGGGATCTGTGTCCTCAGCCTTGTCTGTGCCGGCAGGTGTGCTGTCGGGTGTGCTGTCGGGTGTGCTGTCCGCGGTGCCGTTGACCGGTCCGTCGACCTTTTCGTCGGTATCGGTGTTGTCGGGACCGTTGTCAGTCTGATTTCCGCAGGCAAAGAGGGAAAGTGCCACAACTGCCGAGAGAATGAGGCAGATCAGAACCTTCAGGGTGTTTTTTTTCATTTTTGTGTCCTCCGTTTGTACAGTTTTGTTATTCTTTTATGAGCTTAAACTCGCTTACGCTTAAGTAGTCGTACGGCGTTACCGCGTCCTTGACGGGAACTCCGAAAAGCTCTTTTTCTTGTATTTGATCTGTATCGGTATTAATGAGATCGATTCAAATAATTTTACCATATATAACAAACGCTGTCAATACGGCATATTAGACAAAGATTTGGGCTGAATTTTTATGTATCACACGGAAGATAGGGCGCATAAAATGGTAAAGGAAGAAAAACGAAAGGTGAGCCCTCATTGGGCGAGTGTTTTTATGATTCTTGACAGAAAAGCGCTGAACAGACTGCTTTCATTAAACGACAGTCAATTAAAAACGGTAATGGAACGGCTGGCTGCGGATTCGGGGCTTGATCTCTCGGCTCTGAACATATCTTCAGGAGATATTGCGTCGGTGCGCTCGGCGCTGTCGGGGGCAAGTGACCGAGATCTTGAACAGCTTGCCGAGCAATTTTCAAAGAATAAGAAGAGGGAGGGAGAGAGTTGAGCGAGGAGAAAAGGTCGCCTATTGAGGAGGCGATTGCTACCTTGCAGTCAAATCCCGAGATAATTACAAAGATTGCCGACGCTATCGGAATGGAGCCGCCAAAGGCGACGGAAACGGGCACTGAGCCCTCTAACTCTGCCAACTCTGAGCCCGCCGCCGCGCCTACGGGAGCAAAGACTCCCGACGGACTTATTGATAAACTGCCGCAGGTGCTGTCTGCCCTTGGGGCGTCGGGACTTGGCGGGAGCGGATTGGGAAAACTGAATCTGGGCGCACTTATGGGAGACCCCAAAAAGACGGCGCTTTTACGCGCGCTGTGTCCCTATCTCAGTCCCGCTCGGCGTGAGACGGCGGAAACTATCCTGCGCCTTTGGTCGATCGGCGACGTTCTGAAAGGGATTTAAGAAGGGGGATAAGGCATGTATAGTCGAAGCTACAACAAAAACGCCCCTTTTAGCGTGCCCAAGCAGTACAGCGGCGTCGCTTTTTCGCGCCCTCGTTCCACCGAGAGCGCAAAGCCACAGCCACCCGCTTCGCGTCCGCCCGTAGGGTACTCGCCAGAGGCGAGTGAACGGCTCTACGCCCCGGGCGACCTGCCGAAAATAAGCATTCCTCTGCCGCCGCCTCGGGAAGACGAAAAATTGGTCGAAGAAGCCGAGGAAAAGGGCGGTGAGAGGTCACTTAAAGCACCGGAGCCCAAGACACAGTCTTTTTTGACTTCGCTGGGAACTTTGGGTGACGACGCGCTCATGCTTTTGGCGCTTATCCTGCTCCTTTCGGGGTGCGAGGACGCAGGGGATACCGTGATATTACTTATTTTACTGCTTGTGCTGGGGTAAGAGATGCGCTTGGGATCCCTTTGAAAAAGCGCCCAACCCCCGCAAAATTTTCAAAAAGAAAAACGGCGATGGAACATCGCCGTTTTTTGCCTTTTGGTTTGGTGGGGCCAGCCCCCTTTTTAAAGGGGGTCGGTCAGAATCCGAAAGGATTGTTTTGGTCATTTGGAATGTCGGCAGCGTCGGATTTTTCATCCGCCTGCTGCTGCTCGCGCTTTGCGTTCTTTTCCGCTCTTTCGCGGTTTTCTTTTTCGCTCTCGCGCTTCTTGTCCTCGGCGATCTTTAGGATATCCTCTTCCGTTGCGCCCTCTTGCATAGCCGCCTCAAACTGGTCGCGGTCCATGGATTCGTGCTTGTAAAGGAATTCTGCAACAAAATGAAGCTTGTCAATGTTTTCCTGCAAGTAGGTCTTGCACTTTTCGTAAGCCTCGTCGATTATTGCTCTTACTTCGTCGTCGATCTGTGCCGCGGTCTTTTCGGAATAGTTTTTGCCCGAGCTGAAATCACGGCCTAAGAATACCTCGCCGCTTGAATGTTCGTTGCCGTAAAGTACCGTGCCCAGACGGCTCATGCCGTAGCGTTCGACCATGGCGCGGGCGATCTTTGTTGCGTGGCTGATATCGCTGGAGGCACCGGTTGAGATGTCGTCAAGCACAAGCTCCTCGGCAATACGGCCGCCCAGGGAAACGATGATATTTCCTATCATCTCGCCTCTGGTCTGTACCATTCTGTCCTCCTCGGGGACACGGACGGTAACGCCTCCCGCCGAGCCTGCGGGGATAATGGTAACAAGCTTTACGGGGTCGGAATCGGGGCAGCAGTAAGCGGCAATAGCGTGGCCTGCCTCGTGGTAAGCGCAGAGCTTGTTATCCTTTTCGCGTCTCTGCTTATTCTTTTTCTGAGGACCCATGAGGGACTTCATGTAAGCGTCCTCGATCTCATCCATGCCGATAAGATCTTTTCCGCGGCGTGCCGCCAGAAGCGCGGCTTCGTTCAACAGATTTGCCAGATCCGCACCCGTAAATCCTACGGTGCTCTGAGCGACCTTCTTGAAATCGACCGTTGCTTCCAAAGGCTTATCCTTTGCGTGTACCTTCAAGATCTCCTCGCGGCCCTTGATGTCGGGGTAGTTTACCGTCACCTGACGGTCAAAACGACCGGGACGTAGAAGCGCGGGGTCAAGAATGTCGGGACGGTTGGTAGCGGCAATAACGATGATACCCTCGTTTGAGCCGAAGCCGTCCATTTCCACAAGCAACTGGTTCAAGGTCTGCTCACGCTCGTCGTGACCGCCGCCAAGACCCGCTCCGCGGTGGCGTCCCACGGCGTCGATCTCGTCGATAAAGATAATGCTTGCGGGGGCTTTCTTTGCCGTATCAAACAGGTCGCGGACACGGGATGCGCCGACGCCCACGTACATTTCAACGAAGTCCGAGCCGGAAATCGAGAAGAAGGGAACGTCCGCCTCGCCCGCAACTGCCTTTGCCAAAAGGGTCTTACCCGTACCGGGAGGGCCTACGAGAAGGATTCCGTGGGGAATACGCGCGCCCAGCTTTGAGTAGTGCTTGGGGTTCTTGAGGAATTCAACCACCTCTTGAAGCTCTTCCTTTTCCTCGTCGGCACCTGCCACGTCGGAAAAGAGCACCTTTTTCTTCTCGGAGGAGCCCATCTTCACTCTTGCGCGGCCAAAGCCGCCCATTTTTCCTGCGCCGCCCTTGCCGCCCACGGCGGAATTCATAATGAATATCCAAAGGACGATAAATATAATGATGATAATAGCGTAAGGCAGCAGGGAGACCCACCAAGGGTAAACTGTGGCGGGCTCGTATTCGTATCGCAACAGCTTTCCTGCATCAAGCTGTGCGTTTATAGTCTCGCCCAGATCGTTGTAGAACAGATTGAGACTGCTCAGCTGGTAGAGTGCCTTTGTATCGTCTGCTAAGATCATGTAAAGCTCAAGATCCTCGGAGACTGTAAATTCCTTTACCTGCTCGCTGCGAAAGAGCGTGATGACCTCGCTGTAATTTTCAAGTATTTTGATCTCACCCTCGGCGTCGCGGAAGATGCCCGAAACAGCCAGGAGCACGGCGCCGATAAGCAGCGCGTAAAAAAGTATGACTTTAAATTTGCTTTTCATTTGTTTGGGTTATCCTCCGAGTCAGTTTTTGACGTATTCGGGCTTCAGCACGCCCACAAAGGGCAGAGCCCTGTATTTTTCATCGTAATCCAGACCGAAGCCCACCACGAACTTGTCGGGAATGACGCGGCCTACGTAGTCCGCCTCGAAGTTCACCTCGCGGCGCGAGGGTTTGTCGAGCAGTGTACAGGTCTTGACGGAGTATGCGCCCTTGAGCTTCAAATATTCGGTCAGGTGACTCAGAGTCCTTCCGCTGTCGATGATGTCCTCGACTATGACTATGTCAATGTCCTCAAGATCGGGACGGTGCAGGTCAAGCAGAATGTTTATCTTGCCCGCGCTGGTCGTGCCCGCGCCGTAGGAGGAGACCTTCATAAAGTCTATCTCCACGGGTATGGATATCTTCTTCATCAGCTCGCCCATAAAGACCACGGAGCCCTTGAGAATACAGAGGAGCAGCAGCTTTTTGCTTGAATCTGCGTAGTCACGGCTGATATCGGCGGCAATTTTGTCGCAGATGGAGTCGATCTCTTGCTCGCTTATGAGTATTTCTTCAATAAAATCGTTCATGATAGTGTCCTTTTTTTATTTGTTTTCATTGTATTCTGTGTATATAGAGAGGGTTGTGCGCTTTTTTTCTCTTTCGGCTTTGACGCCGTCCCTCAGCGCCATATCGGGTATCCACAGCACCCCTGCTTCATCGCACACAATGGGATAAGTTTTTCGCGCGTTAAGAGGAAGCTTTTTTTCTGACATGAGCTTCCGAACGTCACGAGAAAATCCGCCCTTTTTGATTTTGTCGCCCGATCTGCGGGTGCGGCAGGAAAGCCGCCCTACAATTTTATCAGACGATAAAGTCACTTGTGTAAATAAGGTGTAAATATTTTCCTGTGTCGGATGATTTTCCTGCGTAGATACGGCGAAATTTGTGTGAACGTGCAGAATATAACCGCCGGGGAGCGGATTTTCGCCCTCTGTCAGCGGGGTTTCGGAGATTTTCTCGTCCTTTTTCGTTTTGGGACGTGATTTTTTAAAAACGAGGCGGTCGAAATCTATAACCGCTTCAACTTCTCCCGGCAGTGAAACGGAGGAATGCGGCTTGCCGGCGAAAATGAGTGCGGAAAGCGCCTCGAAATGCACGTATTCGGGCATGGCGCCGCTGACTTTAGCCATCATTTTTGCAAGAACACGGCGCAAAAGAGCTCCGTGAAGGTTGCGGAGTCGCCCGATCTTGTTAAAATCGGGGTCGCTCATGTATTTTTCTGCCTCACCGTCAATAAAATCGCAGTCGTCGGAAAGGAGGGACGAGAGGCGCGCGGCTGAAGTGTGGACAGACGGATTTATTTCCTTTAATTGAGGAATGACGTTCAGTCTTATTCGGTTTCTTGAATAAGAGTCGTCGGAATTTGTGCTGTCACAGACATATTTTATGTCAAGTTGACGGCATATATCAAGAATTTCTTCTTTTTTAATAGAAAGAATTGGCCGCACAGCGACTTTACCTTCGCCCAGATCCCTTTTTTGCGGAATACCGCGCAATCCCTTTGCACCGCTTCCGCGAGTGAGACGGAAGATAAGCGTTTCCAGATTGTCGTCGGAGTTGTGGGCTGTGGCGAGGGCATCAATATTCTCTTTTTCCATAATTTCGCGGAAAAATTCGTATCTGACCTCTCTTGCCGTCTCCTCCAAGCCCTTTTTGCGCTTTTTTGCGAGAGCGGGCACGTCCGCGTCAAGCACGAAGCAATGGACTCCCAGCATTTTTGCGCTTTCATAGCAAAAATCGCGGTCTCGCAGCGCTTCGCCGCCCCGAATGGAGTGGTTTACGTGGGCGGCGTAAAGCTTTACGCCGTTTTTTTTGCACCACTCGCAAAGCAGATTCAAAAGTAAGGAGGAATCCGCGCCGCCCGAATATGCCACAAGCAAGGAGCGGGGCATGCGTCCCAGAATCTTATCGGGGGTTTTAAAGCCTGTGATGCTCGATAGATCAGTTCGGTGCATTTTCGCCCTCCGCAAGGTTGCGGAACTTGGTAAACTTGCCGATCCAGCCCATCTTTACGTTCTGAGTTGAGCCGTGGCGGTTCTTTGCTATAATGACCTCGGCTACGTTGGGACCTTCGTCGCCCTTTTCGTCGTCCCGCTTGTAGTACTCGTCGCGGTAGAGGAAAAGAACGATATCCGCGTCCTGCTCGATAGCACCGGATTCACGCAGGTCGCTCAGCATAGGACGCTTGTCAGTACGTCCCTCCGCGCCACGCGAAAGCTGAGCGCAGCAGATAACGGGAACGTTAAATTCCTTTGCCATGAGCTTCAGGCTTCGGGAAATTGCCGAGACCTCTTGCACGCGGTTGTCCTGATGGGATTCGCCCGTCATCAGGCTCAGATAGTCGATGACTACCATTCCCAGATTTTTCTGGCGGCGGAGCTTAGCCTTCATTTCGGAGGCAGTGATGCCGGGGGTGTCGTCAATGAGAATGTCGCACTTTGACAGCCAGCCCGAAACGTGAGCGAGCGTCGACCAGTCCTCGGGAGACAGCTCGCCTGTTCTCAATTTGTAGGAGTCGATCATGGCTTCGCTGGAGACGATACGGGTGACCAGCTGCTCGGCGGACATTTCAAGGGAAAAGATGCAGACTTCCTTTTTTGTGTTGCGCGCAACGTTGGTCGCCACGTTCAAAGCAAACGAGGTCTTACCCATACCCGGACGCGCGCCCAAAATAACAAGGTCGCTTTTTCCCAGACCTGCAAGAACTCGGTCAAGACCCGAAAATCCCGTGGGGATTCCCTGTGTTGCTTCCTTGTCGGTGACGAGGAGGTTCAGATGGTCGTATACCTGCATAAGCACGTCGCGAACGTGGACGAAATTCTTTGAATCGCGTCCCTGAGAGATGTCAAATATTTGATTTTCCGCGTTTTCGATAATGTGGGCAACGCTGTCCTGCTCGCCGTAAGCCGTGTCGGAGATGTCTCCGCAGACCTCAATAAGGCGGCGCAGGGTGCTCTTGTCCTTCACTATTTTTGCGTAATCGCGCACGTTCATGGCACCGGGGACAACGTCGCCCAGGTGTCTTACGTAATCCTCGCCGCCCGATTTTTCGTACACGCCCAGACGCACCAGTGTGTCAACGAGGGTGACGGCGTCTATTTCGTTGTTTTCCGAGTAGAGCTTTTGCATTGCAAGAAAGATCTGCTCGTGCTCGCGAATATAAAAATCCGTGCTCTTTACCATTCCCGCGATAGTGTTGAAGCACTCGGGGTCGATAAGGATACAGCCAAGGAGCGACTGTTCCGCCATCATGGAGAAGGGAAGCTTTCTGACTAAATCTTCACTCATTTTAAATAAACCTCAGGTTTTATTTTTGGGTCAATTACTTTTCTGATACGAGAATATTGATCTTGCCCGTGATCTCGGTATAGAGCTTGACCTCGACGGTAAATGAGCCGAAGGTCTTTATGGGATCCGGGAGGTTGATCTTTCTCTTGTCAACGACAACACCGTGCTCTTTTTCAAGCTTTTCGGCAATGTCCTTTGAGGTGATGGAGCCGTAGAGACGTCCGTCTGCGCCCGCGGAAGCGGGGAATTTTACAAGGATACCCTCAAGCTTTGCGGCAATATTTCTTGCCGCCGCCTTTTCCGTCTCTATTTTGTAAGCCTGAGAGGCTTCGCGGTTTTTAAGCTCGTTTATAGCCTTGGCATCTGCGGGAATGGCAAGCTTGCGCGCGATAAGAAAATTTCTGCCGTAGCCGTCGGAGACCTCAATAAGGTCGCCCTTTTTTCCCTGTGCCTTTACGTCCTGTGTAAGTATAACTTTCATTTTGATCTCCAATCCGCCGCCGCGTGGGGGCTATGTAGTGTGTGCCGAAGCACACTTATTTCTTGTCGATGTTGCGTTCAAAGTATTCGGTGATGTTGTCGTCGATCACGCGTCGGAACTGTTTTAAGGTCATATCGTCGGCAAAACCGCCTGCGTTGTTGAAATTACCGCCTCCAACGCCGCGCAAAAGCTGAGCGCAATCGACGATATTGTTGTTCGACCGTGCGCTTGCGTTAATTCTGCCGTTCCACTCTGCGATGACGATGGAAGCCAGCGCTCCGTTCATTGAAAGAAGCTGGTCGGCGACGCGTCCGATGACGATCTTTGTCTTGCTTTCGTCCTCAAGTCCCGTGCCCATGCAGACGGCGATCCTGCCGTCCTGAACCAGCTGCAAACCTGCGCCGATGCGGTACTGCGCGTCAAAGGTCTCATAATCCGCTTCAAAGAAACGGCGTACCTTGTCAACCTTTGCCGAGCAAAGGCTTAAATATTCGGCTGCCGCGTAGGTCTTGCGGCTTGCGTACTGAGTAAAGTTCTTTGTATCAAGCATTATTCCTGCCAGCATAGCCGTCGCCTCGTCGGAGGAGAGCTTGCTGCGGCGGAGTCCTACGTCAAGGATCCCCGAAACCATCTCGCAGGCAGAGGACGAGGTAGTGTCGATGTACTCGTAGTCACATTCGGCGCTGTTTTCGTTCTTTTCGTGGTGGTCGAGAATTATTATCTTTCCGCCAAGGGTCTCGCGGAGAGTTTTGTAAAGATGGGTGCTTTCTACGTTGCGTGCGTTGTTTACGTCAACTATTATAAGCAGGGAATCGGTGCGTGCTTTTGAGAGTGCCTCCTGCTCGCAAATGAACATTCCGTCGTACTCGGGGGTGGAGACAAGCGACTCTGTGAGAGCGGAAAAATTTACGTCCGAGGGGTCGTTTATAATGATGTTTGTAGGTTTACCGAGCTCGCGCGTCAGTTTGGTCATACCGATAGCGGCTCCGATGCTGTCGTAGTCGGGGCGCGCGTGTCCCATTATAAAGACGTTGGAGCACTCGGAAATATATTTCTTGACGGTTCTCGCCACGCGGGGGTAGTCAAAGCTGTCGGTGCTTGCCTGCTTACGGCGGTCGCGGCCGTAGTCCTCAAAGCGTCCGTCGTGGTTTACGATGACCTTGTTTCCGCTCTTTCTCTGCTCAAAGGCAAGCTCCGCGTTGTGGAGTCGCTCGGAGAGGGTGCTCCCGCTGGCGGAAAATCCCATTGAAACGGTCAGCTCGTCGTCACCGACGGTCAGCGCCTCGCGTATGGTGTCGAGAATGGGGAATTTCTCCTTCTCGCAGTCACGCATCGAAGCAAACGGAAGAATCGCGATGAACTTTCTCGTTTCGGGCTCGTACATGATGCCGCACTGCTGGTGTATCCACTCGGAAAGGAGCTCGCGCACCTTGTCGGCGGCTTGCTTTTCAGAAACGCCCGCAGCACCGGCAAAAGCCTTGAGGTCGTCGATCTCGATTCTGCCGACGGCGGCGGTCTCGTACTCAAGACGGCGTTTTAGGTCGTCTATGGTGTTCTTGTCGTCGGTGCAGTCGATAATGGTCGAAAGGTAATACGCACCCTTGAAAGAGTCTACGGGGTTCTTTTCGTCGCCGATGACGGTCTTTACCGAACGGATAGTCATGTAGCGGTTTGAGCCGTCGGGCATTTCGTGGCGGAAGGGTAACGTTTTTTCGACCGACTCGGCAATCTTTTCGGGGGTCAGGTTGCGGATAACGGCGGAGATCGCGGGGGCAGCTCCGGGCATTTTGCTGTTAAACAGTTTTTGCGCGGCGGGGTTGCATTTTACGATCACGCCGTCGTGGTTTGTGATAATGTAAGGGTATACCATGCCGTCCAGCATGCGGCTGAAGCGGTGAAGGATTATCTCATTTCTGCTGTCCGAGCGCGCGCGAATGACAAGAAGGATTATTGCCAGCGCGTCAAGGACGACCAGGGTGGCTGCCGATATCAGCACTGCCGTGGCAGGCTTCAGATCGGTCAGGAACAGAATAAGGAGCAAGATAACGAAGCTCAGCAGTCCCGCGCCAAGGCAAAGAGCAAAGGCGAGAGGGAAGTTAAAGAAGCTTTTCTTATTGCTTTTGTTTTGGGTGTTTTCGTTTGTCATGAATTGGACCTCCTTTTTGTTTGGAGATTTGTTTTTGTTAAGAGCGCTTTGTTTTTCTCAGTGCCTGTCCGATTATCTCGAATGCGCCGAACAGCGCCAGGACTTTAACTGCCAGAGCGGGGTTCATGTAGAAAAGGAAAACGAACAGGATTATAGGCAGACAGCCTATGCGTACCACGCCGCCTCGCCTCTGGGCAAAATGGGATTTTATGCCGACAAGGGCGAGAGCGGGGACAAAGCAAAGGGCGATATTGTGTGCCGACACCTGAACGATCCCCGCAGGGACGAACAGGGAAAGCGCAAGAGCGATCGCGTATACTATGCCTGCCGCGGCAGTTATCTCAAGCCGTCTCGACTGCTCGGGGATGTCTGCGGGTGACCCGAACACGCGGGCAACGAAAAACATTGCCTTCTGGACCAGATAGGAAAGCAGAACGGCGAGCGCCACAAGCGTTCCGGGAAGGGTGTTAAAAGCCTCGCTTACCAGCCCCTCTGCATTGATGGCGTATTCGTAGCCCAGTGATTCCTTCATCTGTTCCACGGATTCCTTGATCATTGTTACAGCTTCCTCTCTGGCTTGTGACAAGGCAACGTGTAAAGTTTCAAAGGGTGAGCCTGTAACTGCGTAGGAATGGACGATAATAACTGCCGCCGCCAGAGCGCAGGGTGCTGCGGCAGAAAGCATGACGGTGATCTTCATGTCTTTCTTTTTTCGTGTGCATAAGCCCATGGAAGCGCCGCAAATAAGTGCCGTAACAGGCAGGGAAGCGATGGCAAGAGCTTCGCCGACGCCATTTATCTTACAAAGGAAGGAAAGACCTGCCACCGACACCGCGCACAGACAGGCGGAGACGACGGCAAAAGGTGTGCTTGCAAGCGTCGTGTAGGCGAATGCCCCTGCGCCGAAGACGGCAAGCACGGGCAGGGCGGGAGCAAGGGACAGGGCGAAGTCCGAGCCGTGGCAGCCCCAAGCGTAAATGGCGAAAGCCACCGACAAAAGAAGTGCCGATGCGATAGCGGGGCTGACGGGCGAAATTTTCTTTTTGGCTTCCTCGTCTATGCCGTCTCTTACGTTGTTTTCTTTCACGGCCTGTACCTTCCTTTCCTAAAGTTTGGACAAAAATTCATTATATTATATCACATAAAATCCCAATTGTCAAATATTTATAGGGTAAAGGGCGCAATTTGGTTTTGTGCAGAAAGCGATTTGGAAAAACGACCAATTTTTTTCGTGCAAAACGCGCTTTAAACTTTGATTTTTGTGCATTTCGTGGATTTTGGCAATACCCCCTTGCGCAACGTTGTAAAATATGGTAAGATGAAATGCAAAAATTTGTTTCAACCTTTGTTCGGGCTGATAAAAATCCTCCCGCCGAAGGTTGAGAGCCGCCCATGGGGCAGAAACGGAGAATATATGAAGAAAACATTGAAAGGACTTTTGTTCATCGTAACGCTTGTGTGCATTGTGGCAGCGTTTGCCGTTTGCGTGTTTGCGACGGAAGCACAATACGACTACACGAATGCAGGCATAGCGGGCGTTACAACATACGTAGATACGTCGGGCTACGACGACATCTACTATTCAAAGACGTCGGGTTGGTTTTGGAACCAAACGACTACGTACGCCAACTGGCTGCAGGTCGCCACAAGCGACTCCAGCAAAAAGACGGCTAACGGTGACAGCGCGTACAACACCTTCGGCGATCTTCACTACGGAAAAAACTACAAGGCTTACTATCACGCCGGAAAGAAGACTCTCGTAATTATAGGTACGAGTACCTCTTCGATGCCCACCGCAGCCTACGGTGATACAACCAAAACAACGACGGGCGTGTTCCCCAACTGGTGTACTCAGAACGCCGATAAGGTAGAGCACCTCGAATTCCGCAACGTGAAGGGCTTCGATTACGCAGGCTATATTATCAGCCCGTTAAAGAATGTAAAGACCATAAAGATCGACAACGCCGCGACCACGATGACGGGTACAAACCACGGTTCCGCAGCATTTGCCAAGTTGACGTCTCTGACCACTGTGGGTTGGGGTAGCTGGACGACCGCAGGCACATGGACGCCATCTTCTTATGAGGACAATGTGGTCGACCTGAGCCCTTTTACTACGCTTAATCCTCTCCACACAAACGGTACTGACGTTCCCGACATGATCCTTTATATGGGTTCTGCCATTCGCGAATCTAAAGCTGTGACGAAGGTTAAACTTCCTTCTTCTCTTACCACGGCGGACAGCACGACCGTAAAATGTGTAAAGGTTTCCGACGGCACGAGCACCTATCCTCTTTATGACGGCAGCGGAAACGTGACAAAGGGAACGGCCTGCTATCAGATAAAGAATCCGTCGACGAACGCAATTGCTTACACCACAAGCTCTACCGTACCCTCGGGCTGGGAGCAGGTCTATCTCACAGCAAACGAAATAGCTCCCTATAACGGTCAGTTTGCGGGCATGATACCTTATGAGTTTGCATATAAAGCTACTTCCCTTTATACTGTCGAGATCCCCGAGGGAGTAACGCTCCACAGGATCTATAAAAAAGCGTTCGACGGCTGCACTTCTTTGCGCGAGATCTATTTCAACGGCACGGTTTCCGATGACTTTACCATTGATGCGGGCGCTTTTGGTTCCGGTACGGGTAACGTAAGTGGCGTCAAGATCTACGTAAACGGCGCAAAGACCCAGAGAATTATTAACAACGCACTTTCCGCGGCAGGCTACACTGACCGTTCCAAGGTCATGGCTTACTGCGATTCTATTGAAAGCCCCATTGTAGCAGACGGCTTCCAGGTAAAGATCAACGGTAACTATAACGGTCTGCGCGCTCTGTTCACCTTTGACGAAGGCTCAAAAGCGACATACGCGGAGATGGGATATAACTTCGTTGAATACGGCGTTGTGGTTTGCGCCAAGACGGTTGCAAATCAGTACGCATCAAAGGACGCGCTTCTTGCCGGTGCCAATGGGACAACAGTAAAGAAGGCTGTGGTAGAAAACGTTGACGGAACGGGTGAGAACCGTTGGGTCAACTATAACACCAGACAGTTCTGCATTGCTCTTACTGATATCCCCGCTGCCAACAGTATGACCGACCTATACTTCTTGGCTTACAGTACTTGGGAGGACGATGTTGGCGGAGAGTATAAATTCTATACCGAGTATATTGCCGCAGACGGTGAGCCTTACGTAAATCTTTACGAGGTGACCATGGGCCTGTTCAAGAACGGTCTGCTCAACTCCGAGACTGTCAAGAACGCGGGCGGTGATGCCGACGCGGTCATCTGGAGTCCTCTCCAAACGGGTGCAGTGACTATTGCAAGCAGCAATTTCGGAACAGTCGGCACACCCAAGAATACCTCTAATTCTACTACATATACACTGAACGTCAGCGCAACGTATAACAGCGACGGCAGCTTTACGTATCTCGACCTGCCTCTTCACGCCACAACGGGCGCGACGACAAATAACTACAGCTTTAATCCCTCGGGATATGAGGCAACGGCGTCCACGAACGTTCTCTGGTCTCTCTATCAGGACGGCGACAATTACGTGGCAGTCTACCGCCGCGACCCTGCGGCAGCGTCCGATGCAACGGCATTCCTGCCCACTCAGACCAGTGAGTCCTCCAGTAACAAAAATGCCGTTCACCCCTTCAGAGAAAATTACGGTGCTCTGAATACCAAGGGCCTTTCGGGCAACGTCACGATCTATTCTCCCGTTCTTTCCTCTGCTAACGCGCAGAAGGTAAAGACTCTCGTTATCGACTACGGCGTAAACTCCACCGAGGGCAATGGCAAAGCAAACGGCTTCGCTGCGCTTGCTAACGCAAAATATACGGAGACTATCGTTTACCCCAACGGCTTTACGGTAAGATCCTCTTCCGAATCACTTTTCAGAAACAACACCGCGCTCAAGAACGTCATCTGGGCAAACAAGCCTGGAGAAAGTGCGGCGCAGAAGTATCATATGGGCGACGTTACAGGCACTCTGTCAAGCCTTGCAGACCTTCGCGGTATGGGTACTATCAACCCCAATGCGGCGTTTATGAAGAGCGGTATCGAAAATCTGGTATTTGCAGGCTACTCAAGTGACAGCCACGTTCAGACTTACTCTGGTATGACGTCGCTTAACAGAGTTTGGATCGCCGGTGCAGGTCAGACTGCCGCTCCTGCGGAAAAGACCGTCGACCTGTCAGCTGATACCAAGGTTACAAAGATCAACAGAGAGAGCTTTGCTTTTACTGTTGATGGCTACACCATAAAGCTTTCCGATACGGTATCCACGGTTTCCAAGCCGACGTCAACTACTGACTCTAACCTGTCGGCTCTTGCCAAGACCTTCGGTACAAAGCACGTAGCGGTTGACGTCGTTACAAACAACGAGGATTTCGCTGCTTCCTTCTACGACTATTATCTGTCCTTTATTGAGACGAGCTACAGAACTAACCCCAATTACGTTAGTGTAAACGGCAAGACGTATCTTGAAATTGCCGAGGACGTATGCTTTGTTGGTGAGAACGTGCTTGAGATCTATCCCGAGCTTCCCGCGCAGGTAAACCGCGATTATACTTATAAGGTAAGCGTTCACCAGGGCGGCGACTCTGCAACTCTTCCCGTTTATAACCACACCATGTCTAACGGCGCGGAAGCCCGCGGAATCGGTGCGGATATCTACCGCAGATACAGTACATTCGGCTTTGCAGGCGATCAGGTAAGAGTTGACATCAAGGTTGGATGTGATTTCACCAGCTACAGTGTCTTCCCTTCCGCGAAGAACTTCCAGTCCTCCTTTGATGCAACGACGGGAACAATTTCCGTATACCTTGATGAGCCCGATTACTTCGCGATCCGTCTTGACGACGATGATAACTCTATTATTTCCATCTTCGCCGAGAATCCCGAATATCCCCACGTTACAAATCTTGTAAACGGTAAGGGCGGCGCTATCGTATTCGAGTCGGGAACGTGGTATAAGCCCGTTCACGGCGACGGAATCACTCAGACCACGTCCGAGCATACGGGAACACTCTACATCACCACAACCGATACCGCAATTTACATTAAGCCCGGTGCGGTAGTTTACGGAAGAATCAGGATGACTAATACAGCTGTAGGATCTTCTGTTGTGGGCTACGGCGCAGTCATTGACTGCTTTGCAGATAACAGAATCATGGATATCAGACAGGGCGGCACCGAGGCAGGTACCGGATACAACTCTGCCTACAAGAGCCAGCTGGTACACATCAGCGCTGCTAACTTCCTGTATGACGGTCCTACCGTTATGGACGCACGCTGCTATAACCTTGCGACCAGCGGTGCTAACACTCGCGTCCGCAACTACAAGGCAATGTCCTCCATGCTGACCTCCGACGGTATTCTTGATTCCACCAAGGCGAACGGTGTATACGAGCATTCGTGGCTCTACGTAGGAGACAACGCGCTGGTTATTAACTCCGCAAACGGCGCTCGCTATAACGACGTAGTTATCGGCACCACCTGTGCGGCAATATTCCCTCAGGGAAGCATAACAAACGTTCTGGTTGAGAATACGTCCGTATTCCGTTCAAACGATGGTATCATCAACCACTATCACAACCCCAACAACAAAGAGGAGACTATCACAATGACGGTCCGCAACTTCGACTGTGTGGACGTTGTCAACTATCCTCGATTCTTCTATGGCTCCAAGATGGGTACGAGCACGGGGAAGGTCATTAACTTTGAGAACGTCACCCTTCCTTCCGCCTCCGGTGTTACCAACGCTCACGTGGCAAGCACTACCACGAATACAAAGAACGTGCTTGTTAGGATCAACCAGGCCAAGGGTCACACGTGCGGAAATTACACCATGAACTTCGTAAACACCTATATGAACGGTGTTCTGCTTGACGCTAAATCAAAGGCGGTACTTGAGGAGACTCTCACCGAGAATACTACCATGAAGTATACATTCAAGGCGGTAAGCAACGGCTTCACACCTCCTCAGAGGCAGGTGAATACGGTAAATTACACTGCAACGAATAAGGTCTACATTGGAGCACTTCTCGTTCACTTCGATGCTGACGTTATCGTTGAGGGCAGCACATTCTATCTGCCCGCGGCTGAGGTTCTTGCAAAGCTTCGCACCACAGTTCAGCCCTCCACCGTTACAAAGAACGGAATGGCTTACGTGGCTCACACAACCCTTCAGTCCAGCGGCGCGGCATCGAGCGTATTGGTAAGCGGCTCAACTCTGACCATTACCCCCGTTGCTCCTTCCTCTACCACCAACCTTATCGTCCAGAATGCGGGACTTATAACACGTGAGTACGAGGCCGTCTGCTACATGATCGACCTGGTACAAAAGGACGGTGTGATGTACGGTTATCCCACAGGTTCCCAGTATAACGGCGGTATCTGCTATAACATGACCGAGGAGATCAAAATGTACGGCGCAGGCACTTACAAGATCTCTATGAAGGCTATGTGTAAGATAAACGACGGCGGTTCCTACACGACCGGACGCATTGTCTTCGATTACGAGTATAAGGACGCGGTAAAAACCGACAAGCGAACCGACATTACTCTGACCGGCGATTGGGTAGAGTACACATACGAGGTCACCGTTACTCAGTCTATGATTGATAATGCAATCACCTTTGGTAACGTCGGCTTTGTTGCAACAGGCGCGGTACCTGTTCAGTACTTTGCGATCAAGGATATGGCCGTAACGAAAATAAGCTAAAAAAATAAGCCCCACAGGCAATTGCCTGTGGGGTTTTTTATTATCTTACTCCGAAAAGCAGGTCTCCGTAGTCGGGGAATGGCCAATATTCCTTGGAAACAAGGGTCTCGAGAGTATCGACATAGGAGCGAAGCTCCTCCATTGCGGGGAGGACGCTGTCCTTGTACGCCATGGCGCGCTTTTCGTAATTTTGCTCGGATTTTGCCTTTTCGTTCAAGTCCGAGAGAATTTTTTGAGTCTTGTGAGTCTTTGAAATAAGGTCTGTGACCTGATCTATCATGTCCTGCTCGTATGTAGTGTCGCTGTCGGGGGAAACGCTGAGCACGCAAGCGGCGTTTGACGCCGTGTCGCCCGCGAATTTTGACGCGGCGGGAAGAATACTGCGGCGGACCATGTCGACCATCGTCAGTGCCTCGACGTTCAGTACCTTGCAGTAGTTTTCAAAGTAAATTTCGGCTCTCGCGCGCATCTCGGACTCGCTGAGCACCTTGTTTTGGGTAAAGAGCGCCACATTCTTTTCGTCCATGTAGTGAACGAGCGCCTCGGGCGTGGTCTTAAAGTTGGAAAGACCTCGGCGTTTCGCTTCTTCTACCCACGCGTCTTCGTAGCCGTTGCCGTTAAACAGTATGCGCTTGTGGTTTATTATAGTTCGCTTGATGAGGTCGTGGAGAGACTTTTGGAAGTTGACCACGCCGTCAAGCTCCTCGGCAAACTCGCGCAGAACCTGGGCTACCGCCGTGTTCATAACGATATTTGCCGATGCGATAGAGGCAGACGAACCAAGCATACGGAACTCGAACTTGTTTCCGGTAAACGCAAACGGCGAGGTGCGATTGCGGTCTGTGGTGTCCTTTTGGAACTTGGGCAGAACATGGACGCCTATCTTCATCATTTCCTTTTCTCTGGAGTCCAGGGAGCCGTCGCGCTCGATAGCTTCAAGGACTTCGGTTATCTCCTCACCCAAAAACATGGAAATGACCGCGGGAGGTGCCTCGTTTGCGCCAAGACGGTGGTCGTTGCCTGCAGACGCCACCGATATTCTGAGCATATCCTGATATTCGTCGACCGCGCGTATAACGGCGGAGAGGAAGAGAAGGAACTGCGCGTTTTCAAAGGGGGTGTCGCCGGGTTCGAGCAGGTTGATGCCCGTGTCGGTGGTCAGCGACCAGTTGTTATGCTTGCCCGAGCCAGAAACGCCGTCAAAGGGCTTCTCGTGGAGCAGGCAGACCAGACCGTGTCGGCGGGCAACTCTCTGCATGACCTCCATGGTGAGCTGGTTGTGGTCGGTAGATATGTTCGTTGTGGTAAATATGGGGGCTAACTCGTGCTGAGCGGGTGCGCCCTCATTGTGCTCGGTCTTAGCCAAGACACCCAAGCGCCAAAGCTCCTCGTCAAGCTCCTGCATGAACTCTTTGACGGGTGTCTTGATGCTTCCCGAGTAGTGGTCGTCCATTTCCTGACCTTTTGGGGGCTTTGCGCCAAAAAGCGTTCTGCCCGTGTAGATAAGGTCGGGACGGCGGTCGAACATTTCACGGGGCACAAGAAAATATTCCTGTTCGGGACCGACCGTGGTTTTTACCGAGGTCACGTCTTGATTCCCGAACAGTCGAAGAATTTTGAGAGATTCGCGGTTGATAGCCTCCATTGAGCGGAGCAGGGGGGTCTTTTTGTCAAGCGCCTCGCCTCCAAAGGAGCAGAAAGCCGTGGGTATGTATAGAGTATTGTCCTTGATAAAGGCGTAGGAGGTAGGGTCCCATGCGGTGTATCCGCGAGCCTCAAAGGTTGCTCTCAGACCGCCGGAGGGGAAGGACGAAGCGTCCGACTCGCCTTTGACCAGCTCCTTGCCCGTAAATTCCATTAAAATTCTGCCGTCAAAGTCCGGCTCGATAAAGCTGTCGTGCTTCTCGGCTGTAATTCCCGTCATAGGCTGGAACCAATGAGTGAAGTGGGTGGCACCGCGTTCTATCGCCCAGTCCTTCATGGCGTATGCCACGATGTTGGCAGTATCGATATCCATACGCTTACCGTTTTGGTGTGTCGCGCGGACCTTGATGTAAACTTCCTTTGGGAGCTTTGCGCGCATTACGGCGTCGTTAAAGACCATAGAGCCGAAATTCTCAATAACCTTACTCATTTTTGTGGTTCCTTTCCATAATTCAGAAAAAAGCTGATTATATTATTTTACACTTGTTTTTATAATTTGTCAATAATTTTCTGTCTTAACAGGAGAAAAAAGAGTGCGGACGGCGAGACTAAACTGCAAAGGAACGTATAGAAAAGCCGCAGAACCTGCCGTCTCCCTCGGTAAGATCTCCCGAATTGGTGTGCCCGCATATAACACGCTGTGCTTTGTTTTTCAAGGCTGAATTGCCTTTTCGCCTTGACCTTTCGGGCAAAAGGTGATATACTTGATCTTGAAAAAGGAGCGTGATCATGTGGGTGAATTAACATTTAGATTTCTCGAAAAGGACGAATTTGAGCAACGGGGTGCGGAGCTTTTTGACATCATGTATTCGAATATGTCGGTCATCGCGCCATTCAAGAACGGGTACGACGAGGAAAAAACCGATTGGATTTGCACATACGGCGGAGCGTTTCGGGGCAGAGAAGAACGCAGGATCGTGCTCATAACCACTTGCGACGGCGAGATAAAAGGCTTTTTCGGATATTGTGCCCGGGGTGAGATTTTTGATATGGAGGAGATACAGTTTTTACCCGAAATTCAGGGAAAGGACGGCATTTTCCGACGGCTTTACGGACTTGTTTTAAGCAAGCTTCCCGACAGTATAAAATACGTCGAAGCTTGCGCCAACAAGGAAAATAAAAAGTCTCAAGCGATCTTGGCGAAGCTGGGACTGAAGAGAACAGGCGCAGACGACGAAAAAGGGATTTTATTTTTCCGCGGCGATCTTGCAGACCTTATGAAATGGTACAATAAATAAATAGATCCCAACGACTGTTGGGATCTATTTATTTGCTTTTGTCTTCGAGGTTTTGAAAACCTTGCGAGGTCTGTATCTGACCGTCGGGGAAGACCCAGAGGGCTTCCACGTCTTCAAGGGAGTTTATCAGATCAAGTCCTTTTGCGTAGGGCATACAGAACAGCGCGGTGGAAAGGGCGTCGCCCAGACCGCTGTCGCGGCAGACGATCGACACCGACAAGTACTCCTTGGCGGGCTGAAGCGTCAGCGGGTCGATGATATGGTGGTAATTTGCGCCGTTCACCGTGTAATATCTCTGGTAGGAGCCGCTGGTCACCACTGAGCAGTCTGACACCTTCAGGTATTTGATATAGGTCTGCTCGGATTCAATTCCGGGGTTTTCGATACCCGCCGTCCATTTCTCGCCGCCCGGCTTTGAGCCCACGGTACGGACGTTTCCGCCCACGTTTATAACGTAAGCTCCGATGCCCTTTTCCTCAAGAAATCGCGCCGCCATTTCAACGGCGTAGCCCTTTGCGATAGCACCAACGTCAAGCGTCATTTTAGGGTCGGAGATGAAGACCGTGGAATTTTTGTCGTCGATTATGAGATTATTTATGTCCGTGTGCTTTGCCGCTTCGTCCAGCAATTCTTGCGGTGGAAGCTCCGCGTTTTTAGGATCGTTTAAGCCTGCCGTGCGGTAGTCGTGCCATATGGAAAGCACGCTTCCCATGGCGATATTCACCTTTCCGTCGGTCAACTCGTACATTTCTTTTGCGTAAAGCAGCAGGTCGATTATCTCGCGGTCCACTTTTATCACTCTGTGCGCGCCGTCTTTTACCTCGTTTACGGTGCAGAGGTTTTCCAGTCCCTCAAAGCGACGGTAAATGGTGAAAAGCCGATGGTATTCACCCAACAGTGAAAGAACCTCGCCGCTTGTTTCGTCGAACTTCTCCTTGCTTTGCTCGTAGCCCGTGATAGTGGTGGCGGTGTCGAAGTAATCAAGGGAATAAGCCGAAAACTTCTCCGTTGGGGGCGCGCAGGAGGGAAGATATGCGGACAGAATGAGAGCGAGCGCAAGGAATGCGCAGGACAACTTTGTTGTTTTTTTCATTAATTCCTCTGTGTAAAAAAAGGGAGGTTGGACCTCCCTTTTTGTTTTTTTAATCAACCGAGCTTTGCAGCAGCTTTTGTAAAGCCTGTCACGTAAATGGTGCAGCCTGCAGCCTGAACGTCAGCGTTGCCGCGTCCGTCCTCGCCGACAAAGCCTGCGATCTCAGCGGGAGTCTTGCCGATAGAGGTTGCATCAAATGCGGCAGCCTGCTCGAACCACTCCTTGGAAGCGCCACCGTAAGCAACCATGCCGTAGTTTGCGCCCTTTTCCTTCTTTGTGAGAATTTCAGCAGCAGCGTCGAAGTTGGACTTGCCTGTTGTGTCGAAGCCGAAACTTACCTCAACGCAGTCGCTGGAAGCGGCAACGACCTTGCCCTGAGCGTCAAGAGCAGCAGCAAAGAGAGTCGTCTCTACCTTGTTTGTGCCTGTCTTGTCCTCGGTTGCGTCAGAAATAGTCTGTGCTGTGGAGACACCAAGCTTGAGAGTGCTGTCGGCAGTTGCCTGAGACTCCGTTGCGTTTGCGATAGCCTTTTCGATAGCGTTTGCAAATTCAACGATAGTGATGGTGCAGCCTGCGTTGAGTACGTCCTCCGTACCCTTGTCACCGTCAACCACGAGAGCCTTGACCTCGTCAGCCGTTTTGCCAACGATGAGAGCGCAGAACGCGTCGACCTGCTCGAACCATTCCTTTGCGGCGCCGCCGTATGCGACCATGCCGTAGTTTGTGCCCTGCTCGTACTTTGTTTTAAACTCTTCAACTGCAACTGCCTTGCCGTCGAGGGTATAACCTACCTTGTTGTCAGCGCAGTCGATTACTGCTTTTACGATCTTACCGTCGGCGTCAACGAGAACAGCAGCTGCCGTAATCGTTGCCTGACCCTGACCGTTCTTTTCCTCTGTTGCGTCGGTAGCGGAAGCCTTAACGTAAACGCCGAGACCGAGCTTAAGTGCGGATGCGGGTGTCTTGTTTTCTGTTTCGGGAGCGTCCGTGCCGTTACCGTCGGAGGGCTTTTCTCCACAGCCTGCGAAAGCGAAAGCACAGAGAACCATTACGAGAACAAGAAGAAGAGAAACTAACTTTTTCATTTTTATACTCCTTTTTGCGTGTTTTTAAATTTGCCTATGAATTTTTGCAAGCATTACTGCGCGAATTATACCACATTGACATTGTTTTGTCAATACCTGTTTCGGAATTTTATTTGTCGAATAAACCTTTTTGACAATCTTTTCACAAGATAGGCACCAAGGAGACCGACAAATACGCCCGAGATCGTTCCCGTCACGGTCAGGACGACCATATAATAGGCGATCTGGGGGGTGTTCAGCAGGAAAACGGCTATCAAAATCTGTCCCAGATTGTGCGCCACACCTCCTGCGACGCTGACTCCCACACAAGAAAGTTTGTCCGTTTTCTTCAAAATTATCATCATAAGAAGGCTCAGAATCGCGCCTGCCGCGCTGTAAGCAAACATCACGGGGTTACCGAAGAGAAGCGAGGACACGCAAAGTCTCACAAAGGACACGCACGCCGCCGCTTTTGCACTCATGCAATACAGGACGCATAGGATAATAACGTTGGGCAGACCTATCTTGATTCCGGGTACTGCCGCGTAAAGGGGCGGAAGAAGGAACTCCACGTAGGACAAAAGAAGAGCAAGTGATGCGGAAAGCCCGAGAAACGCAACTTTTTTTGTTGACGACTGCTTTTTCACGCTATCCCTCCTATGCTATAATATCGGGCTGATCGTCCGAGGACGAATGGACACGGATAACAACCTTGTTTGGCAGGCAGATAATGCTCTCGCCATCGTGCTTTACGGGGCGGTGAGAGGAGCAGATGCCGTCGGGGCAGCTCGCCTTTTCCACACGGGCGTAACCGTTCTCAATTATGAGAGTGTTGTAGCCTCCGTCCCGTTTTATCTCTACCGTGCGGTCTTCAGACAGCGAATATTCCCCGAAAAACTTGCCGTCAACGGTGACGGTTACTCGATCGCCCTCTGAGCGAAATAAAAAGAGCGTCAGAGCGAAAATTCCCGCCAAAAAGAGAAGAACGGCAATAAAAATAAGGTCGTTCTTTGTTTTTCTCCTGCCTTCCGCCAAAGCGGAGGCAGGAGAATTTGTGTTATTTTCAAATGACTTCATTTTATCTGTCCCAGACGAAATCCTCGGGAAGATCGGGGAAGAATACCTTCTTGATGCAGCCCGTGGGACAAACCTCGGCGCACTTGCCGCAGCCTGTGCACTTTTCGTAGTCGATAACGGCACAGTTGTCCACGACCTTAATGGCATCGTGAGGGCAGGTCTTTTCGCACCTGTGGCAAGCAATACAAGCGTTCTTGCAAACTTTGCGCGCGTCAGCGCCCTTGTCCTTGTTGTTGCAATAAACGACGGTTGCCGCCTCCTGAGGGATCATGGAGATGATGTTCTTTGGACATTCCTTTGCGCACATTCCGCAGCCTATGCAGCGGGCGGTGTTGACTCTTGCTATTCCGTCTGAGATGCAGATGGCGTCGGAAATGCAGACCGAAGCGCAGTCGCCGCAGCCGAGACAGCCGTAGGTGCAGAGCTTGGGACCGCCGTAGGTCTGACTTGCAGCCTTGCAGGTCTCAATGCCCTTGTAGAGAGCTTTGTGGGGAGCGGCTTCGCAGGTGCCGTTACAATGAACGAACGCCACGAAGTCCTTGGGTTCCTCGACTTCAACGCCCATGATCTCGCTCAGCTGCTTTGCAACAGCCTCGGCACCGGGAATGCACAGGTTGGGCTTTGCCTCACCCTTTGCCATGGCCTCTGCATAGTCGTTACAGCCCTTGAATCCGCAGGCACCGCAGTTGATGCCGGGGAGGAGCTCTCTTAATTTCTTTGCCTTTTCGTCCTCCTCGATTCCAAAGAAACGGGAAACGATCGCAAGCAGGATTCCGAAAAGGAGACCTACCGCCACAACGACGGCAAAAGCAGTTAAAACATCAATTAACATACGTATCCCCCTCTCATGCAAACAGATTGTCGACGATTCCCGCAAGGCCCATAAAAGCAAGGGAGATAAAGGAAGCGGCGATCAGGGTGATGGCAACTCCGCGGAAGGGCTTGGGGACCTCTACCTCGTCGATGCGGGAGCGAATGCCCGAGAAAAGCACCATGGCGAGGAGGAAACCAAGTCCGCAGCCAAGGGAGCTGACCATGGACTCAATGAAAGTGTAGTTGTCGGTGATGTTGTTTATAGCAACGCCGAGAACCGCGCAGTTGGTCGTAATAAGAGGCAGGTAAACTCCGAGTCCGCGGTGAAGTGCGGGAGAGAATTTTTTCAAGATCACCTCAAGCATCTGCACAAGAGAAGCGATTACCAGAATAAATACGATGGTCTGCAGGTATCCTAAGCCAAATGCGTCCAGAACGAAGCGCTGAATGGGCCAGGTAACAAGCGTTGCAAGAAGCATTACGGCAGTGACCGAAACGCCCATGCCCGCCGCCTGGTCTAATTTCTTTGAAACGCCCAGGAAGGGACAGATACCAAGGAAGCGTGCCAAAACGTAGTTGTTGACCAGCACCGAGGACAAAAGTATAACGACAAGATTCTTAAATCCTTCCATTTACGCTTCCTCCTTTCCCTGCGCACATTCGGACGAGGAGCAGAGGTGCGCTCCGGGACAGCCTGCACAGGAGAATGATTTTTTCTTGGGGGCTTTGCCTGACGTAAGTGCGCTTACCAGCGCGATGAGCAGACCGTAGACGAGCAGACCGCCGGGAGCCTTTACCAAAAATTCGATCTTGTAGCTTTCAAGGGCAGGTATTGCAATTCCCGCAAAGCTTGCGGCGCCGAACACTTCGCGAAGCGTTGCCATAGAGCATAAAGCCAAGGAAAAGCCGATGCCCATGCCCAGACCGTCAAGAGCGGACGCCCCGACGGAGTTTTTGCTTGCAAACATTTCGGCACGTCCCAAAATAATGCAGTTTACAACGATCAGAGGCAGATAGACGCCCAGCATATTGTAAAGATCGGGGAAAAACGCCTGCACAAGCATCTGAACGACTGTAACAAATCCCGCGATGATTACGATATAGCAAGGGATACGCACGTTGTCGGGGATAACTTTACGGAGCAGGGAAATGAGCATGTTGGAGCAGATAAGCACCGCCAGAGTTGCAATTCCCATACCAAAAGCCCCGAACACGTTGGTGGTGGTCGCAAGGGTAGGGCAGGTGCCAAGGATAAGCACCAGAGTGGGGTTTTCCTTTATAATGCCGTTTAAAAGAACGGAAAGACAGTTGTTCTTTTTCATCATTCATTCACCCCCTCAAAGATCTTAACGGCGTTGAAGGCGCGTTCGATCGCCTTAGTGTAGCCGTTTGTTGTAAGAGTTGCGCCCGAGATCGCATCGATCTCGGTGTAATCTGCTTCGGTCTTGCCGTCGAACTGACCGTAGAACTTTTCATCGGCGCAAGCGTCGCCGAGTCCTTGGGTTTCAGCCTGGGAGATGGTGAAGCAGTCGATGATCCTGCCGTCGGCAGTAATGGATACACGGACCATGATATATTCGCCCGATGCGGGGTGATATTCATCACCGCCCACGATTCCGTATCCTGCCGCCTTGATCTCAATAATATAATTGCCCGTTGCCGTCTTGCTGACCTGTGTGAGCTGAGAGGGAAGTCCCTCGTAAGCATTAAGGTCCACGGGCTCGGAGGTCGTTGCATTGACAGTCTCAACGGCGGTCTTTACCACCTGAGCCTCGTCCGCTGACGCCTCGGTGAGGGCGTTGCCTTCGTTGTCAGCACCGATAAACTTTTCACCGATGACGCAAACGTAGCCCGACTTATTATCTGCGACGTACATAGCGTCAACCCCCTCGACGACCTCAACGAAGAAGATCTTTGTGAAAGCGCCGTTGGCTGCGCCAAGCGCACTTTCAAGGTTGTCCTGAAGGATCTCTTCCTCGGTTCGGGTGTCGATTGACGCACCGCCTAAGATAAGAGCGGTATTCAAAGCGTCCTTGACTGCCGAGCGGTATGCCGCCGTGGTTTTTGTCGCACCTGAAATTATTTCAACTGCGTCAATATCCTCTGCGGTCTTGCCCTCAAGGGTGGGTGCAAACCTGCCTGCAGCCTCACCGCCGATCGAAGGGGTTTCGGAGGAGGAAAGGAGCTTTGAGCCCGCAACCGTACCGTCCGCGTTGATTCCGCACATGATGACCATGCCCGAGGCATAACCCGTGGTGGTCATCTGTACCACACAGCCGCCGCTTGAGGCTTTGTAGACGGCTGTAACGGTGGAGGGCAGGGTGTATGCGGTCATATCAACCGTCTCAAAGGTTCCGCCGTTGGGCAGGACTTCAAGGAGGGCGGCGTTTGCGTTTGCCGCCTCATTCTTTTCAATAATGGGGGCAGTGATCGAATTGGTCAGTGCCATGACGACAGATACAACGGCACAGATGCTGACCAGAACGACGATACTTTTAATTGAACTTTTCATTTCTTCTGACCTCCGAAAACCTTAAATGCTCCGAGCTTTTCGATATACGGAGTCAGTATGTTCATAAACAGGATAGCAAAGGACACGCCCTCCGGATATACGCCGAAATGGCGGATAAGGAAGGTGAGCAGACCCGCGCCGAGGGCGAAAACTATCTTGCCCAGAGGTGTGGGAGGGGACGTTACGTAGTCGGTCGCCATAAAAATGGCGCCGATAAAGAGACCTCCCGAGAGAATGAGTGCCGTTGCCGCGGTCGCGTTTCCTTCAACGGCGAAGGACAGAAGGAACACAGACCCGATGTAGACCACGGGAATGTGCCACGTTATAACGCGGCGAATGAGCAGGTAGACAAAACCCACGAGAAGAGCCGCCGCGCTTACCTCGCCGATAGCACCGCCGACCCGTCCCACAAACAGATCAAGCAAAGAGGGTGTTGTGCCCTGGGAGATCTGCATAAGAGGAGTTGCGCTTGAAAGTGCGTCAACGCCCGCGGGAAAATCCGCCTTTGCCACGCTGCCAAATGCAACCAACATAAAAACGCGCGCCGTTATTGCGGGGTTTACAAGATTGCGTCCGATTCCGCCGAACAGGCATTTAACGAGAATAATGGCGAATACGGAGCCTACTGCGCACTGCCAGATCGGGACGTTTGCGGGTAGGTTGAGCGCCAGAAGAAGACCCGTGACGGCGGCACTCAGGTCGCCTACCGTCTGGTCTTTCTTTGTGATAAGGTTAAAAAGTGCTTCGAGAAGCACACATGAAGCCACGCATACTGCCACTACAAGCAGAGAACGCAGCCCGAAAATGACGGTGCCCGCGAGCGTGGTAGGGAGAAGAGCGATAATAACGTCGCGCATGATAGCGGACGTAGATCTTCCGCTGTGGATATGGGGGGACACCGAGAGGGTCAGTAAATTATCCATTCTTTGAGGTCTCCTTTGCTTTTTCGTCACGAAGCAGCTGCTTTGACAGGGTGTTGGTCTGAACGAGCGGACGGTTTGCGGGACAGATAAAGCTGCAGCAGCCGCAGAGCATGCACATGTCCACCGACAGGCGGCGGAGTGCTTGGGCATCCTTTTTCTTGTATGCAAGCAGGATCTCTGCAGGGTTAAGACCGAAGGGACAAGCATTTGTGCAGGCTCCGCAGCGAATACACGCGGTGGTCTTTGGGAGCTTTGCCTCCTTTGCGGTCAGAGCGATCACGGCGTTACTGCTCTTAAGCACGGGAACGTCGGCGTTTGGTACGGCAACGCCCATCATGGGACCGCCGTAAAGTATCTTTTTGGGCTCTGCCTTAAAACCGCCGCAGAAGTCAAAGAGAACGGAAAGAGGCGTTCCGATAGGAACGATCACGTTCTTGGGCTCTGCCACGGCGCCGCCGTCAACGGTGACGCACTTTTCTACCAGCGGCATACCCGTTTTCAGATACGAGCCGATAGCGGCTACCGTCGTGCAGTTGTTGACGACGCAGCCCACGTCAATAGGAAGCATGCCTGCGCCGATCTTCTTCTTTGTGGTGTGATAAACCAAGACCTTTTCGCCGCCCTGGGGATAGACCTGAGGAAGAACGGCGACCTCGCAGCCTTCTATCTTTTGAGCCATTGTCTTCATTGACTCGATGGCTCGCTTTTTGTTGCTTTCGATACCGATGATGATGCGCTTCAGTCCGAAATGCTTTTTAAGAGCGAGGATAGCGTATTCCATATCGTCGGCGCGCTCTGTCATTGTAAGAGAGTCGCTTGTGATATAAGGCTCGCACTCTGCGCCGTTAATTATAAACTCCTCGATGCGCTCGGGGTCAACGTCCCACTTGACGTAGGTCGGAAAACCCGCGCCGCCAAGTCCGACGATCCCGCTTTTTCTTATAGCTTCGATAAGTTCCTGTCGGGAGTTTACCTGTGGGACTGCGATATTCTCGTCGGGGGTCATCTCCCCGTCCGATTCGATAATTACGGCAGGACAGGTCTTGCCGTTTGACGTGGGAACGTCGGAAATTTTTGTCACCTTGCCCGATACGGAAGCGTAAATTGGGGAGGAAACGGCACCCGTGCCCTCAGCGACGAGCGTTCCTACCTTTACAAGGTCGCCGACCTTGACTGCAGGAACGGCAGGTGCGCCGATGTGCATCTGCATGGGCAGGGTCACGGATTTTACGTCTGTGAGACGCTCGGCAGATTTATCGGCGGTATTCTTTCTGTGCGGGGTGTGAACTCCGTGTAAAAAGGACATCTTGTTTTCTACCTTTCTGTTAATTTTTTCACATATAAAATATTAATTTTTGTATATATTATATATAGTTTGCCAACATATTGTACCATTTAAACGCGCTTTTGTCAACACTGTTTTTATCTTTTATATGTTGACAAAATTCGCCGAAAAGGATATAATGATCTCATAGATGGCCTGCTTGGAGGACGTAAAAATGAACGAGTTGCATGATTTTATTGAGCTTATTCTTCCGTATATGATCTCGGTGCTTGAGATCATTGGTATTATAATCGTTTTTTGGTCGGGAATATACGGATTCTGGCAGTACTTCCAGAATACCTTTATGAAAAAAAATCACGACCTGCAAACAAACCTTGCAAACGGACTTGCCATGGGTCTGGAATTCAAAATGGCGGCAGAGATCTTGCGTACCGTGCTTATCCAGAATCTGCAGGAGCTTTATATGCTTGGCGCGGTGATTTTGCTGCGCGCACTGCTCAGCTTGCTTATCCATTACGAGATAAAGCACCCCAAAAAGTCCAAAAAGGACAATTCCGAGGACGAAGACTAAAAGAAGACGAGATCGTTCCGAACATATAAAAAAAGGACCTTTCGGTCCTTTTTTTATATGCCGTAGGTTCCCGTGACGGGATCCTCAAACAAGCCGATCTGTGGTGTGACGAAGGTGAAAAGCACGAAAAGCAGGGCAATCAGGCAAAGGGCGGCGAGAGCCGATTTTCCCGACTTGCATTTAAGTCTCTCCGAATTGAAGAGCCGCGTTTCGTAAATATAGGCCACCGCCGCCGAAACGAAGAAAATGGTGATGTTCAGCCAGTCGGGGGATTTTGCCACCGCGCCGTTGTAGGTGTAGAACAGAATCGGGATAAGCGCAAGTCCGAGAAGCGTTCCGCGAAGCTTTACGCACCAAAAATCCTGACGGTCACGAAAGAAAAAGCTCTGCACCACGGCAAAAATGAACAGTGGCCAGAACAGCAGCTTCATGTGCTCCCATGTGGACTCGTTCACGCTTGAAAAAGGTGCCGCCAAAACGCTTTCACCTGTCCAGTCGTACAAAAAGTGAAGCAGAGTTCCTCCAAGGGACGTCGCGCCAAAGCCGACCCACTGCCACAACCCGATAGATCTTTTCATATGATACCTCTCAGATGTTTTTAAAAAGTATATTCAAAAGGAGCGTTTTCTATTCGTTTTGACTTGAAAGTCGGGGAGACGTGTGGTAAAATAAAGAAAAAACGGAGGGCTGACATGAATACTCTTGAAGCAATCGCAAAAAGAAGATCGACCAGAGCGTATACTCGGGAACAGATATCCGAGGAGGCGCTGAACGCCATTTTGAAAGCGGCTGATTCGTCGCCTATCGCCATGGCAAAATATGAAACTCTGCATATTACGGTGGTGCAGGACGAGAAGATCATAAAGCGCATAAACGATATGACGACCGAGATGTTTTCACGCATGGCGGGCAAGAAAAGGGACACCGATTACGGGGCAAAGACAATGATTTTTGTGTCGGCTAACGGCGAAGGACTTCCTCCCGAAATGACGTTTGCAAACGTAGGTATAGTAGTTGAGAACATGGTGCTTGCGGCAACCGATATGGGGGTTGCAAGCGTGATTTTGGGCGGTGCGCCCAGGGTAATGGCAAACGACGCGAACCTGATGTGTGACCTCGGTATACCCGAAGGGTTTAAGCCTGTACTCGGTGCGGCGTTCGGCTACGCGGTCACCGAGGAAGCGCCTCGGGAGCACGGTTTTTCGGTTAATAGAGTCTGATTTTCGTCGGATAGAAACAAGTTCTGAACTTTAATTCGCGCCAAAACTCGCGGAAATTTGGTGTTCACCGCGGCGCGAACTTGTGCACTCGCCTTGCGGCGGTGCGAAGTTCTGAATCGGTGCAGTTCAATGAATAAAGAAAAGGGAGGATAAACCTCCCTTTTCTTTATTGGTCGAGATGACAAGATTCGAACTTGCGGCTTCCACGTCCCGAACGTGGCGCTCTACCAAACTGAGCCACATCTCGATATTAAACTGAGCCACGTCTCGTTGGCATTTGGTATTTTATCACACATTCAATTCTTTGTCAAGTGCTTTGGGGATTTTTCGGGGCACGGCGAATAAAGAGGGGCGCGGAGAGCGCCCCCTATTTTTATCCTTCTCTTATGGTGATCGTCTTAATCACGGGCTGCTTTGAGTACTCCACCAGCCCCGTTCTGTTGATGGGCTCTGCCGCCTCACAGATATCGTCCACTATCTCCATGCCTTCGGTCACGCGGCCGAATGCGGCGTACTGACCGTCAAGGCTGGTATAGTTTTTGTGCACGATAAAGAACTGCGACGTTGCGCTGTTGTAGGAATCCCCGCGGCGCGCCATGGAGATTGTACCGCGCAGGTGGGGTATCATATTATCTACGCCGTTATACATAAACTCGCCTTTGATAGGTCTGTCCGACCCGCCCGTTCCGTCAGCCTTGGGGTCGCCGCCCTGCATTACGAATCCCTCAACGATGCGGTGGAATGTCAGACCGTCGTAAAATCCGTTTGATGCGAGAGTTGCAAAATTCGAGACGGTAATGGGCGCTGATTTTTGGTCGAGCTGAACGGTTACAGTGCCGTAGCCCACAATTTCAATGTCCGCGAAATAGGTCACGTCGTCCTTTATCTCGTAAGGGGTCATGTCCGCCACGCTCATAGGCTCCTTTACGTTTGCCGTGTCGCGGGACAGAGGGTCGCCGCCGATAGGTCCTTCTTCTTTGCCGCACGCGGCAAAGGCAAAAACAAGCGCTGCAAAAAGCGCTAAAATCCTTATAAATTTCATGGTTTTACCTCCGAGGTCTCATTTACTATATGTTATCCCATTTGGACGCGAAAGTGGTGAACAAAGCGTGAATATTTGACCCGCAGCCGCAAATACGACAAATGATATTGACTTTTCTTGAAAACCGCCGTATAATTTAAAGAGAATCAAGCATACAAAGGACGAAAACGATGAAAAACAAATCGAGAGTCATAATATACGGCGGTGCGGCGGCGCTTTTGACGGTGCTGTGCACTCTGCTCCGCACGGTGGGGCTTTTTAAATATTACGACAGGGAAGCAGGGTACTTTCAGAGCGGCGAGCTTGTGCCCGAGGCATTGAAGTGGCTCTGCATAATTGCGCCCGTTCTCTTTGCTTTCGCGGGACCTTTTGCCTCAAAGGTGAAGGTCGGGCCCGCGTTCACGGGGTCTGCCTCTAAAATTGGCTCGGCTGTGGCGGCGGTTATGGTTTTTGCACACGCGGTGTACCTTGTGTTCTATTGCTTATCTTACGTTGAGGGAAGTTTGCTCATTCCCGGACTTTTCCTTGCGTTTGCGGTGCTGTCCGCCCTCTATTTTGCTTCGGGAGTAACGAAAAAGGCCGACAAGGAAAACCGCGCGCTCCTCGGTTTTGCCGTTATTTTCTACGCCACGGCGGGACTTGCAAAATCCTACTTTGATTTCAAGACGACCATGAACAGCCCCGACAAGCTGCTTTTGCAGGTGGCTTACATGGCTGTGATGCTTTACATGCTTGCCGAGACGGGCTTGCTTATCGGCGCCAAAAAGAGCGGAAGATTTACCGTATTTTCATTTCTTGCTTTCTTTTTCTGCACCGTTTCCTCCGTTCCCGCGCTGACAGCGTACCTGTCCCGCGGCTTTTACGGATTTATTGCCGCGCCCGAATATGCTATGAGTCAGACGGGTGTGCTTGCTCTTGCGGTCTTTTCTGTTTGCAGATTTATAGACTGTCTGCACGGCGCCGACGACTATACGCAGGAGGAGCTTGATGCCATGAAGGAAGAAAAAAGGGCTGAAAACGAAAAAAAATAAAATATTTTTCAAAAAACGCTTGACAGAGGGGGATTTACGTGGTATAATCCCCCTGTTACCTAAGACAGCAGGTTCCCGTAAAGGCAGTTTTTAAAACGCTGCTCTCCTGCCGAGGAAGCGATTTATAACAAGGGCGATATGGCAATAGCTGTGCGCTTTTATATTGTGGTTATTTATCTTTTCTCGAGTGAGGGCAATGCCTTTGGGGGAAAAGATTTTTTTATTTATTTTCACAATGGGAGGTGAAACTAAATGCCCAGTAATGCAATACTCGAACAAAAGAAACAGACCGTTGCAGACCTTGCAGAGATGCTTCGCAACTCTCCCGCAGGCGTTCTGGTAAACTACAGCGGTATCACGGTTGAAGACGACACAAAGCTTCGCGCAGAGCTGAGAAAGGCAGGCGTTAAGTACACTGTTATGAAGAACACTCTCACAGGCAGAGCTTGTGATGAGGTAGGCTTTGGCGATATGAAGCAGTACCTTACAGGTATGACAGCTATCGCAATTGCCGGAGACGATGCCATCGCTCCCGCAAAGGTCCTCAAGAAGTATGCTGAGAAGATCGAATCCTTCAATATTCTCGCAGGTTATCTTGACGGCGCAGTTGTTGACGTTAAGACTGTAAACGAGCTGGCTGATATTCCTCCGAAGGAAGTGCTTATCGGCAAGCTGCTCGGAAGTATCCAGTCCTCTCTGTACGGACTTGCTTATGTCCTTCAGGGAAAGATCGACAAGGAGGGCGGCGTAGCAGAGGCTTGATCCTCGTACCCGTCAAAAAACAAACAAAAAAACAATATCTTATTTATTTTACGGAGGTAATTTAAAATGGCTAACGAAAAGACCACCAAGATTTTGGATGAAATTAAAGAACTTACAATTCTCGAGCTTGCTGACCTTGTAAAGGCTCTCGAGGAAGAATTCGGCGTATCCGCTGCTCCCGTTGCAGTTGCTGCTGCTCCCGGTGCCGCTGCTGCAGGCGCTGCTGCTGAAGAAAAGACTGAGTTCGACGTTGTAATGACAAGCTTCGGTGCAAAGAAGCTCGATGTTATCAAGGTCGTACGTGAGGTTACAGGTCTCGGCTTGAAGGAAGCTAAGGAAAAGGTTGAGGGTGTTCCCAGCACAATTAAGGAAGGCGCTTCCAAGGAAGACGCTGAGGCTCTCAAGAAGCAGCTCGAAGAGGCTGGCGCAACTGTTGAGCTTAAGTAATAGGCTAACTCAAGTAAAATTTTTGGTACGTAACAAAATCTGCTGTACATTAAAGGCTGTCGCATGAAGCGGCAGCCTTTTTTGTGCTTATTTCAATATTCTTTCGATACGAAGCATCTTGCGATATTTCACAAAATACGCGCGAATGAGCATGGAAAGGGCGATGTCGAAAACGATGAACGTGACGTTTCCGATAGCGTAAAGGGCAATTATGTAGCCCTTTGTCAAGCCGGGCAGGGTGAAGATAAACTTTGCCGCGGCGATTATGACCGTCATTGACAAGTTGAAAAAACCTGTTTTGAAAAGAAGCCGCATTCCGTTTGATCGCAGACCTTCAATTTTTGCCTTTATCATAGGGTAATAGCCCGCCATGCAGGCGTAAATGAGTGCTCCAAACTTGTTGGGAAGCAATAAAAGCGACAGGATCGAGGTGACCGCGTAGGTAAGCCATGGGTAAGCGCCGCCGATCTCGGAAATTATTATCACGCAGAGCATGGACGCGACAGCCGCCGCCGAAAGATCGAGCACTTCTATGAGCGCGCCCATGTAGAGCAGCACTACACCGAGGGCGGAGAATACCGCGCAAAGTGCAATTTTTTTGGATTTTTTGATCTCTTTCTTTTTTGGAAGCTCTATCTTTATCTCGGGTCTATGGTTATCAGCAGCAGCCAATGAGATCCCCTCCCATACATTCACAGCAGCAGTCGGCGCAGATCAGAGTATTACAGATGTCGCAGGTGTTGCAGGTGGTCATACCGCCGCCGTAGGGCGCGTAGCCTCCGCGGTTCGCTCCGTACATTCTTACCTGCTCACGCATATTTCTGTATTCGGCGTTGTTTGGGTCCATGGAGCAGGCGGTGTCAAAGTAGCTTTGTGCGTCGAAAATGTTGCCTCGCCGCACGCAAACACAGCCCATAAGGAACTGCCATTCCGCACCGCGCTCGGCCGCGGAGATCGACTGAAGCATGGAGTACGCCGCTTCGGTGTTCCCCATGTTAATATGATTTCTGATAGCAGTATATACGTCGTTTGAGCCTGTGGTGTTAAATCCGCCGTAGCCGCCCGAGCTCCTTCCGCCCCCTGCACGCATCTTCTGGATCTCGTCGTATGCCGCGTTCACCTCAGCCATTTTTTCACTGGCAAGGTCGGCAAGATCGCTGTCTTTGTATTTGTCGGGGTGGTATTTCTTTGCCAGATTTCGGTAGGCTTTTTTTATTTCATCGTCTGATGCCGCGGGGGACACCCCAAGCACCTTGTACGGGTCTGTCATTTGTCGCTTCCTTTCAGTTCTGTCTCGCAGGACGTGCAGTCCTCGCCGTAGATTATCTTACGTGCCTTTGCAGGCATTCCGAGCAGGAGTATGTTTTTGAGAAGACCTTCAAGATCGCTCCGACCGTCAAATGAAATGAGGTCGAGAGAGTTCACGGCATCACTAAGCGTTGCGGTGAGTGCCGATTCGATGTCCTTTTTTATCTCGGGGTCAAATTCACGATCTCCGTAAAGACACAAAAACGGGTTATAACGCCCTTTTTCTTTGTCCTTTTCATAGTCGTCGATCGCATCGGTAATGTATATCCACCGCCCGATACACCTGCCGAATGTCTCTGATTTCTTTTTTTGAGCACCGTCAAGACCGAACGCGAATATTTCTGATAAAATGTCGCCGAAAATGTTTGCGGGCAGGTCTACGGAGGGCGTTTTTACGCGTTCCAGATCGGACAGCTCAGAGAGCTTTTTTTCAATGAAAGTATCGAGCTCAGGCAGGGCTTTCTTGGCTTTTTTGTACCCGCCGTCAAAGACAGACCTTGCTATTTTCGCCTTTTGCCGTTTTGCGCCCTTTTCGTCGGAAATGTCGTCAAGTATCTTTCTGTATGCAAGTATTGTACCCGCGTAAGCGGAAAATTCAAGAGATCGGCAATCCTTTAAGGTCAGCCTTTTTTTGCACGGGTGGATAATGCAACGCTTTTTCTCAAACTCGGGCTTTTCTCCCGTTACTGCCAGACGGAAAAGCACGAGCAGGGTGAAATCGTAGCTCAAGCCGAGACGGGAAAGCTGACCGCAGGATCTTCCCAGAGCATGGCAAAGCCCGCAGTATGACGCGCGGTAGTACTGCTGTTCGATCATCCTCAGCTGAGGCTCGTATGGTCTTACGTATCCAAGCATGAAATCACCTCACCACTATATTTTACAGCATTTTCTTCAAGCATATATCAACTTTTTGTAAATTTTGGGCGGTTTTCTTTCACAGGGGACTTGACAGGGACGGGGCAGAGTGATATAATTTAGGCAAGGTGAACTTCACCTCAGGGGTGCCAACTCGCACGCGCGACGGCTGAGACGGACGAAAGCCCGAACCCTTTAACCTGATACGGATAATACCGGCGAAGGGAGTCATATAAGGGCGAATGCTAGCTATGCCTTTTTGGTGGTCTCACGGTATTTCCGTGAGAATTTTTTTTGCAATTTTTGCGGAAAGGTATAGCTTATGAACTCAACATTTAACACGCGGAGGTTGGTTTTGACCTCCATGCTTTTGGCACTGGCGGCGTCTCTTGCTTTTGCCTGTGCTTATATCCCGTTTTTAAATCTTCCCTTTGGCGGCGGATTTACCGTTGCAAGTATGCTTCCCGTTGTGCTCGTTTCTTATATGTACGGCACTCGGTGGGGACTTGCAAGTGCTGCTGTTTATTCCTTTATCCAGCTTGCTTTCGGTGCGTTTACGGGAGGCGGATACGTAATTTCGCTCTTTACCGTGGGAAGCGACGACTTTATGGGTTACGGCGCGGCGATCTGGATATGTCTTATTGATTATCTTCTGGCGTATACACTGCTGGGCTTTGGCGGAGTCTTCAGAAACAAGCTGAAAAAAGCGCCCGCGCTGGTGGCAGGTACGGTCCTTGCGCTGGGATTGCGCTATCTGGCGCATATCGTGTCGGGATATATCTTTTTTGGCGAGTGGGCTGACTGGTTCTTCTCTCAGGAGGGCTTTTACGCAATAGGTGAAAAGATACTTTCGACCTTCTCGGGCGAGGTGCTGGGCATCGTCTATTCGGTGTTCTATAACGGACTTTACATGATTCCCGAAATAGTCATTTCTGCCGTTGCCGCCGCGTTGGTTTCGGCGGTCCCCGTGATAAAAAAGTATGACTGAATTAACAGACCCACCCGAAAGGGTGGGTCATTTTTCTTTGCCCTGCAAAGAATTCCGTGATTTTGTATCAAAAGTTTGCTGTTATGCCCCTGCGTTTTTTCAAATTTTTCTTATTGACCGAGAGGGAAAAAGGTGGTAAAATAGTATAATGGTAATTATGCCCTCAGACGGGCGCATTAAATGAAAGGAAATTTAAGCATGATAAAAAGACTTACTGCCAGCGTGCGCGAATACAAGACCGCGGCACTGCTGACACCCCTGTTTATCTTAGGCGAGGTAGGCATTGAGTGCTGTATCCCGTTCCTTACTGCGGGACTTATCGACCGCATTGAGGGCGGTTGCGACATGAATACCATACTACGCTATGGCGGACAACTGCTCGTTTTGGCTTTTCTGTCTCTTATCTGCGGATTTTTGGCGGGAAATTTCGCCGCGAAGGCGTCTTGCGGCTTTGCAAAAAATCTCCGCGGCGACGTTTTCAGAAGTATTCAGCGCTTCTCCTTTGCCAACATTGACCGCTTTTCCATTTCCAGCCTCGTTACCCGACTGACAACCGACATCTCAAACGTCCAAATGGCGTTTATGGTCATTATCAGGACCGCTATCCGCTGTCCTATGATGCTGGTCTTCTCCTTCGTTATGTCTATACGTCTCGGCGGCAAGCTGGCGTTGGTGTACGCGCTGATAGTTCCCGTTCTGGGATTCGGACTTTTCAAGATAATCTTCACCGTAATGCCTATATTCAAGCGCATTTTCAAAAAATACGACCGAATAAACGAGTCGGTGCAAGAAAACGTCAAGGGTATGCGAGTGGTAAAATCATTTGTCCGCGAGGACTTTGAGCGCGACAAGTTTGCCACAGCCTCCGAGGACGTTGCAAACGATTTTACACGGGTTGACAAGATACTTGCTTTAAACGCGCCCCTGATGCAGTTCTGCATATATTCCTGCATGATCGCCCTGTCCTATCTGACCTCAAAGCTGGTCATTTCCACGGGCGGTGTCAAGTACGGTCTGGGCACGCTTACGGGTATGAACACATATTCCATGCAGCTGCTTATGAGCATGATGATGATCTCCATGGTCTTCGTCATGATAACTCTTTCTATCGAGTCTGCCCGCAGGATAGTTGAGGTGCTTGACGAAAAAAGCACGATAGAAAGCCCCGAAAACCCCGTCATGCAGGTTAAAAACGGCGAGGTCGTATTTGACGGCGTGTCCTTCAAGTATTCCGCCGAGGGCGAAAAGTTTGCCTTGGAGGATATCAACTTCAGAATAGAGAGCGGCCAGACCGTGGGTATTATCGGCGGTACGGGAAGCTCGAAAACCACACTTGTAAACCTTATCTCCCGTCTCTACGACGTTTCCGAGGGAAAGGTCACGGTCGGCGGCGTTGACGTGCGCGACTACGACCTTGACACCCTGCGGAATCAGGTGGCTGTGGTGCTTCAGAAGAACGTGCTGTTCTCGGGCACCATAAAGGAAAATCTCCGTTGGGGCGATCCCGAGGCTTCCGACGAGGAGCTTGTGAGGATCTGCAAGCTTGCACAGGCAGACGAGTTTATTCAGACCTTCCCCGACGGCTACGACACCTATATTGAGCAGGGCGGTGCCAACGTCTCGGGCGGTCAGAAGCAGAGGCTTTGTATTGCACGCGCGCTTCTGAAAAAGCCGAAGGTCCTGATTCTGGACGACTCCACCTCGGCGGTGGACACCAAGACCGATGCGCTTATCCGCCGCGCGTTCCGCTCCGAGATTCCCGGAACGACCAAGTTCATTATTGCACAGCGGATCTCCTCCGTTGAGGACGCCGACGTTATAATCGTCCTTGACGGTGGTAAGATAAACGGTATAGGAAACCATGAAACTCTCCTTGAGACCAACGAGATCTACCGCGAGGTATATACGTCACAGATGAGAGCGGGAAAGGAGGGCGAAGATGAGTAAGAAAATGCAGATGCAGGGCGGCAGACCCAAAGCTAAAAAGGGTACGCTTCTCCGACTTATAAAAATGCTTTTTGCGGATTTTAAGGGTCTTCTTATCCTTGAGATAGCACTTATCGCCACCTTTGGACTTGTTAGCACCGCGCCCGCAATTTACGTCCGTACTATCGCGGGCTATATTGCAAAGGGACTTGAGCGCGTCAAGGCAGGCGAGGCGGGCGCAACAGTCTACGCCGATATGTCCCCCGAAATAATTAAGACTATTCTTATAATGGTCTGCGTGTACGTTTTGGCGCTTGCTTGCGTATTTACCTACCAGCGCTTGGGCGCAATTATTACTCAGCGCTTCCTTTGCAACATGAGAAAGCGTATGTTTGACCGTATGCAGGCTCTGCCCATCAAGTATTTTGACGCAAACAGCCACGGCGACATCATGAGCCATTACACAAACGATATCGACACTCTCCGTCAGCTCATTTCCCAGTCTTTGCCCAGCATTCTTTCATCGGGGCTGATACTTGCTTCCCTTATCTGCATCATGCTGTATTACAGTATATGGATGACGATGGTCGTCATGGTGGGTATCTTTTTTATGCTCCTTACCGCCAAGATCGTGGGTGGAAACAGCGCAAAGTTCTTTATCCGCCAGCAGAAGTCGTTGGGTAAGGTAGAGGGCTTTGTTGAAGAGATGATGAACGGACAGAAGGTGGTTAAGGTCTTCTGCCACGAGGACAGAGCAACTGAGGATTTTGACAGACTGAACGGTCAGCTTTGCGCCGACGCGACGTCTGCCAACCGCTTTGCCAATATCCTCATGCCCATCATGGGTAACATCGGAAACATTTTCTACGTTGCGGCGGCGTTCATGGGCGGTCTTTTTCTGACCACATTCAACGTGCCAAACTATTCTATCCACGCGCTGGTCACGGGAAGCCTGACTCTTGAAATTGCGGTGGTAGTTACCTTCCTTGGCATGACCAAGCAGTTCGGCGCGAACGTTTCCTCGGTCTCTCAGGAGGTCAACTCTATCGTTATGGCGCTTGCGGGCGCGGACAGGATCTTCACCCTCATTGATGAGGAGCCCGAGACCGACGAGGGCTACGTTGCTTTAGTGAACGTAAAGGAAGAGAACGGACAGCTTGTGGAGAGCGAAAAGAGAACGGGTATGTGGGCGTGGAAGCATCCCCACACCTCGGACGGCTCGGTCACCTATACGCCTTTGCGCGGTGACGTTCGCCTGTTTGACGTCGACTTCGGCTATACGGACGAGAAGATAGTTCTTCATAACATCACTCTCTACGCCGAACCCGGTCAGAAGGTGGCGTTCGTAGGAGCTACGGGCGCGGGTAAGACAACTATAACAAATCTTATCAACCGCTTTTACGACATTGCCGACGGAAAGATACGTTACGACGGCATAAATATCAACAAAATAAAGAAATCGGACCTTCGCCGCTCTCTGGGCATCGTTTTGCAGGACACAAATCTGTTCACGGGAACGGTCATGGACAATATACGCTACGGCAAGCTTGACGCTACCGACGAGGAGTGTATTTCCGCCGCGAAGTTGGCGAACGCACACGATTTCATTACCCGACTTCCCAAGGGATATAACACAATGCTTACGGGTAACGGAGCGAACCTGTCCCAAGGACAGCGCCAGCTTCTCTCTATCGCCCGCGCGGCGGTGGCAGATCCGCCCGTAATGATCTTGGACGAGGCGACCTCCTCTATCGATACCCGTACCGAGGCGATAGTTCAGCGCGGTATGGACGCTCTTATGAAAGGTCGCACGGTTTTCGTTATTGCACACCGACTTTCAACAGTCCGCAACTCTGACGTGATAATGGTACTTGACCACGGCCGCATTATCGAGCGCGGAACTCACGAGGATCTTATTGCCCAGAAGGGGCAGTATTACAGCCTTTACACAGGCGCATTTGAGCTTGAATAAAAACAAGACCCCGACGGCATGCCGTCTGGGTCTGTTTTTATTCATTGGGATTCTGTTGAGGCTGTTGCGGCGCTTGGCTGGGAGGGAATTCCCGATCGCCGTTGTGACCTTGATTTGCATTGGGGGTGCTATACCCTTGATTGAAATTAGGGGCGTCTCCTTTCTTTTTATGCGCTTTCGCTCTCCTTTTTTACCATAGAGTTTCTCTTTGCAAAAAGGAAGAAGGGAATGAATACAGGGAAAATAATAGAAACCGCAAGATAAACGGGCGCACAGCCGCCTACGCATGCTTTGTACACGAAATAGAGGGTTATGTAGAAGAATATCGCCACCGCAAGACTCAAAAGCACGATCGCCACAATATTTGTGACCAGCGGACCGCCCACGAACGTAAAGATGTCCTCAAGGGAAGTGACTACGTTTTCTGTGGTCATGTCAGTGGTGATCTTTGCCAGACCCGTTGCGATAGACGTTGTTGCGATGGGCTCAAACACGGCGGAAACACAGGTAAGCGCAAGGAGTATCCAGCCGAAGGGGAACTTACGCTTCTTTTCGCCGTTACCCTGTGCAACGCGGCCGAGCAGGTAGACGTTTGCCACGGGAATGAACGCGATCCAAGGTGCGGGGATATCAAGGGTCTTTGCCATTCTGAAAAGTCCCACGGAATAGAAAACGTAAGAGAGAGCTGTCAAAGTCAAGGCGATCAGACCGATGATGCCTGCGATAGCAATAAGCCAGGCGGTTCCTGCGCTTGCCGCTGCGTTCTTGATGCCGTCGTACTGAGAATAGTCGTAGTTTGCATAGAAGTCAAGGATCTCCTCAAATTCATATCCGGAGAAGCGTTCGTAAATTTCGTAGATCTTGTCCATAATCGTTCGTCCAAAAAGGACTTTTCCTTTCATTTTCTGCAATTTCAGCAGTTATTTTAGTTTTATATCAGCCGTAAGCGGCAGATGGTCGGAGCATGAAGTGCCGTGGATCTCGGCGCAAGAGACTTCAAAATTGTTTGATACGAATATGTAGTCAATCTTTAGTGTCGGATTGTTGGTAGGGAAGCTGTGAAGATTTTCACAGGCAAATCCCAGCGAGGTGTCGTGCAGACGGGACTTTATGGGATCGAGCACCGTGTTGTCGGGGGTCATGTTGAAATCTCCCATAAGTATTACGGGTGTCTGTATTTTTTCAAGCTCGGAGCATATGGTGATGACCGCGTTTACGCGCTCGTCGTCATTCAGCCCCATGTGGCAGGACAGAACGGTGACGACCCTGCCGCCCGTGTCAAGCTCGGCTTTTAGCAGACACCTGTCCTCGTATCGGTGAATGCTGTAATAACGGTCGCGGGGGGAGGGAACGGGAATATCAACCGAACGAACGATGGGGAATTTGGTAAGGAGCGCGTTCCCGTAAAGCCCCTTGTCTTTAATGTTTATTGCGGGGGCAAAATAGCCCGTCATGCCCGTCAGTAGAGCAAGCTCCTCGGTTTGGTTTATGTACGTGGGGTCGGCGGTGCCGCTGTTTGCGGCTCCGCGGACCTCGTTTAGCGACACGATATCGGGGTCAAACCGACGTATGACCGACGCAACGAGCCCCAGGTTTATCTTCTTTTCGGGGTGGTAAAATTCAGCGCCGTGCTGAATATTGAATTGCATTACTCTCATGGCCGTTTACCCTCTCTTGTAGAGTTGATTTAAACGGCGGTATTTTTTTGTGTCGATTCCATTGAGCTGGTCACGAGTCACACGAAAAGCCCAGTTGCCTTCCATCTTGCCTGGAGTGTTGAGACGGGTGTCCGAGCCGTAGCCCAAAAGGTCTTGTATCGGGAAGATGACCGTTTTTGCGTGGCTTGCCATGATAGCGCGGATAATATGTCCGTAGCAGTTGTCCCAGTTTTGGTCGCGGTAGCCCAGATATTCAAGCATTTCGCGGCGCTCGCCCTCGTTTTGTTCCCAGACGTAGCCAAGAAGCGTATTGTTGTCGTGAGTTCCCGAATATGCGATACAGTTGCTTATATAGTTGTGGGGCAGATGAGGATTGTCGCCCCCAAGGAAAGCGAACTGGAAGACCCTCATTCCGGGGAATCCGCTGTATTCTACCAGCGCTTCCACTTCGGGTGTGATATCGCCCAGATCCTCCGCGATAATAAAATTCTTTTCGGGGTCCACGACGCTCTTGACCGCGTCAACGAAAGCGCGTCCGGGGCCTTTTACCCACTTGCCTTCTCTTGCGGTCTCGGCTGTGGCGGGAATGCTCCAGTAGGACTCGATACCTCTGAAATGGTCTATTCTCACTCCGTCAAACATGCGGAACATGTGGCGGATACGCTCCTTCCACCATGCAAAGCCGTCCTTCTCCATTTTACTCCAATTGTAAATGGGGTTGCCCCAGAGCTGACCGTCCTGAGAAAAATAGTCGGGCGGTACGCCTGCAACCACCGTAGGACGACCGTCCTCGTCAAGCAGGAACATATCGCGGTTTGCCCACACGTCCGCGCTGTCGTCGGACACGTAGATGGGAATGTCGCCGATAATTGAGATGCCCTTATCGTTTGCGTATTTTTTGATCTTTGACCATTGGTCAAAGAAGGTGTACTGAATAAATTTCCAGAGCTGATATACGCCCTCGTCGTATAGGTCGGAGGTCCACTCAAGCCAGCTGTCTTGATTGTTGGCTTCCTTTAACGCCATGAAACGGCATACTTGTTCAAGATAAGGATTTTCGCCGATAAATCGGTCGATCTCGGCCTTTTTCTCGTCGGAGCAACGGTCAGAGGCGGCGCGGAGCAGGGAGACACGCTCAAGACGAAGACGATCAAACTCGCAGCTGTAGGGAGTCTTCTGCTTTGCGGCCTGAAGCTCGGGGTAGGATAGAAGACCCTCGGCTGCCAGCTCCTCAAGGTCGATAAAATAAGGGTTTCCACCGAAAGAGGAATAGGATTTGTAGGGGGAATTTACCCAGTCTGTCATGCAGAATGGCAGGGTCTGCCAAAAGGAGAATCCGCATTTTTCAAGGAAATTCACAAATTCCTTTGCCTCTTTTCCGAAGCTTCCGCAGGAATATTCGCCGGGTAGGGACGAAACGTGCATCAAAACGCCGCTTTTTCTCTTCATTTTGTATCCTTTCGCGCCGGTTGGCATTGTGAATTGGTACTATTTTTTCTATTATACCATTTTTTTAATATAAATACAACAAAAATTTCACTTTTTTTAATTTTAGTTATGAAATCTTTCAACAAAGAAATCCCCGCTTTGCCAATAAGCATAGCGGGGAGAATTTTATTTGTAGCACCTTTTGCAGGCTGTAAAGCCGCGGTCTATGGCTTCGTCCAAGGAAACGTGGAGAGGATCGATCATATTGGAACAGCTTGATTTTTTGTGATATTTTGTGCCGCCGTTTGTTGGAATCCAAACGTAATTTGTTGTATCGGGTGCCTTGGTGGTGTCGGCAGGCTTTTGGGTTGTTTCTTCGGGTTTTTTGGTTGTTTCGGTCGGCTTTTTTGTTGTGTCTTCAATCTTCTTCGTTGTATCTTCAGCCTTTTTCGTTGTATCCTCGGGCTTTTCCGTGGTGTCGGGCTCCGCTACGTCGGCAATGGCTTCTGTATCCGGTTCGACGTAAGGCTCGTCGGTGTCCTCTGTGTCGCCAACCAGCTTGTCGAGAAAATCTCGGTCAGGTGCGCTTGTATCGGGAATATCGGTCGGGGTGGAACAATTTGCGAGCACAAATAGCAAAATGACGACAAGCAGAATTAAGGAAACTTTGCGGGTTATGCGGATGCTTTTCATTATATTTTTTCCTTTCAAAATATTTTATTGTTGCACTTGTATCGGTGCACATATATTATACCACTCGGATATAATAAAGTCAAGATAATGTTCCTAAATAAGTGCAAAAAGGTGAGATATGAATCCGACGGTCGAAAAGAAAATAGGTCAAAATATTCGACTCCTTCGAGAGAAAGCGGGGATAACCCAAGACGTGCTTGCCGCAAAGCTTCAGCTTCTCGGGTGTGATATAACCAGAAGCGCCGTGGCAAAGATAGAGGTGGGTCAGCGTCATCTTTACCCCGACGAGATAATTTTAGTAAAAGAAATACTCGGCGTAGAGTACGACGATATCTTTTCTCTGAAATAAAAAATGCGTGGTTCTCCACGCATTTTTTGTTATCTTATAAAGCTGGTTCTGAGCTTTTCGTTCTCGGGACGTTCAATACCTGACTTTCTGCCTGCTTCGATGCATCGAAGCAGCCATGCCATGTTTTTGCCGATGTTGGTCATGGTCATAAGTCCCTCCTTGTCCTGTTCGACCTCCTCGGGTGTGTTGCCGTGGACGGCGTTCCAGTAGGTGGAGGAGACGACGGGCATTGAAGTGATCCCGAAATATTTGTTTATTACTTCAACCGATGCGGTAGTTCCCGCGCGGCGGGCGCTGACGACGGAAGCCGCAGGCTTAAAAGCAAAATTGCGCCCGCAGGAATAGAACGCGCGGTCAAGTACATTTAAAAGCCGTCCGCTGGGGTGGGCGTAATATACGGGCGAGCCGAAAACGAATCCGTCGCACTCAAGTGCTTTTTCAGCCAAGCGATTTGCCACGTCACCAAAAACGCAGCTGCCTGTTTTGCGGCATGATCCACAACCCGTGCAGTCGGGAACAGGGGCGTTTCCGATAAAAAAGAACTCGGTGTCAACGCCCTCGGCGTTCAGTGCCACAGCCACTTCCCGCAAGGCGCGGTCGGTGCAGCCGTGCTCACGGGAGCTTCCGTTTACAAGTAATACCTTCATTTGTATGTACCTCCGATATCATATTCTGCTCTTATTATATTTGCAAAGATTGATTTTTTCAACACATTCTTGTTTTTTTTTCAAAAAATTTCTGTAAGCACCTGAAATTGTGCCAAAAACAAAAGAAATCTTTGAATTTTTAAAAAAAATTAAAAAAACCTCTTGCAAAAAAACGGGTTTTGGTTTACAATATAAACGTAAAATAAAAATTATAATCGGTTACTGCGTTCAGCAGTGCGATAAGGAAAATTTCGGAGGACAAAAACATGGTAGTAGCCGGCGATTTTAAGAACGGTATAACTTTCGACATGGAGGGTCAGGTATTCCAGGTTGTGGAATTCCAGCACGTAAAGCCCGGTAAGGGTGCGGCGTTCGTTCGTACAAAGATCAAGAACGTTATCACAGGCTCTGTTATCGAAAGAACATTCAGCCCCACAGACAAGTTTGAGAACGCTTACATCGAAAGAAAGGATATGCAGTATTCTTACGACGATGGCGATCTTTACCACTTCCTTGACACAGAGACATGGGAGGAGACTCTTGTTGCTCACGACAAGGTTGGCGATAACTTCAAGTACGTAAAGGAAGAGATGATGTGCAAGATCGTTTCCTATAAGGGTAACATCTTCTCCGTTGAGCCTCCTACATTTGTTGAGCTTGAGGTTACAGACACTGACCCCGGTTTTGCAGGCAACACAGCTACAAATACACTCAAGCCCGCAACGCTCGAGACAGGTGCCGAGATCAAGGTCCCTCTCTTTATCAACGTGGGTGACGTGCTCAAGATCGATACACGTACAGGCGAGTATCTCTCCAGAGCATAAGATAATTGAATGATAAAACGGGGAAAGGGAATATGCTTTTCCCCGTTTTGATAATACGGTAATAACCGAGAAAGAAGGTATCTAATATGAATCTTACGGAAAAGGCATCTTACATCAAGGGTCTGGCAGAGGGTCTTGCGCTTGACGCAAACAAGCCCGAGGCAAAGATCATCGAGAAAATGCTTGAGCTTATTGAGGACATGAGCCGCGCCATCTCCAACATTGAGGAGGACGTTGAGTATCTGGCTGACTACGTAGACGAGCTTGACGACGACCTTGCTATGGTCGAGGACGAGGTCTACGGACTTGAGGACGACGATTTCGAGTGCGACGGCGACTGCTGCAACTGCGACCTTGAGGACTGTATGGAGGAGGAAGAGTGCATCGAGATCGTTTGCCCTTCCTGCGGTGAGACTGTTTGCTTTGATCCCGACATCGACCCCGACAACTTCATCTGCCCTGCTTGTCAGGAAAAGATCGAGGTTGACTTCGTTGAGGACGACGAGGAATAACCGATCCCTTTGAAAAGGGTGACGGCCCCCCAAGCTAAAAAGAAAAAACGACGGCTGAACGCCGTCGTTTTTTATCCCAAATCAAACTCTCGCATAATACAATCACGTATCATTGAGTAGGTCTCGGGGGTCTTTTTAAGCTGACCGCAGTCAAGAAGGAACGCTGCGCCGTAAATGAGTGAGCGGATAATAAACACTTTTCTTTGCCTGTCTGCCTCCGACATTTTTACCGCCTCGCAGTATTTGTATATGTAATCCATGGTGCGGTCGCTGACCGACGCTTTTTCTTTTATGTGATCCTCGTTTTCGTCCTTCATGAGGATTATTGAGCGGAAATTGGGGTGGTCGACCAGAAAATCAATGTACCCTACGCTGATCTCGGTGAGAATCTCACGGGGGGTGGCGTCTTTCCCGCACTTATTGATTATGTCCTGCTGAATATCCGACCAGCAACGGTTTATGTAGCGGATTATTGCCAAAACAAACTCGTCGCGGTTTTTGTAGTGCTTGTACGGCGCGGCGCATGAGATCCCGCACTGGGCGGCGATCCGCCGCATAGACAGATTTTGCAGTCCGTTCTTTTCTATTTCCCGTATTCCCGCAAGCAGAAGAAGCTCGCCCGTTTCTTTTTCGTTTTTTGCCATCTTTTCTCCTTTGGGTTATCGTTGATAACCGATGTGAAAATTATATCATATTTTTGCCGTGAAGTCAAGTGAGCACTTGACAAGAGAGCAGGGTTGTTGTATAATTACAATGTATAAATATTTTCGGACGTAAGCCCCGATGAAAGGAACCAAAAATGGCAAACGAGAAAAAGACAGTTGAGCAAATTACCAACCGCGACGTAGACTTTGCTCAGTGGTACACAGATATTTGCAAAAAAGCAGACCTGATCGACTATTCAAGCGTCAAGGGCTGTATGATAATCCGTCCCTACGGATACGCGATCTGGGAGAATATTCAGAAGAACCTTGATGACCGCTTCAAGGCTCTGGGACACGAGAACGTGTATATGCCTATGTTTATCCCCGAATCTCTTCTCAACAAGGAGAAGGACCACGTCCAGGGATTTGCCCCCGAGGTCGCGTGGGTAACGCACGGCGGCGAGGAGAAGCTGACCGAGCGTCTTTGCGTTCGTCCCACCTCAGAGACACTTTTCTGCGAGCATTTCGCGAACATTATCCGCTCCTACCGCGACCTGCCCAAGCTTTATAACCAATGGTGCTCGGTGGTAAGATGGGAAAAGACCACCCGTCCTTTCCTGCGCAGCCGCGAGTTCTTGTGGCAGGAGGGTCACACAATGCACGAGACGGCGGAGGAGGCAAGAGCAGAAACGGTCCAGATGCTCAACGTCTATGCCGACTTCCACGAAAACGATCTTGCTATTCCTGTGATCAAGGGCTGCAAGACACCCTCCGATAAGTTTGCGGGAGCTGAGGACACATACGCTATCGAAGCTCTGATGCACGACGGTAAGTCTCTGCAGGCGGCGACCTCCCATTTCTTTGGCGACGGTTTTGCCCGCGCGTTTGATATTACCTACGCTTCAAAGGACAATACCTTAAAATATCCTTTCCAGACCTCCTGGGGCTGTACCACCCGTATGATCGGCGGTATCATCATGACCCACGGCGACGATAACGGTCTGGTGCTTCCTCCCTCCGTTGCGCCCATTCAGGTCGTAATTATTCCCGTTGCGGCTCACAAGGAAGGCGTGATCGAAGCGGCAACAGAGCTTTACAATAAGCTCAAGGACAGATTCAGAGTTAAGCTCGACGACAGCGACCAGTCTCCCGGCTGGAAATACGCCGAGTACGAGATGAAGGGCGTTCCCGTACGTATTGAGATCGGTCCTCGTGACATCGAGGCGGGTCAGTGCGTTTGCGTGACAAGGCATAACCTTGAAAAGACAGTCGTCGCGCTTGACGGAATCGAGGATTCCGTTGCGTCAAAGCTGCAGGAGGTTCGCGACGGAATGTACTCAAAGGCTCTTGAAAACAGAGAAAAGAGAACGTATGCTTGCCGTACTCTTGACGAGATCAACGAGGCGCTGGAGAAGAACGGCGACGGATTCGTCAAAGCTATGTGGTGCGGCGACGAGGAGTGCGAGGACAACGTAAAGGCAAAGACAGGCATCGGCTCTCGCTGTATTCCTCTTGAACAGGAGTCCATTGGAGACGTCTGCGTATGCTGCGGCAAGCCTGCAAAGCATATGGTGGTCTGGGCAAGAGCATACTGATAAGATACTGAAAATGGCTGTCGGGCGAGATCCCCGACAGCCATTTGCAAATTTTTTCGGATAGGGGGTGACCGTGTGGTACGCTCGTTTAACGTAACAAAAAGGGAACGGCTTAAAATGCTCGATCCTACAATAATTATCTGTACGGTCATTCTCAGCACCATGAGTATTCTGACCCTTGTGGGCGGATATGGAGAATTTCCCGACGTGACCGCAAGCAATCTTATAATTCAGGTGGGATCTGCCGTCGTCGGCGTCATCGCCATGATGATACTCTCTATGCTTGACTACGAGGAGATCGTGGAAAAGCTTTACGGCGCTTTCTTTATTATATCTGTGGCGCTGCTTGCGGTAACATTGCTTTTCGGAACGAGCATGGGAACGAACCTCAGTTACCTGCGAATCGGCCCCGTTGGAATTCAGCCCTCAGAGTTCGTAAAGGCTTCTTACGTTCTGACCTTTTCCCGCCATCTGGGCTACGCAAAGGAGAAGATAAATTCGCCCAAAACCCTTTTAGGACTTGGATTGCACGCAGGAGTTATCATAGGTCTCGTGCTGATTTCCGGCGACCTTGGGGTTGCTCTGGTCTACATCGGGATCACTGCTATAATGCTCTTTTGCGCGGGACTTAGCGTATGGTATTTTGCGGGCGCGCTTGTGGCGGTTGGACTTGCCTTTCCGTACATCTGGGAACGTCTTGACTACTACCAGCAGCAGAGAATTATAGTTGGATTTAACCCCGACCTTGACCCTGTCGTTTGGGGATACCAGCAGACCTGGGGCAGGCGTGCTGTTGCAAACGGCGGCGTTTGGGGCAGGGGGATGTTTAGCGGGGACTTCTATCAGATAACTCCTCATTCCGAGACCGACTTTATTTTCTCGACCTACTGCGAAAAATTCGGACTTGTGGGCGGAATATTGCTTTTTCTTACCATGGCGGTTCTGATCGTGCGTATTTTGTTCATCGCGGCGCGGGCTCGAAAGAGCTACGGACGGTTTATCTGCATCGGCGCGGCGTCGGTGCTTGTACTGCAGACCCTTGAAAACGCGGGAATGTGCATGGGCTTTTTGCCCGTTGTCGGAATCACGTTGCCGTTTATGAGCTACGGCGGCTCGTCCATGCTGGCGCTCTTTATTTTGATGGGAATGGTGCAAAGCGTCCGTTCACACCACGACAAATACTTCTTCGCCCGTACGTGGGAGGAGTGAAAAATAAAAATTGCGGCTTTTGCCGCAATTTTTTTGGAAAATTTTGAATATAACTATTGCATTTGTCGCAGAAACGAAGTATAATAAGATTACAGTTGTCGCAGCTGCGACGGATATAGCCATATATACGTCGTTTCGACGACAGATAGGACGGTTGAAAGTATGAAAATGATAACGGCGCAAGAAGCGGCACAAAAATGGGGTATTTCGCTCAGACGAGTGCAGGATTACTGCAAAAAGGGCAGGATCACGGGGGCTGAAAAATTCGGGCTGAACTGGATGATCCCCGAGGGCGCGCAGCGCCCTGCAGACGGACGCACGAGACAGGGCAGAGAGGGGCAGGCGGACAAGGTATCTGCCGATATGCCCATGCCCAGAAAAACTCCTTTCCTTTATATGACCGACTTGTACCATACTCCGGGCGCGGCGGAGGAGAGCATTGCGGCTTTAGCTGATAACCCCGAGGCTCAGATACTTTTTGCCGCCGAGGTAGCATATTCAAGAGGTGAAATAGACAAGGTCTATGAAAGTGCCAACTATCTGCTTCAAAAGCACTCGGGATTTTATGCGGTCATAGCCGCGGGAATGTTGCTGGCGCTTTGCGCCATCTGGAAGGGCGACCTGAATATGTGGCGCCGCGCCAAAATGCATATTGCCGAGGTACCGGCGCAGACCGATGCTCAGCGGGACCTTGCCGTCTTTTCCATTACCGCCGTTGACAGTATGCTATATGACGTGGCGGGTTTCCCCGAATGGTTCAAGATCGGCTGTTTTGACCCGCTTCACCGCGACTCATTGCCTGCGGCAAAGGTCTTTTACGCAAAATATCTTTACGCGGCGGGATATGCCGTTGCAACAAAGGAAATAGAGATCGAGGGTATTCACGGCTTGTCGCTCCTTAAATTGCTCCCCGCGACCTTGGAGCCCATGATCTCACAGGCGGCGGCTGACAGTACGGTCATCGCCGAGATATATTTGCGCATGACGTGCGCGGTGGTCTATCACACGGCAGGAAACGATACGCAGGCAGTCCGCCACATCGACCGTGCTATAGCCTTGGCTTTGCCCGATCGTCTTTACGGTCTGATCGCCGAATACCGCCGCACTCTCGGTGCGTTGCTTGACCGCAGGCTTATGCACGCAGGACCCGAGGTCTGCGAGCGGGTGTCGGCTCTGCACGTCGCATATAACGAAGGCTGGGCGAAGCTCAGCGGTGCCGCCAGAGGGCGCGTAATCTACACCACTCTTGCTCCCAAGGAGCGTGAGGTGGCAAAGCTTGCGGCGTTTGGCATGAAAAACGCCGAAATTGCCCAGAAGCTGCATATGTCCATCTCGGGCGTAAAGCAGGCGGTCACCAAGGTATCTCAGAAAACGGGTGTATCAAGAGAAGAATTCGCGGCTATACTGTGATGTCCTCTTTGTCCTGAAAAAGTACAGGAAAAAATGTCCCGAAAAGGCAATTTCGGGTAGTACACAAAAACGAAAAGATCTGCTATACTGTTCTCAGTCGAACGGCATAGCAGATTTTTTTTGAAAGGAGACACCATGTTTACAAAAACGCTCAATTCGGGCAACGTCCCCATGCCGCGTGAAGGGGATCTGTATAAAAGGATAACGGTCTCGGGCAAGACCTTCGAGCTGTATTACGGTTATTATGAAGAGTTCGAGAGAGAATACAACGACCCGATACCGCTGTATCCCGATTTTTCCCGACAACCGTGTTACACCGATGACGGCGAACCGATTGTTACGGGAATGCAGGACCCCTGTCCGTATTATAATGGAAAGGAAAGCGGCGACAGCTGTGCCTCCTGTAGGTTTTTTGAAAACCGCGAGGAGCTTTTCGGCATCTGCACCTGTCCGAAAAACAAAAAAGACGCGCAGGGTAACGACATATAAAAGTAAACCCCAAAATTCATATAAATGATTATAAAAGGAGAAAAATTATGAAACAGACCAAAAAGCTTCTTGCCCTTTTAATGGCGGTTGCAATGATCCTCGTTTCGGTACCGTTTACAGGCGCGGTACAGACCGCTTCCGAGACGAGAAAGATGAATGACAACCAAGGCGACGGCATCATCCTCTACAAGGACGCCGTACCTCACGTAGAAAACGGCACCCCCGACGGCACGGTGGATATTATAATCGAAGCCATGACCACAGGCGCTGTTACAAGCTCCCAGAGAGTTATTCCCACCGACATCGTTCTCGTTCTCGACACATCCGGAAGTATGGATGAGATCGACTCGCACATGGTTGACACCTACAACGAGGTGCTGGGTACGAGCTTCACATATTGGTTTAACACCTACTACGGCTTTAACAACACAAACAACTATTACATTCTCGTTGACGGTGAGTATATACAAGTTTCCCGCTCCAACGCAGACGATAATAACTACTATTATTACCGCTACCGCAACGGTCAGAGCTGGGTGTACGTTTACCCCGAGCTGAACGCAAGCATAGCGGCAAACAGAAGCGAGAATTATCCTGTTTATCAGTTCTATAACAGAACGACAGGTTATCCCGCAGGCACCAAGACCAAGATGGAGCACCTTCAGGACGCGGTAAAGAACTTTATCGACCAGACCTTAGCCAGCAACGCAGGTATCGCAAACGATCGTGATAAGCACCGCATCTCTATCGTTAAGTTTGCAACCGACGCTTATTACAGCGGCTCGGGCTCTACTCAGGACGCAGGAAGCACCGCCGTTGGCAACAACTTTAACCGTGACGGATACAACTACACTCAGATAGTTGAGGAACTGACGACGGTCAATGCAGCGGGTGCCGCTTCTCTCAAGAGCGCGGTCGATTCTCTTGAGGCTGCGGGCGCTACCGCAATAGATTACGGTCTGGCGCTGGCAGAGCACGCCCTCTTTGACGACAGAACGGCGGCTGATATCGCAGGCCGTCACGAGATCGTGGTACTCTTTACAGACGGCTCTCCCACACATCAAAGCGGATATGATGCTTCTGTTGCGGCAGACGCCGTAAAAAACGCGGCGGCACTTAAGTCCGAGAACGTTGAGATATACACCATCAGCGTGGCGGCTAACGCGGACGCATCTCAGCTCGGCTCCGATCAGACAAACGCTTTCTGCCACTACGTTTCAAGCAATTATCCCAACGCTACCGCTTCGGGTAACAGTATAAATGCAGGCACGGGCGATCCCACGGCAGGCTATTACTGGGTTCCCGATGACGTTCTGACTCTTGACGCTATCTTTGAGTCGGTCCTTGACGCTGTTGGAACTCCCACCATCGAGCTTGGTGAGTCTGCGGCGGTCATCGACTCCCTGACACCTTATTTCACTCTCCCCGACGGAACAAATAACATCACTCTCCAAACGGTTGACAAGACCGCAACCGATTGGGGTACGCCCGTAGTTGATCCCTCTTTGACCGCTTCCGTTGTAGGAAGCCAGATAAAGGTAAGCGGATTTGATTTCGACGCAAACTACGTTTCCTCAACTCCCCGCGACAACGGCTTTTACGGTAAGATGCTCCGCATCATAATCAACGTGACCCCCGATCTGGCAGTACTTGACGAAAGAGTAGACGCTATCGCGGCGTCAAACGGCTACGTTGAAACCAACCTTGGCAACGCGGCGGTTCTGGACAGCACCCAGACCCCTGTGGCGGTAGTCGAGTCCCCCGGTATAACATTAAACAAGGTTACCTATAAGCTTGACGGTCAGGTGTACGATATTCAGTTCCGACTTCCCGGAACTGTTGACTCGGTTCTGCCAAAGCACGCAAACGACGACGTTGCAACCTACACCGATTGGACTACTTCCGACGTGACGGTCAGTGAGGGCAAATACACCATGCCCGACGGCGACGTTGTATTCAACGCAACGAGTACAAAGCTTGACTATACCGTACATTATGAATACAGAGGTACGGTCCCCGCAGGCGTTCCCGCACCTCCCGCTTCCGCCACCTACAAGACGGGAGACAAGGTGACGGTTGCCGCTGCTCCCGCGCTTACGGGCTACGTATTCTCGGGCTGGCAGGCAGCAGAGGTCGTGGTTGAAAACGGAGAGTTTGCAATGCCCTCCCGTAACGTGACTCTTATCGGTTCTTTTGCGCCTTCCAATACGGTCGCATACAAGGTCGAGCATTATTTCCAGGGCACAGACGGAGAGTTCCCCGCAGAGCCTTCCGATTTCCATTATCATTACGACGGAACAACAGGTGAAAAGGCAACTGCTATCATCATGACGTATCCTCAGTTCACCTACGCAGATGCTGTGACCACACCCGCAGGACACACCTATACGTCTGTTCCCGAGGGCACAGTTGTATCTGACGGCTCTTTGGTTCTGAAGCTTTACTACGTTCGTAACGTTCATACCGTAACTTACAGATACGACGGCACAGTTCCCGCAAACGCTCCCGAAGTTCCTGCAGTCAAGAGCTACCGCAACGGCGAGACAGTAACGCTGGCAGCAGTTCCCGCACTTGAGGGCTACACCTTTGTGGGCTGGTCCTCGGACGGGGCTGACGTTATTATCACCGACGGCAAGATCATGATGCCCGACCGCGACGTTATTCTCCACGGCTTCTTCCTTGAAAACGGTGATACAAAGTATACGGTAGAGCACTATCTTGAAAGCGACACGAACGGTGTTTACGAGACTGCTCCCGCAAAGACGACGGAGCACACGGGCAAGACCAACGCCCCCGTTGTGGGCGAGCCCCTGAGCTTTGAGGGATATACTTACAACACAGAGTACAGCGCAGCTACGGCTTCGGGCAACATTCTCCCCGGCGGCGACCTTATTCTTAAGCTCTACTACGATAAGACCCCTTACAAGGTTTCTTATAAATATACGGGTGATATTCCCGCGGGTGCTCCCGCGCTTCCCGCCGAGACTACTCAGCACATGGGCGACGTGGTTGACGTGGCAGATCTGCCTACATTTGCAGGCTACACGTTCCACGGCTGGACGGTTGCTAACGTGACCGTATCGAACGGACAGTTTACTATGCCCGACGAGGACGTTGTATTTGTCGGTTACTTTGACAGAAACGAGGCGGCCTATACTATCTCCCACTACTTCCAGAACGAAAACGGCACTTGGGGCGATCCTCAGATCTCCTACAAGGTGGATTCTGTCGAGGGTGAGAGCGTAAGCGCTGATTACGTGACCGTTGACGGCTACGTAAATTACCCCGAGCACGCAGAAACGCTTACAGCCGGCGTGGTTCTGGCTGACGGTTCTCTTGTACTCAAGTTCTTCTATAAGAGAACTGCCTTCAAGGTTACGTACGTTTACGATCAGCCTATTCCTGCAGGGGCTTCCGCGCTTCCCGCAGAGTCTACGCAGCTTCACGGTGCTACCGTAACGGTTGCTCCCGCGGCAACAGCTCTCGGGTACGAGTTCAGCGGCTGGACGTCTGAGAGTGTGACCATCGAGGGCGGCAAGTTCACGATGCCTCAGTCCGACGTTATCATAGTCGGACACTTCACGGCGACGACCGATACCCCTTGGAGAGTTGAGCACTACAAGCAGACTTTGGCGGGTACTTACAACAGCACTCCCGACGACGTGGATAATTTTGCGGGAATAACGGGCTATCGCGTATCCGCCGAGTACCGTCAATATGAGGGATTCACACCTGCCAAGAATAACGTTTTGGTAGGAACTATCACTCCCGCACCCGACATGCTTGTGATCAAGCTTTACTACGAGAGAAATACCTATAACGTGACCTACCGCTATATCGGCGTTCAGCCCGAGGGCGCACCCGATATCGCAAAGTACAACATGACAAATGTGCCTTACGGTGCCACTGTCAACTTCGCGGCAAAGCCTGCCCTTGAAGGCTATGAATTTGAGGGCTGGACCTCTCATGAGGTAACTACGGCAGGCGCAAGCTTTACAATGCCCGCAATGGACGTTATCATTCTCGGTAAGTTCACGGAGAAGGCAAAGTACACCGTTATGTATCAGTACGAGGGTACAGTTCCCGCAAACGCTCCCGAGCTTCCTGCAGTTCAGTCTTATCTGCCTTCAAAGAGCGTAACGGTAGCGAACGTTCCAACTCTTGCAGGCTACACATTTGTTGGTTGGACCTCTGAGCAGGTCAACCCCGACGGCGGCAAGTTTGATATGCCTGCGCAGAACGTTCTCTTTACAGGCAAATTTGTTGAAAATGCACCTGTTGACACAAGCGGATATGCCGTTGTAAGCAAGCTTGTGGTCGCTCCTGCGGGCTTTAAGATCACGGCACCCTTTACGTTCCGTCTCCACCGTATCGACAATAACGCGGTAAGCGGTATTTACGAGGAATTTTACGTTGTTCCCGGTACACCCGCAGTTCTCGCTCTTGACCCGGGTAGGTATATGATCACCGAGATCGGCGGTGACATGAACGGATTTACACACTCCGTATTCTGCAGTGTCAAAAACGGCATAATCGAGGTTGAGACGGGTAAGCGCACAAGCGTGATCTTTACCAACACGTACGTTGCGGTACAGCTTGAAAAGGACGATCACTTCGGTTACATCATCGGTTACCCCGACGGAACCGTAAGACCCGAGTACAATATCACCCGTGCCGAGGTCGCGACCATCTTCTTCCGTATGCTCAAAGAGGAGAGTCGTAATAAGCTTTGGTCCACGACCAACACGTTCTCCGACGTTTCAAAGGGCAACTGGTTCAATACCGCTATCTCCACTCTCCAGAACGCAGGCGTTCTTGACGGATATTCCGACGGAACCTTCCGCCCCAATGCATACATTACAAGAGCCGAGCTTGTTAAGATCGCGGCTACCTTCTACGGAACGGCGGCAGGAATGCAGTCGCACTTCTCCGACACCTCCTCTCACTGGGCAAACGATTTCATCGAGGCTGCACGCGAGCTTGGAATCGTTGACGGTTACACAGACGGATCCTTCCGTCCTAACCGGTATGTGACAAGAGCCGAGGCTATGAAGATCATCAACCGTACTCTTGACAGAGTTCCTCATAAGGATCACCTGCTTCCTAACATGATCAAGTGGGTTGACAACAGCAATAAGAACAAGTGGTACTACGCAGACGTTCAGGAAGCTACCAACTCTCATATTTATATCCGTGACGAGGAGTTTGAGAGATGGGTGAGAATACTTCCCGTACGGGACTGGGCAGCACTTGAGTTGGGCTGGAGTAAAGAACACTGATAAAACTCCGAAGGGACCGCTTCTTTTGAAGCGGTCCCGCATTTTGAAAACAAGACAGGGTTTTGGGCGTGTTTTGGTTGACTGTGTGAAATTTTTGTGGTATTATACAGGGGAATGGGATTTTGATACTGCAAAAGAGAGGTGAATTTCCGTGTCAAAGACAATTTTTTGGAAGAATTTCAGGGATTTTTCGATTATAACCTTCGGAGTTATGCTTGCGGCGGCGTCCATATTCTTCTTTATGATGCCAAGTAACGTGGTGGTAGGAAGCGCGTCGGCGCTTGCTATGGTCATCAGCAACTTTGTTCCGTTGCAGGTGTCGGCGATCAACCTGATAATAAACGTGGTCCTGCTTATCATCGGATTTATCCTTATTGGACCGGAATTTGGTGTCAAGACCGTATATGCGGCAATTATGCTGCCTGTTTTTATCGGTGTTTTTGAGTTTGTTTTCCCGAATTTTCAGTCTCTGACTCAGGACCCCTTGCTTGATACTTTGTGCTACGTTTTAGTGGTCAGCATCGCTATGGCGATACTGTTCTCCCGCAACGCGTCGTCGGGCGGACTTGACATTGTTGCGAAGATAATCAACAAATTTATGCATATGGAGCTTGGCCGAGCCTATTCGTTTTCGGGAATTGCCGTGGCGTTGACAGCGGCGTTGTGCTATGATACAAAGACAGTCATTTTATCGGTGCTGGGTACGTATTTCGGCGGAATCGTGGTCGACCACTTCATTTTCGGGTTAAATATCAAACGCCGTGTTTGCATAATTTCGCCGAAGCTTGATGAGATAGTAGGTTACATTCTCCACGAGCTTCACAGCGGTGCGACATTAAACGACATAACGGGAGCTTACGACAACATTACCCGCCGCGAGGTCATTACGATAGTGGATAAGAACGAGTACCGTAAGCTTATGGATTTTGTGAGAAGGACCGACCCCAAGGCGTTTGTAACGGTTTATTCGGTCAGCGAGATGCGATATCAGCCGAAGGTGAAGAAGTAAGAAAGGAAATCAATATGAAAAGTATAAAACCCGGACGCGGTCCTTCAATGATGGGCGGTGTTATTGGAATATTTATGATAGGTTTCGGTGTCGTATGGACCGTTCTGGCATCACAGGCCAGCGGGATTTTTGCTCTGTTCGGGGTGTTCTGGACGGGTATGGCAATAGCTATGACGGTGTATAATTTCAAGAATGCCACGGGCAAGAACCGCTATTCCGCATACGACATTACCGATGGGCACGAGGAGCCCGATCCGCTCAATGAGATTTTTGGTACTCAGAGTGCAGAGGCGAAAAAGGGCGAGACGGAGAACAAGTTCTGCCCGTATTGCGGAACGCCTTTGGCTCGGGATTTTGAATTTTGCAATAATTGCGGCAAGAAGCTGCCGTAAAGCTTTAGCAAAAACAGCCTGATTCGGAACCAAAATTTGCGCAAATGTGTAGTAGGGTCGTTTGCAGGTACGGCGCAAATACGTTCAAGCGCGAAGCGCTTGAGTGGCTTTGAATCGGTGGAGTTTTCAGCAAAAAAAGAGGAATGGTAAACCATTCCTCTTTTTTTGGTGGAAACAGCTGGATTCGAACCAGCGACCCCTTGCATGTCAAGCAAGTACTCTAACCATCTGAGCTATGCTTCCGTGTCCTGCCTTGGGTATTGTACCACAACTCAAACCAAAAGTCAAGTATTTTTGTAAACAAGGTATAAAATTCTGTTTCGGAGGCTGAGAAAAAATAAAAAACTCTTGTGATTTTACAAAAAAAGGTGTAGAATAAGTTCTGCAATAAAATTTTTAGCAAAAGGACGCATCATGAAAACATTCAGACCGAAAATTTTTGACCTATTTATGAATTACTCCAGAAAACAGCTTATTTCCGACCTCGTGGCGGGACTTATCGTGGCAATTATCGCACTTCCCCTGTCTATCGCACTTGCCATCGCGTCGGGCGTTTCGCCCGAGAGGGGACTTTACACTGCTATCGTTGCGGGATTCGTTATCGCGCTTCTCGGAGGCAGCCGAGTCAATATTTCCGGACCTACGGCGGCATTTGCGGCGATAGTTGCGGGAATCGTCGCCGACCACGGTGTGGACGGTCTTGCCATAGCCACTCTTATGGCGGGAGTTATCCTTATTTTAATGGGACTTTTGCGATTGGGCTCACTTATAAAATACATACCCGAATCTATAACCGTGGGCTTTACCTCGGGTATCGCGGTGACTATCGTTATAGGTCAGATAAAGGATTTTCTGGGTCTTACCTTTGCCCCGGGCACAAACGCGGTGGAGGCTGTGGAAAAGCTTGAGGCTATCGCAAAGTCGATCACTACATTCAATCCTTGGGCACTGCTGACGGGGCTGATGGCGCTTGCCATACTTATCGTCTGGCCCAAGGTCAGCAAAAAAATACCCGGCTCTCTTGTTGCGGTTCTTTTTTTGACGGTTGCGGTGGCGCTGACGGATCTTGCCGTAAACACTATCGGAGACCTTTATAATATCAGTGCGTCCCTGCCTCCCTTTACCCTGCCAAACTTTGAGGGCTCAAAGATAGTCGCGCTTATCCCCTCTGCTTTTACTATCGCTATTTTAGCGGCTATCGAGTCGCTTCTTTCCTGCGTCGTTTCGGACAAGATGATAGATGACACCCACAACTCCAACACCGAACTTATGGCGCAAGGTGCGGGTAACATCTGCTCGGCACTCTTTGGCGGAATTCCCGCAACGGGAGCTATTGCGAGAACGGCGGCAAACGTAAAGAACGGCGGACGCTCTCCCGTGTCGGGAATGGTCCACGCAGTGGTGCTTCTTCTGGTGCTTGTGGTGCTCATGCCTTACGCGGCGTTTATTCCCATGCCCGTTATTGCCTCGGTCCTGTTTATGGTCGCATACAACATGAGCGAGTGGAGACATTTTGTGAAGATCTGCAGGACGGCTCCTATATTTGACAGGCTGGTGCTTGTGCTTACCTTTGTTTTCACCGTTGTCTTTGATCTGGTCGTGGCTATCGCAGTCGGTCTTGCGGTGCATTATTTTATCGTTATTATAAGAATCCTGACTAAAAAGGAGGATTTAATATGACATTTGAAACCGAGCGGCTTATCTTGCGCCCGTGGCGCGAGGAGGACGCAGACGACTTATACATATACGCAAGCGACCCCGATGTGGGGCCGTGGGCAGGATGGCCCGCGCATACGAGTGTCGAGAACAGCCGTGAAATAATTCGTGACGTGCTTTCCAAGCCCGAAACCTACGCGGTCTGTTTAAAGGAGGACGGTCGCGCCATTGGCAGTATCGGATTCCACCGTGCCGACCTTGCCGAGCTTGACGACGAATACGAGCTTGGTTATTGGATAGGCAAGCCCTTTTGGGGTCGGGGCCTGATCACCGAAGCCTCGCGCGAGCTTCTCAGACACGCCTTTGAGGACCTTGGTATGAATCGGGTTTGGTGCGGATATTACGACGGCAACATCAAATCCCGACGGGTCCAAGACAAGCTGGGATTTGTTTATCACCACACCACCGAAGGGCTGGAGGTTAGGCTGATGAACGAGACCCGCACGGGTCACGTGATGCTTATGACGCGGGAAACATGGGAGAAGATTAATTAAAAAATGAATTTGACATGCGGGCGGTAGAGGATAGGAAAAAAATATCGAGTGTTCCTAACATCAGTTATGAACACTCGATATGGTCTGAGTGACAAGACTTGAACTTAGTTTTGCGCCGAGGTTTACAGGAAAACAATGCCTGAGTTTGGCGCAAAACAGCAAATGCGTGACGCATTTGCGAAGTTCTACGTAGTGTACATACAAACGAAATAAGGGCAACCCGAAGGATCGGATTAAAAGATTATGAAATGAAGATTAATGCTGAATCGGGAGAAATTTCTGATGTTTTAAGAGCGAAAAATTTAAGAGACTTGTTGGATAAATTCAAAATAGAGTACGGAGAAATATCAAAACAACTAGATGATATAATAAAAAAACTTGACGATTTAAGAAAGGAAAAACGCAAATACGATCAAAAGAAAAAGTTAGTCAACAAAAGGTATAGTGAGTTAGTGCAGGCTGATAGATTCTCTTTTGGTTTGCAAGAAATTGATGTGGATAGATTTGCCAGCATAGATATATCATTTGAAGCTGGAGGAAGCAATAAACCAATAGCTACTGTAATATGGTATTTTAATTTGTTGAGATTGAAAAATGAATTCAATCCTAACAGCATAAAATTCCCGCTTGTTTTGGATAGCCCCAACAATGTGGAGCTTGATGACGGAAAAAGGCAAGAACTGTTCGAATACTTGTTTGAAAATGTAGATGCAAACACTCAGTTAATCGTATCAACATTAGGTTTTTCCAAAGATGATTATCCAGATGCTGAAATAAGTAATATAGTAGAGTTAAAGAATCCCAAATATTCGTTATTAAATAGTGAGGATTACGAGCAAAATTTGGATGTTTTAGTTTTGTGTGACGAACTATAATCTTTAAGCAACAATTGTTACTTAATTGATAACTAATTCACGGTGTGCTGGACTTTCTCTCAAACTTGTGGTATTGTTGATGTTACCAAAGAACAGGAGGTAACAAAATGATACTGCAAGCATTGAAAAACATGTATCCGAAAGCGAGCGAGAAGGTGCTCAAGGCGGTCATGAAGGATCTCGAAAAATGCCGTGGAAAGAATATGAGCACCGAGGAACTCGCGGATTGGATAGGGAAGCTCGTAACAGCACACACCATTCAAGAAGCATTAAAAATAATAGAGGACGATTCAGAACCGAGTCAAGTCGGTGATGAGTCGTCCTTTGCTATTACGGAGGTGGGCAATGAAGCAAACAATTGAAGAACTGTGGCACGGAAACATCATACCGCAAGAGGACAGCCGAAATAACTCGCCGGAGATGAAGGAACTGTTCAGTTACATGGCAAGGCATCACAAGGACTTGGAGAAAAGCTTCACAGACGAGCAGAAAGAAATCTTCGAGAAGTTCCATGATTGTTGGAGCGAATACATGAGCCTTGCAGAAAAGGCGATCTTCGTATATGCCTTCAAACTCGGTGGAAGATTGATGCTTGAAACGCTATTAGAGCAACGCAAAAATTGATACGCAGTAAGCAAAGAAAAAGCCTCTGAGAAATTTCTCGACTTCTCAGAGGCTAATTCTACGTTTAGCGAACTACCGAAGAATGGCTATAGATATAGAACTCTTCTTGGCTCGGCATCCACTTCTTTTCTTTTGGTGGAAATGTCGCGTCGAATGCCTCGACAGCGGCGGTGTCCTCACAGCAATCGGCGGCGGTGGAAGGAATATACATCCACTTTCTGCCGTCAAGTGCATTCGGCACAAGCTCACATACGAGAAGTGCGGTAGGGAAGTTTCCGTCCACGATGAAGCTGACGTTCTTCTTTTTGCAGCTCACGAAACCACGGCTGACATAGTTGCCCGGATTTCCGAAATTGATGTTCACGTCATAGCCCATCTTGCGTGCTGCTTCAAAGGAATGCTCGATCAGCATTTTGCCGAGCTTCTGCCTTTGATATTCGGGGGCAACGCAAAGCGGTCCGAAGGAGAGTATCTCCTTCCGCTCGCCGTTCTCGTCCTCAAGCCATGCCTTCGTATACATGATGTTGCCGATGATCTCGCCGTCCTTCTCAAGCACGAATGCAAGCTCGGGAATAAAGTCGGGGTGATTACGCATCGTATGCACGAAATAATGCTCGTCTGCGCCCGGCTTGTAGACGTTCCAAAACGCCTCGCGTGTAAGTTCTTCTAC
>JAZRTK010000021.1:0-7360 GCA_045651985.1 Eubacteriales bacterium
CTTATTCCCGACGTTGTTTCGTACAACCACTATTTCGGCTGGTACGGCGGCAACACGTCGATGAACGGTCCGTGGTTTGACAAGTTCCATCAGGCGCACCCGAACATTCCGATCGGTTGCTCGGAATACGGCTGCGAGGCGCTCAACTGGCACACAAGCGATCCCCGTCAGGGCGACTACACCGAGGAATACCAGGCATACTACCACGAGGAGCTTATCAGGCAGCTCTTTACCCGTAAGTACATCTGGGCGACACACGTTTGGAATATGTTCGATTTCGGCGCTGACGCAAGAGCTGAGGGCGGCGAGAACGGTCAGAACCACAAGGGTCTGATCACAATGGACAGAAAATACAAGAAGGACGCCTTCTATGCGTACAAGGCATGGCTGTCCGACGATCCTTTCGTTCACCTTTGCTCAAAGAGATACGTTGACCGTACAGAGGACGTAACAAAGGTTACCGTTTACTCAAATCAGCCCGAGGTCGAGCTGTTTGTCAACGGCGAGAGTGTAGGCAAGAAGACGGCAGAAGACCATTTCTTCTACTTTGAGGTGAAGAACGAGGGCGAAAGCACCATCGTGGCAAAGGCGGGCGATCTCACCGATGAGGGTGTTATCCGCCGTGTCTCCGAGCCCAACATGGACTACGTTCTGGTTGAAAAGGGCGCTATTCTCAACTGGTTTGATATTAAGGAGGTTGAGGGACGTCTTTCCCTTAACTCCAAGATGGGTGACGTTATCAGTACCTTCCGCGGCAAGCTTATTTTTGCGAAGCTAATGGGTAAGATGATGGGCGGCAAGAAGAAGGGCGAAAAGGCAAAGCCCATGGGATTTGAGATGACCCCTGAGCTTATGTCTATGATGAACGGCTTCACCGTTCTTCGACTGCTTACAATGGCAGGCGGCATGATGAACGCAGAGTTCACAAAGGAAGATCTTCTTAACCTTAACAAGAAGCTTAACCGCATTCGCAAACCCAAGGAAAAGAAATAAAAAAAGTGCCCCCGCGATTCTCAGGAATCGCGGGGGTTTTTATTTTGAATTTTAATTCTTAGGGAAGCTGTCCTTGAGGCCAACTATTCTGTTAAACGTGTTCTCAAGCTTGGAATCACGGCAGAAATAACCCGTTCTTACGAACTGGAATCTCTCGCCCGCCTCGGAGTCGGAAAGAGAAGGCTCAACCATAGCGCCCTCGATCTTTGTGAGCGAGTCGGGGTTGAGGAAGTCAAGATAAGTCTTGCCCTCGGGCACGTCTGCGGTGTTTTCGATGTTGAACAGACGGTCGTAAAGCATGAGAGTTACGGGTTTTGCGTACTTGGCGGAGAGCCAGTGGATAGTGCCCTTGACTTTTCTGCCGTCGGCGGGCATACCGCTGCCGGTTTCAAGGTCGGCGGTAGCGTGGATGCACTTGATCGATCCGTCCTCATTCTTCTCAATTCCTACGTACTTGATGATATATCCGCCCATGAGACGAACCTCGCCGTCAGGCTTTAAGCGGAAGAACTTGGGAGGCGGAACCTCGGCAAAGTCATCTGCATCAATGTATATCTCTCGTGTCATAGGCACTTGACGTGTGCCAAGCTCTGCCTTTTGAGGGTGGTTGGAAACGGTTATCATTTCCTCTTTGTCCTCGGGGTAGTTGTCGATAATTACCTTGATGGGATTTACGATACCGATGCGGCGGAGCGCGTTTTCGTTCAAGTCGTCGCGAACGCATGCCTCAAGCTGACGGACGTCAACCGTGTGATCGGTATTGGTAACGCCTGCCTCGCGGACGAAGGTGAACAGAGCGCTCGGCGTGTATCCGCGTCGGCGGAGACCGCAAAGGGTGGGCAGACGTGGGTCATCCCAGCCGTCAACGTAATTTTCCTCAACAAGCTGGCGCAGGTAACGCTTGGACATTACCGTGTAGGTGATGTTCATACGGCCGAACTCCCACTGGTGAGGCTTCTGCTCAAAACCGATCTTGTCCACTACCCAGTCGTAGAGAGGGCGGTGATTGCGGAACTCACTGGAGCAGAGGGAATGGGTGATACCCTCAAGGGCGTCCTGAATGGGATGCGCGAAGTCGTACATGGGGTATACGCACCAATCATCGCCTTGACGGTGGTGATGGATATGCTTTATTCTGTATATTACGGGGTCGCGCAGATAAGGGTTGTCCGAAGACGGATCTATTTTTGCACGCAGAGTGCGGGCACCGTCGGGGAACTCGCCGTTCTTCATGCGCTCAAAGAGCTCAAGATTTTCCTCCACGGTTCTGTTGCGGTAAGGAGACTCCTTTGACGCCACCGCGCGGTCTGTGCCCTTATAATCCGCCAGATCGTCCTTTGAAAGGTCGCAGACGTAAGCATCGCCTTGACGTATGAGCTGAACTGCGAATTCGTAGCACTTACCAAAGTAGTCGGAGCCGTAGAAAACGCCGCCCGTGGGGGTGGCGCCCAGCCACTCAAGGTCCTGGCGAATAGAGCGAACGAATTCGTCCGACTCCTTTGCGGGGTTGGTGTCGTCGTAACGGAGATTGAAAAGTCCGTTATATCTGTTGGCAACGTCGGTGTTTATGCATATCGCCTTTACCGAGCCGATGTGAAGATAACCGTTGGGCTCGGGGGGGAATCGGGTGTGGATCTTAAGTCCCGGATTTGCGGCAAGGTCCGCTTTTACGTGCTCGTCAATAAAATGATCTTTTTCAATTTTTTCAATAATTTCTTCAGTCATTTTCCTAACTCCTTTAAAGGGATTCTATCATGGAATTTATTCTCTTTTCGACCGTCTCGCGGCCCATTATCTGCATAGAGGTGTAGAGATCGGGGGCGTTAAACTTTCCCGTTACAGCAACTCGGATAAACATGCTGATATCAGCAACGCTTCCGCGGAATGCGTCGGGATTGGCCTTGTAAGCCCTCATGTCGGAGGCATATCCGAGACTGTCGGCAATAGCCTTGACCTTATCAAACCAGATGTTCATGTCGTCTGCCATATCGAAGGCGGAAAGGAAGCGTGTGAGTGTCTCTTTTATGTCGTTTCTATCAAAGTTCTCGGGGTAAGCATCCTTTATCTCAAAAAACTTGTCGTAAAAGAAGCCCATGTAGTCCTTGACCTGAGACCATACGGCAAAATCTTTTCTGGGCTTCTTGCCGCCGCGCCCGATAGCGAGAATGGAAATTGCTTTTTCGGGGTCTGATGTCAGCTCTGCGGCAAATTCCGCGTCGTTAATCTTTGCCCAGTCGGTAAGCTCCGCGTAGACACGCTCTGCCGTCCACTTGGAGATGACGTTTTTTGAAACGTCGTTGAGCTTCTCGAAATCAAAAAGACAGCCCGACGTGCTCATCTTCTTTATGCTGAACGGGAAGTCGGTGTAGGGCTTGTCGGGGTTTTGCATGTGCCACTCCTCAAAGTTGGAGTTGAGCAGGGTCATAACGTATTCCATTACACACTCGGGAGCGTATCCGATACGACTGTAATCGTCCATATTCGCGCCCATGTCGCGCTTTGAAAGCTTTTTCTTTGAACCGTCCTCGCCAAGACGCATAAGCTGTGCGATGTGCAGGTACTTGGGCATCTTGAAGCCGAGGTAGTTAAAGAGCATTACGTGCTTTGCCAGAGAGGGAAGCCATTCCTCGCCGCGGATAACGTGCGTAGTACCCATCAAGTGATCGTCTACCGCGTGTGCAAAATGGTAGGTGGGGATTCCGTCACTCTTGAGAAGAACAAAATCCTCGTCGTTCATGGGGATCTCAAGCTTGCCCTTTACAAGATCGTTTACGATGACCTTCTTTTCGGGATCGTACTCGGCGCGTAGGCGAAGTACGAAAGGATTGCCTGCCTTGAGATTTTCCTCTACCTCTTCCATAGTTATATTTCTTTGGGATTCAACTGATGCGCGGCGAGCCTCGGCGTCTTCTTCATGCCAGTCCTTTGCCTTGATCTCTGCCTTTTTGTCGGCTTTGTTCAGCTCGGAAAGCTCCTCCTGCGTGGTAAAGCAGGGGTATGCCTTGCCTTCCCTTACCAGCCGTTTTGCGTAAACGTGGTAAAGCGGACCTCTTTGACTCTGCTTGTAGGGACCGTAGTCGCCTTTTGATGTGATGTTACCGTTTTCGTCAAGCACCGCGCCCTCGTCAAAATTGATTCCGTAGTGGGAGAGGGTCTTTATAAGTCCCTCTGCCGCGCCGTCAATTTCTCGCTTGTTGTCCGTGTCCTCGATACGCAAGAAGAACACGCCGCCGCTCTGGTGAGCGAGACGCTCGCCGACGGTGGTGGGGAAAAGACCGCCGAAATGCACGAATCCCGTGGGGCTGGGCGCAAATCTTGTGACTTTTGCACCCTCCGGCAGCTGCCTTTGGGGGAATCTTGCATCTGTCTCTTCGGGAGTTTCTTTCACGTTGGGGAAAAGAAGCTCTGCCAACTTGTTGTAGTCCATTTTTATACCTCCATGGTCGTCTGTTTGACCTTGTAATCTTTATTTGATTATCCCGATGCTTCGGAGAGCGTTTGCGAGCGTTGAGGACTCTCCGTGACCGGGGTAGATCTTCAGCTGTCCGTCAAGCTGACGGAAGCTTTCCAAAGTTTTAAAAAGCACCGCGCCGTCGCCGCCGTACAGGTCGTAGCGGCCAAAGCCCTGCGCGAATATTGTGTCGCCGCTTATCATTATGCCGTCCACAATGAAACAGCAGGAGCCTTTCGTGTGACCGGGGGTGTGAAGCACTTTTACTTCGCCGCCTCCAAGGGTTAGCACGTCGCCCCCATCAAATGTCTTGTCAGCAGGAGCGTTATCGAACCTGCGCCAAAGCAAAAGCTTGCCCGCATTCTTTTCACTGTCGGAAAGCATTTCATCGTCCTGAGTGTGTATCATAACGGGGACACCGTATTTTTCTCTTACGGCGGAAAGTGTCAGGGTATGGTCGAAATGTCCGTGGGTCAAAATAATGCCTGCGGGTTTTGCGCCGATTTTGTCAAGTGTTTCGGATATTTCGCTTTCTTTGACAGAGGGGTCAAAAATAAACGCCTCTCCGTTGTTTTCAAGAATATAAGTGTTTGAGGAAAAACCGCGTCCCTCAATGCAATATATCTTCATTTTCGCACCTTTTTCCTGCATTTTATATAGCAATTCATAATATTGTATCACAAAATTACGAAAAAGTCTATACTTAAAAGAAAATTTGCCGCATTTTTGCCTATTTTGTGAACAAAAATTTTAACACTTGACATTTCAACAACTTTGTGATAAAATAAGCAGGTATGTGCTTATAATATTCGGGTGACCGCGTCTCCCGGCTTTATGAAAGGTAACGGTACAATGTTATGAGAATGAAGAACGACTTAAAAGGCGCAAAGAAGCCGAAGATCATTGCCGATATAAAGGATCTGGTCAAGAGCAATGCACAGATATACGGCGACAAAGCTGCTTACGTTTACAAGTCCGGCGAGGATTTCAAGGAATTTTCCTATAACAAAATATACGATGAGGTTGTCGCTTTCGGAACAGCTCTTGCAACGGAAAACCTGATTGGCGGCGTTGCCGTTATGGGTACTCTCCACCCTCGTTATATCGTTGCTTATCTCGCAACGGTCAACATGGGCGGTTACATCGTTCCTCTTGATCCGGAGCTGAGCGACGATCAGACCGTTCATTTCCTCCGCCATTCCGAGGTAAAGGCGCTGGTCTACACCGAGTCCATGAATGAGAAGATCGACCGCATTCGTGAAAAGCTCGATTTTATCGAAAAGTTCATTCCGATAACCCCAAATAAAGAAAAGTATATAGAGGACGGGAGAAACATTAAGTTCAAGAAGATGGTTGCTCTCGGCAAAGCAGCTCTGGCAGAGGGGAACACTGCATACGAGGATTCCGATCCCGACCGTGAAAAGATGGCAGCGCTTATCTTTACATCGGGCTCTACGGGCACGGCAAAGGGCGTTATGCTATCTATCCGCAACCTGACGGCGGCTATAAACGCCTCCTGCGGATCTATGTCCTACGACGACAGAAATACCTTCGTTTCGGTACTTCCTCCTCATCACACCTACGAGATGACCTGCGAGAATCTGTCTGCCATGAACATAGGCTGCACCGTGAATATCAACGATTCGCTCAAGCACGTAATGAAGAACTTTGCACGCTTCAAGCCCAATACCCTGGTGCTTGTTCCTCTTTACGTTGAAACCATTCACAAGAAGATTTGGACCGAAGCAAAGAGAAAGGGTATCGAAAAGAAGCTGAAGCTCGGTATCGGGCTTGAAAATGCGTTTATGACAGTCGGTATCGACATAAGAAAGAAGCTGTTCAAAGAAATTTCCGAGTCCCTGGGCGGAAACGTAAAGAGCATCGTTTGCGGCGGAGCGCCCCTCAGCCCACAGCTGGTAAAGGATTTTTACGCTTTCGGTATTACCATTCTTGAAGGCTACGGTATTACCGAGTGTGCACCTCTGGTCGCGGTAAACCGCCCCGGTAAGGTGAAGCTCCATTCGGTAGGTCAGCCCGTTGAAGGCTGCCGTGTCAAGATCGACTATACCCCGGGTGAGGAAACAGGTGAGATCTTAGTCAAGGGCGATAACGTAATGATGGGTTATTACAAGGACGAGGAGGCTACCGCCGAGGCGTTCACCGAGGACGGCTGGTTCAGAACCGGCGACATCGGATATATGGACAGCAAGGGCTACATCTTCATTACGGGAAGAAAGAAGAACGTGATCATTCTTTCAAACGGTAAGAACGTGTTCCCCGAGGAGATCGAGGAGTATCTTACTCCCATTGAGATAATTTCCGAGGTGGTGGTCATGTCCCGCGACAACGCTCAGGGCGAACCCGCTGTAACGGCAATTGCAGTTCCCAACTTCGACCTGCTCAAAGACAAGACGGACGAAGAGATCCGAGACGCTATCAAGCGTGCTGTTGACGAGGTCAACAAGGCTCTGCCTTCCTACAAGCAGATCCACCAGGTCATTATCAGAAAAGAGCCTTTCGAGAGAACCACTTCGAGAAAGATCCAGCGATTTAAGGTTAAATAAACTTTAAGGTTTAAATATATTTTTACCGTATATGCGGTTTGGAGGATTTAATTATGTTTGATAAGTTGAAGGCACTTTTAGTTGATGAATTTGACATTGACGCTACTGACATCGAGATCACAAGCGACCTTTCTCAGGACCTTGGAATCAACTCCGTTGAGCTTATGGATCTTGCAATGCGTTGCGAGGAGGAATTTGACATTCAGTTCCCCGACGACGACATTCACGAGTTCACGACCGTTGGTGACATCGTAAAGTTCCTGGAGAACGAAAAGGCGTAAGATCAAAAAATAAAAGCCGTCGGGCATCTGCCCGACTTCTTTTATTTTATCCGATCATCGAAAAAGGATCG